>NZ_AP028929.1:1500000-1700000 GCF_041154385.1 Streptococcus sp. SN-1
TCTTCAGCCGGTTTCGATGGAGTTGGTTGTTCTGTCGCTCCTGGCGCTGCTGGTTGGTCGTCCGCCGGTTGCGCTGGCGCTGGGGTTTCTGTTGCTCCTGAACCTGCTGGTTGGTCTTCAGCCGGTTGCGCTGGCGCTGGGGTTTCTGTTGCTCCTGGCGCTGCTGGTTGGTCTTCCACCGGTTGCGCTGGCGCTGGGGTTTCTGTTGCTCCTGAACCTGATGGTGTTTCTTCAGCCGGTTTCGTTGGCACTGGGGTTTCTGTTGCTCCTGAACCTGCTGGTATTCCTTCCGCCGGTTGCGCTGGAGTTGGTTGTTCTGTCGCTCCTGGCGCTGCTGGTTGGTCTTCAGTTGGTTTCGATGGCGCTGGGGTTTCTGTTGCTCCTGAACCTGCTGGTATTCCTTCCGCCGGTTGCGCTGGAGTTGGTGTTTCTGTCACTCCTGAACCTGCTGGTGTTTCTTCCGCCGGTTTCGATGGAGTTGGTTGTTCTGTCGCTCCTGGCGCTGCTGGTTGGTCTTCCACCGGTTGCGTTGGCACTGGGGTTTTTGTCGCTCCTGGCGCTGCTGGTTGGTCTTCCACCGGTTGCGTTGGCACTGGGGTTTCTGTTGCTCCTGGCGCTGCTGGTTGGTCGTCCGCCGGTTGCGCTGGCGCTGGGGTTTCTGTTGCTCCTGAACCTGCTGGTTGGTCGTCCGCCGGTTGCGCTGGCGCTGGGGTTTCTGTTGCTCCTGAACCTGCTGGTTGGTCGTCCGCCGGTTGCGCTGGCGCTGGGGTTTCTGTTGCTCCTGAACCTGCTGGTTGGTCTTCAGCCGGTTGCGCTGGCGCTGGGGTTTCTGTTGCTCCTGGCGCTGCTGGTTGGTCTTCCACCGGTTGCGCTGGCACTGGGGTTTCTGTTGCTCCTGAACCTGCTGGTTGGTCTTCAGCCGGTTGCGCTGGCGCTGGGGTTTCTGTTGCTCCTGGCGCTGCTGGTTGGTCTTCCACCGGTTGCGCTGGCACTGGGGTTTCTGTTGCTCCTGGCGCTGCTGGTTGGTCTTCAGTTGGTTTCGATGGCGCTGGGGTTTCTGTTGCTCCTGAACCTGCTGGTTGGTCTTCCGCCGGTTGCGCTGGCGCTGGGGTTTCTGTTGCTCCTGAACCTGCTGGTGTTCCTTCCGCCGGTTTCGATGGAGTTGGTTGTTCTGTCGCTCCTGGCGCTGCTGGTTGGTCTTCCACCGGTTGCGCTGGCACTGGGGTTTCTGTTGTTCCTGGCGCTGCTGGTTGGTATTCCGCCGGTTGCGCTGGCACTGGGGTTTCTGTCACTCCTGAACCTGCTGGTGTTCCTTCCGCCGGTTGCGATGGAGTTACTGGCTCTTCTGCTTTCGGTGCTGGAGTTGCTGGAGTCTCTTCTTTCGGCGCTGGAGTCGCTGGCTCTTCCACTTTCGGTGTTGGAGTCACTGGCTCTTCTGCTTTCGGCGCTGGAGTCACTGGCTCTTCTGCTTTCGGTGTTGGAGTTGCTGGAGTCTCTTCTTTCGGCGCTGGAGTCGCTGGCTCTTCCACTTTCGGTGTTGGAGTTGCTGGCTCTGCTTTCGGCGCTGGAGTTGCTGGAGTCTCTTCTTTTGGCGCAGGTGTCACTGGTTCTTCCACTTTTGGTGCAGGTGTCGATGGTTCTTCTGCTTTCGGTGCGGATGTCGTTGGTTCCTCTGCTTTCGGTGCGGATGTCGTTGGTTCCTCTGCTTTCGGTGCTGGAGTCGCTGGTTCTTCTGCTTTTGGCGCTGGAGATACTGGTTCTTCTGCTTTTGGCGCTGGGGTCGCTGGCTCATCTGCTTTCGGTGCTGATGCCGCTGGCTCGTCTGCTTTCGGCGCTGGGGTCGCTGACTCATCTGCTTTCGGTGCCGGTGTCGCTGGCTCATCTGCTTTCGGTGCTGATGCCGCTGGCTCGTCTGCTTTCGGCGCTGGGGTCGCTGGCTCGTCTGTTTTCGGTGCTGGCGCTGATGGTTCTTCAGTTTTCAACGCTGGTGTCGCTGACTCGTCTGATTTTGGCGCAACTGTGACTGGTGTTTCTGCTTTCAGTGCTGGCGATACTGCTGGTGTTTCCACAACTACTGGTGTCGTTTGTTTAACTGTAGTAGTTTGCTCTCCAGTTACAGTATTTGTCTTTGTTTCAACTTCATAACTTTGACAGCTACCAGAATTATCAATCGACACTCGCTGTCTTTTGACTTCTGTATTTCCATCTTTTAGAAAAGCTTCTTCGCTAAAATACAATTTATTATTAGCAAAAATCAAATCTCTATTTGCAATACGATTTATCTCAACCAAACTATCAACAGATAGCCCCGTTGCTCCACTAATAGCACTTAGTGTATCTCCCCATTTAATTGTGTAGTGTGATAAATTGTCTATATTTTGAATATCAGCTTTTACTTCTGCAACTGTTCTAGCTACCCAAACACCATCTTGTTCGTTAGCGGAAACAGTTGGAGCTAAAAAGCCCAGCCCCAATAAAATCACACCTGTTGCAACAATTGCACCAGTTCTCAATTTTCTAAAGCCACGTAGGGATAATGTCCCTCTAACATTTGTTTGTCTCATAATGTTTATTTTTCCTCACTATTCTATATTTTCCAAAGTAGACCCTACCTAAGTCTACTAGCCTATGTTTGCAATATGGATAGGCTTCTACAGATTTATCTATCTATTTTCAAGATAAAATTTCTATAGATTTTTATGCACAATTCCATATATAAAATGTGAAATTCCTTTCTAATAAATTCCATAACCTTAGTATATCATATTTAAGACTAAAGTACAAAGAAAGCAACTAAAAGCAATGATTTTCACCACTGCTTTCGGCTCTATTTTGAATTGTTAAATAATCATTCTCTATCCACCATTCTGGAATATAAAAACAAGATGCAGTCTCTATTTTAGACTAATTTTTTCAAACTTATTCGCTATCCAGCAAAAGCTCTTTTGGTTGTTTTCTAAGGAGATTGCTTGAAGCAAGCGCCATAACGAGAACGACTAGAACTAAAGCAAGGACAAAGACGATGATAAAGTCTGATGTCTGAATGGAAATATCTAGGCTCGACAAGGTCTTGCTAAAGCCATCTACTTCTGCACCACCACCAAGGTTAGAAGCTTGAGCCGCCTTGCTAGCCTGTTTGGCAACACCTGAAGTGACATTGGCAAGAACAGTATTTCCAATCGCACGAGATGTGTAGTTGGCTAGGAAGTAAGCAGAAACGAGAGCAGGGATGGCAATCAAGATGGATTCAGTGATGAATTGACCCAAGATACTTGCCTGCTTGAGACCAATAGAGAGGAGAATACCCACTTCCTTGCGACGGGCATTGATCCAAAGGCTGAGCAAGAGGGCAAGGAGAAGAACTGAGAAACTCAAGCTGCCCCAGAAGAGGAGATTGGCCATCTTGTACATACCAGAGATGGATTGCTCAAGAGCTGGGTAGTTAGAGGAGCTCTTAACTAAAGTATAGCTCTTCCAGTTGATACCACTGATGTCATTCAACTCTTTCATAACATCATCCAAGTTCTTGTCCGCTGTTACAAAGAAGGTTGCGTCCCCATAAATAGCTGTGTCTTCTGTGTATCCATAAAGCTTTGCAGCAGTGTGAATGTCTGTGATAGCTGTATTTTCGTAGAGTTCTTGTGAGTAGGTTACTGCCGACTTATTGTGACCATCAAAGAGTCCCTTGATTGTCACTTCAACTGTTTCCTTGGCACCTTTTTCATTGTCTGCATCGTAGATATTAGAGTCTAGTTTGACCTTATCCCCTACTTTCCAGCCGTGTTTGACTGCCAAGTCCTTGTGCAGGAGGATCTTGTCCTTGTCGTCGTTTGTTAAGTGCTCTCCTTCAACCAATTTATAAGAACCAGAGACAAACTTGTCTTCTTTAGAGGAGTCATTGACACCTGTAATCATCAAGCTACTTCCAAAATGTTTAGCACGGTCAGGTGTCAGATTTTTCTTGGTATCTGGCGTTTCGATGAGTTCATATCCAGTCAAATCTCCTATAGCGTTGATGCGTTTAACATAAGACTCGATGGCCTTGTTTTCGGTGATTTTTTTGATATCTTCACCCTTGATATTCCCAGCACCACGTGGCGTCCCTTGATTAACGCGACGATTGATTTGCATGGAGAAGCTATTGGTGATATTTTTAAAGGTCTCCTGAGAAGCCTTGGCAGTAGCTCCCTTGATCGACAAGCCGACCAAACTCAAGCTCGCCATGAGGAGAATAATCAGGAAGATGACAATCGATTTGAAAAACTTCCTTGTAACATAGGCAAATGCGTTGTGTAACATAGGTTCCCTTTCTAGATTTTGTTTTATAATTCTATCAAAACAAGCTCAAATTATTTACTAGTATTACGAGTTTCAGTCAGTTTCTTGTCCTTCAACTCAAGTGTAATATCTGACGCTTGTGCCACTTCTTTGCTGTGAGTTACGACGATGACACATTTACCTGTTTTCTGGGCAAGTGATTTGAGCAGTTCGACAATATCTCCAGCAGTTTTAGGGTCTAGATTTCCTGTTGGCTCATCTGCTAGAATAACTGGAGCTTCTGAGACCAAACTGCGAGCAATGGCAACACGTTGTTGTTGACCACCTGATAACTGGAGAACATTCCGCTTGATCTGACTTTCATCCAAACCAAGCTCAAGAAGTGTATCCTTACTTGCCTTTTTGTTGACCAAGCGGATATTTTCCAGTGGAGAAAGATAATCTATCAAGTTATAATTTTGAAAGACCAGGGAAATATGGTGCATACGATGGTAGGAATCCCCCTTCTTACGAATGTCCTCTCCTTGGAAAAGGATAGAACCTTCAACAGGACTATCTAGACCAGCAAGTAGGGACAAGAGAGTAGATTTTCCTGCTCCTGACTCACCAATGATACTGTAAAATTTCCCGGGTTCAAAATTATAATTGATCTGATATAAAACTGCCTCAGCAGTGTTCTTATAACGGTAGGTAACATCTTGCAATTGTAATAAAGTCATGATTTCTCCTTCTTATTATACTCAATGAAAGTCAAAGATTAAACTAGGAAGCTAGCCGCAGGCTGTACTTGAGTACGGCAAGGCGAAGCTGACACGGTTTAAAGAGATTTTCGAAGAGTATTAACTAATAGATGATAAAATTTCCTTAGGCGATTTTCTAAATAAAAATAGGAAACAAAGGGCTACAGATAAGCAACTAAGCAGAACTAGAAAAACATAGGATTCTGCAAAAGATAGGATGTAGGTTGATAAACTGCTTGCTTTGGCTAGTGTATCTTGTAGAGCTGCCTGATCTCCACTTGCTAGTAGGGTTTGGAGTAGGTAAGATGTGATTGTATTTCCTGCAATAAATGCTGGAAGCAAAGCACCAAGAGATACCAAAACTACCTCTAAACAGAACTGTAGGAAGATCGAGCTCTTGCCTTTTCCAAGTGCCAGAAGGATTCCCACTTCGTAAACCCTTTCTCTCAACCAAAGAGACAAGACCAAAATTAAGGCTCCAGCTCCAGCTATCAACATCCCATAAAGGAAGATGGTCAGGAAGGTTTGGAAGGTAGCAACTGAGTCTTTGATTTGTTCAAAAGCCTTGCTTTCCTTCTCGACTTGGTAGCCTTGACTTTCCAAGACTAAGTTTTCCACCTGCTTCATAAGTCCATCCATTTCCTTAGGATTTTCTACATAGAAGCGAGCTGAACTGACTTGAGGTTCACCATTTTCCAAAAGGATTTGGCTACTTTCATAGTCTGTAAAGACTTGGTTTTCACTGAAGTCGGAAGATAAGCCTGTGAATTTCTCCTGTTTTTTACCAGAAAAGATGCCGACAATCTCAAACTCTACTGTTTGTCCTTTGCCAGATTCTGACTGTCCAGCATCCAAGCTAATCTTATCATGAAGCGTAAGACCGTTCTTCTTGGCCAACTCTTCGTGGATCAAGATTTTCTTGGAATCCCCTTTTTGAAGGTGTCGCCCTTCTTTTAGATTGAAAGCCGAGCTGGTAAAGATCACATCCTTAGATGAATCCTCAAGAGCTGTTAAACTAACCAAGTTTTTGTCTGCAGCTGATAAATCATCACGCTCCACGCTCTGCTCGCCACTCACCGCTTCCTTGTCTTTTAATTTTGCGACCGTCTCGAGTTCAGGAGAGACATTTTCCAGTCCCTTAATCTTGCTTACAGATACTAGGTCCGACAGCTTGAAAGTCTGACCATTTTCTATCTTCTTAATCGAAAAAGATGTGTTGAGTGATTTGTAAAGATTGGTTTCAACTGTTTTGTTGGACTTCATCAGAGTCAAACAGGCTGAAATTCCAGCCAATAGGACCAATAAAATTAGAAATAAAATAAAACTTCTCAGTCGTTTTCTGCTGACATAAGCCCAAGCTCTTTGGATTGGATTCATTTGTCACCTCCATATTTGTAAGACTATTATAAAATCCAAATATGAAATGTTTATGAAATGCAAAAAAAGAGCAAAAATTTTTTTGCTCTACTTGAATTAGATGAAAACAAAAGAGCTAGCCTAAGCTAACTCTTATCCTATGCGGAGAGAGGGACTTGAACCCTCACGACCTAAAGCGGTCACAGGATCCTTAGTCCTGCGCGTCTGCCAATTCCGCCATCCCCGCGTCGATTACTTTACTAGTATATCAACTTTTGGGATTCTTGTCAACACTTTTTTTCAAATTTTTTCATTTCATCAACCAAATTACTCTGAAATTTCATTTAGATTTTCATCTACCAACTTAGCTCCAAGTGTATTTTTGAAATGACCTAGGGCAAATTGGTGATTTTCAGGCCAGATGGAAGCAACAGCTGGTTTAACAATCTCGATGTCATATCCTAGATTATAGGCATCTATAGCTGTATGTAGGACACAGATATCCGTCAAGACACCTGTTAAGATAACGGTAGACACTCTCCGCTCTCTCAAGCGGATATCCAGGTCAGTCCCTGAAAAAGCTGAGTAATGGCGTTTATCCATCCAAAAGACACGACTGTCTGAACCATGTTCTTGATAAAAGGTCCCCAAATCTCCGTATAAATTCCGCCCACTAGTTCCAATCAAATTGTGAGGAGGAAACAGCTTGCTTTCTGGATGAAAACAATCGTTTTCTTCGTGAGCATCAATGGTAAAAAAGATGTAATCTCCGCGTTCAAAAGCTAACCGAGTCACCTTGCTAATGGCATCTGAAATTGCTTGAGCTGGGGCGCCTGCTGTCAGCTTCCCACTATCAGCAACAAAATCTTCTGTATAATCAATCGAAATTAAAGCCTTAGTCATTAGTAATCTCTTTTCTTCACTTCTTCAAAAATATCTGAAATCAAGACCTTAAGATAGGTTCCCTTCATTCCAAGTGAGCGACTTTCAATAATCCCCGCAGACTCAAGTTTACGAAGGGCATTGACAATCACAGAACGGGTAATCCCGATACGGTCTGCAATCACTGACGCAGTCAACTGCCCTTCATTTCCATTTAATTCCCCTAAAATTGCTGAAACAGCACGGAGTTCAGAGTAAGAAAGGGTATTAACCGCCATGGTAACAGCAGTACGGCGACGGATATTTTTCTCATCTTCTTCACGTTGGAAGTTAAGAAGCTGAATCCCAACAACGGTACTGGCAATCTCAACAAGAATCAAGTCCTCATCTTCGAATTTCTTATCATTGCGCCAAATAATCAAAGAACCAAGGCGAATCCCTGATACATGAATCGGTGCAATAGTCGTCAAACCATCTGGAAAGTCGGAACGACTTTCCACAGGGAAAATACTTAAATCATGATCAACTGTCAGATTGGCTTCTGTATCGTAGATCATGTTCGCACCTTGAATGTAGTCATCTGGGAAAATCTTAGTTTGGAAGAACTGCTCTACACGATCTGTATTGGTTTTGTAACGCATGAAATAACCAAGGAGACGTCCCTTGCTATTGACGATACAGGCGTTACAGTCAATAATATCTGCCAATTGACGAGTAATCGCATTGTATGGAAGTTCTTCCTGCAACTGCTCCTCTGAGCGCTTCAGGATAGAAGTAATTTTTCTAGTTTTTTCTAATAAATGTGCCATTTTTCACCTCGAATTTAATCGCTATCATTATAACATAAACAGCTTAAATTTTCAATTATTATCTGAAAATTGCTTATTTAATTGCAATTTGAAAAAACAAGAATATTTTTAATTAAATTGCTTCTTTTCTATTGACAAGCTCCCTATGTTTGTGTATTATAACATTACAATAAGATAATATATGTATTTTATTTATCTTTCTTTTCCATTCGGTCTCCTTATATAAAAAAGCGATTCATTTTGAACCGCTTTTTCTTATTTATCGCCCTTGTTACGAATAACAAAGCCTGTTTGCTTTTCACTTGAAGTATTGCGTGGTTTTTTATTATCCTTACGGTAACGTTTTTCCTTATCAAAACGATCATTGCCACGACTTCCTTTTTTGAAATCATCACGACGACCATTGCCACGGCGATCACGGTCTCGACGGTCGTCCCCACGACGGCCTCCACGACCTCCCTTAGCTTTACCACCGAAGCCATTACCTGATGGTTTAAATGGCAGTGGTTTTTCACGCGCAATCTCCACTTCTGGAAGGCTATCTGGGTCTTGGACTGTCAGACTCAAAATATACATTGCCAATTCTTCTGGAGTAAATTCGGCTGCTAGCTTGCGAGCATCCTTGCCAAATTTCTCAAAGTTGGCACGGATAGTCTCATCTGCAAAATCACGTTCAATTTTCTTGAGAGCTACGTGTTTTTTTGCTTGGAAGGCTTCTTCTGCGCTTGCAGGTTTGAGACCTTTCATGCGTTTCTTAGTCAAGTTTTCAATGATTTGGAGGTAGCCCATTTCATTTGGTGAAACGAAAGTAATAGACTGACCTGACTTACCAGCACGACCTGTACGACCGATACGGTGAACGTAACTTTCAGGATCTTGTGGAATATCGTAGTTATAGACATGGGTCACACCTGAAATATCCAACCCACGCGCTGCAACGTCTGTCGCAACCAAAACATCAAGATTCCCATTTTTAAAGTCACGAAGGACACGAAGACGTTTGTTTTGGTCTAGGTCGCCATGAATTCCTTCTGCACGGAAGCCACGGATTTTAAGACCACGAGTCAATTCATCTACACGGCGTTTAGTACGACCAAATACGATAGCAAGCTCAGGTTGTTCCACGTCCATGAGACGGGTCATGGTATCAAATTTTTCTTGTTCTTTAACTCGGATATAGTATTGGTCAACCAATTCTGTTGTCAATTCCTTGGCAGCAATCTTCACATGCTCAGGTTCCTTCATAAACTGAACACCGATACGTTTGATAGCATCTGGCATAGTTGCTGAGAAGAGTAGGGTTTGACGGTTTTCAGGGACACGAGAAATGATCGCTTCGATGTCTTCAAGGAAGCCCATATTGAGCATTTCATCTGCTTCGTCAAGGATAAGAGTTTCAATATCTTGTAATTTCAAGGCCTTGCGTTTAATCAAGTCCAAAAGGCGACCAGGTGTTCCCACCACGATATGGGCACCAGATTTAAGAGCCTTAATTTGTTTTTCAATGCTTGATCCACCATATACTGAGCGAACCTTGACTCCCTTACTGCGACCAAAGCGGAAGAGTTCTTCTTGACTTTGGACAGCGAGTTCACGAGTTGGAGCGATGACCAAGGCTTGAATAGTCGCTTCTTCTGTACGAATTTTTTCAAGAGTAGGCAATCCAAAGGCTGCAGTTTTTCCTGTACCAGTCTGAGCTTGACCGATAACATCCTTGCCTTCAAGGGCCAAGGGAATAGTTTGTTCTTGGATAGGACTGGCTTCTACAAAACCAGCTTTTTCAATCTCTGCTAGCAAATCAGCAGACAAGTTTAATTCATTAAATTTCACGTTCTTCTTCTTTCTAAAGGTGGTGCGAAGCCACCCTATAGGGCTTAGTTTATACTTTTCTTTTTATGACGTATTTTCATATACTGGATATAAAATCGTGTTGCTTCTTTTCCACAAAAGAAAAGTACTGTTTTCTTTGCAACCTATCTAGTATAACACAAGACCAGAGCAAAAGATAGCCCAATCCATCGATAATATCATGTAAACGATTTTTCTGAGAAAGTAAGGCTATAATTTCCACTATTTCATAAACTTTTTTAAAGCGTAGCAGAATTGTGCAAAAGTTTTTTTCTTGTGCTAGAATGAAATTCGAATAGGAGGAACTCTAAATGTTAACTTATGATTTAATCGTTATCGGATTTGGTAAAGCTGGTAAAACACTAGCAGGTAAATTGGCTTCAGCTGGCAAAAAAGTTGCTCTCGTTGAACGTAGCAAAGCTATGTACGGTGGAACTTGTATCAACATCGGTTGTATCCCAACTAAAACTTTGCTAGTTGCTGCTGAGAAAGACATGTCTTTTGAAGAAGTCATTGCTACCAAAAACACTATCACTGGTCGCCTTAACGGTAAAAACTATGCGACTGTTGCTGGTACAGGCGTAGATATCTTTGATGCGGAAGCTCACTTCCTTTCAAATAAAGTCATCGAAATCCAAGCTGGTGATGAAAAGAAAGAACTGACTGCTGAAACAATCGTCATCAACACTGGTGCTGTTTCAAACGTCTTGCCAATCCCTGGACTTGCTACAAGCAAAAACGTCTTTGACTCAACAGGTATCCAAAACTTGGACAAATTGCCTGAAAACCTTGGAGTCCTTGGTGGTGGAAATATCGGTCTTGAATTTGCTGGCCTTTACAACAAACTTGGAAGCAAGGTCACAGTTCTAGATGCCTTGGATACTTTCCTTCCTCGTGCAGAACCTTCCATCGCAGCTCTTGCTAAACAATACATGGAAGAAGACGGTATTGAATTGCTTCAAAATATCCGTACTACTGAAATTAAAAATGACGGTGACCAAGTGCTTGTCGTAACTGAAAATGAAACTTACCGTTTCGACGCCCTTCTTTACGCAACTGGACGCAAACCAAATGTAGAACCACTTCAACTTGAAAATACAGATATTGAACTAACTGAACGTGGCGCTATTAAAGTAGACAAACATTGTCAAACAAACGTTCCTGGTGTCTTTGCAGTTGGAGATGTCAACGGTGGCCTTCAATTTACTTACATTTCACTTGATGACTTCCGTGTTGTTTACAGCTACCTTGCTGGAGATGGCAGCTACACACTTGAAGACCGTCTCAATGTACCAAACACCATGTTTATCACACCTGCACTTTCACAAGTTGGTTTGACTGAAAGCCAAGCAGCTGATTTGAAACTTCCATACGCTGTGAAGGAAATTCCAGTTGCAGCAATGCCTCGTGGTCACGTAAACGGAGACCTTCGTGGAGCTTTCAAAGCTGTGGTTAATACTGAAACAAAAGAAATTCTTGGAGCAAGCATCTTCTCAGAAGGTTCTCAAGAAATCATCAACATCATCACTGTTGCTATGGACAACAAGATTCCTTACACTTACTTCACAAAACAAATCTTCACTCACCCAACCTTGGCTGAGAACTTGAATGACTTGTTTGCGATTTAAGTTAAGATTCAATCGTATTGAACAGCCCTCAGAGGGCTGTTTTCATTTCTGCGAAATCTCATACTCTTCGAAAATCAAATTCAAACCACGTCAGCTTCACCTTGCCGTACTCAAGTACAGCCTGCGGCTAGCTTCCTAGTTTGCTCTTTGATTTTCATTGAGTATCAAATCTGTCTTTTCCCTCTTTTATGATATAATAGAAACATGAAATTAAAAACTACTTTGGGCCTTCTTGCTGGGCGTTCTTCCCACTTCATTTTAAGCCGTCTTGGCCGTGGAAGTACGCTTCCAGGAAAAGTCGCCCTTCAATTTGATAAAGATATTTTACAAAACCTAGCTAAGAACTACGAGATTGTCGTGGTCACTGGAACCAACGGAAAAACCCTGACAACTGCCCTCACTGTCGGCATTTTAAAAGAGGTTTATGGTCAGGTTCTTACTAACCCAAGCGGTGCCAACATGATTACAGGGATTGCGACAACCTTCTTAACAGCCAAATCTTCTAAAACTGGGAAAAATATTGCCGTTCTAGAAATCGACGAAGCCAGTCTATCTCGTATCTGTGACTATATCCAGCCAAGCTTATTTGTTATCACTAATATCTTCCGTGACCAGATGGACCGCTATGGTGAGATTTACACAACTTACAAGATGATTTTGGATGCTATTCGTAAGGTACCTACGGCTACTGTTCTCCTAAATGGTGACAGTCCTCTTTTCTACAAGCCAGCTATTCCAAATCCTGTAGAGTATTTTGGTTTTGACTTGGAGAAAGGTCCAGCTCAACTGGCTCACTATAATACCGAAGGGATTCTCTGTCCTGACTGCCAAGGCATCCTCAAATATGAACATAATACCTATGCAAACTTGGGTGCCTATATCTGTGAAGGTTGTGGATGTAAACGTCCTGATCTCAACTATCGCTTGACAGAACTAGTTGAGTTGACCAACAATCGCTCTCGCTTTGTCATAGACGGCCAAGAATACGGTATTCAAATCGGTGGTCTCTACAATATCTACAACGCCCTAGCTGCGGTTGCCATCGCCCGTTTCCTTGGTGCAGATTCACAACTCATCAAGCAGGGATTTGATAAGAGCCGTGCAGTCTTTGGACGCCAGGAAACCTTCCATATCGGTGACAAGGAATGCACCCTCGTCTTAATTAAAAATCCAGTCGGTGCAACCCAAGCTATCGAAATGATTAAACTAGCACCTTATCCATTTAGTCTATCTGTTCTCCTAAATGCCAACTATGCAGATGGAATTGATACCAGCTGGATCTGGGATGCTGATTTTGAACAAATCACTGACATGGACATTCCTGAAATCAACGCTGGCGGTGTTCGCCATTCTGAAATTGCACGTCGTCTCCGAGTGACAGGTTATCCAGCTGATAAAATCACTGAAACAAGTAGTCTGGAGCAAGTTCTTAAGACAATTGAGAACCAAGACTGCAAGCATGCTTATATTCTGGCTACCTATACTGCTATGCTTGAATTCCGCGAACTGCTGGCTAGTCGTCAGATTGTTAGAAAGGAGATGAACTAATGGTTTATACTTCACTTTCCTCAAAAGATGGCAATTACCCCTATCAGCTCAACATTGCCCACCTCTACGGAAATCTCATGAATACCTACGGGGACAATGGAAACATCCTCATGCTCAAGTATGTGGCTGAAAAACTGGGAGCCCATGTGACGGTTGACATCGTTTCTCTCCATGATAACTTTGATGAAAATCACTACGACATTGCCTTTTTCGGTGGCGGTCAAGACTTTGAACAAAGTATCATTGCAGACGACCTACCTGCTAAAAAAAAGAGCATTGACAACTACATCCAAAACGACGGTGTGGTTCTGGCTATCTGTGGTGGTTTCCAACTATTGGGGCAATATTATATTGAAGCTTCAGGCAAACGCATCGAAGGGCTAGGGGTTATGGGCCACTACACCCTCAACCAGACTAATAACCGTTTTATCGGTGACATCAAGATTCACAATGAAGATTTCGATGAAACCTACTATGGTTTTGAAAATCATCAGGGCCGTACCTTCCTCTCAGATGACCAAAAACCGCTGGGACAGGTTGTCTATGGAAATGGAAACAACGAAGAAAAAGTCGGCGAAGGGGTTCATTACAAGAATGTCTTTGGTTCCTACTTCCACGGACCTATCCTCTCTCGTAATGCCAATCTGGCTTATCGCCTAGTCACTACCGCCCTCAAGAAGAAATATGGTCAGGACATTCAACTCCCTGCTTATGAGGACATTCTCAGCCAAGAAATCGCTGAAGAATACAGCGACGTCAAAAGCAAGGCTGACTTTTCTTAAACAAAAGGAAATTATATCAAAGAACTCTGTTATCTTGTCGGAGTTCTTTTTGTCTGTTATTTTGCCCTTCTCCCTTGCATTTTCTCTCATTTTTTGCCAAAATAGAGGGGTAGAAAGAAGGTAGCATATGTCTAAATTACAACAAATCGTAACATATCTTGAATCAGAAAAACTAGACGTCGCTGTCGTATCTGACCCCGTCACAATCAATTACCTCACTGGCTTTTACAGTGATCCCCATGAACGTCAAATGTTCCTTTTTGTCCTAGCGGATCAAGAACCCCTCCTCTTTGTCCCAGCCCTTGAAGTTGAGCGTGCTACTAGCACTGTTTCCTTCCCAGTTGTGGGCTATGTGGATTCTGAAAATCCATGGCAAAAAATGAAACATGCTCTTCCACAGCTTGATTTCAAACGTGTCGCTGTTGAGTTTGACAATCTCATCTTGACCAAATATCATGGCTTGAAAATAGTCTTTGAAACTGCTGAATTTGAAAACCTCACTCCTCGTATCCAACGCATGCGCCTCATCAAATCAGCTGATGAAGTGCAAAAAATGATGGTTGCAGGTCTCTATGCGGACAAGGCTGTTAAGGTTGGTTTTGATAATATTTCTCTTGATAAGACAGAGACAGATATTATCGCTCAAATTGACTTTGCTATGAAACGTGAAGGCTATGAAATGAGCTTTGACACCATGGTCTTGACAGGTGATAATGCTGCAAATCCACACGGTATTCCAGCAGCTAATAAGGTTGAAAATGATGCTCTTCTACTCTTTGACCTTGGTGTTCTAGTCAACGGCTATGCGTCAGATATGACTCGTACAGTCGCAGTCGGCAAACCTGACCAATTCAAGAAAGACATTTATAACTTGACTCTTGAAGCCCAACAAGCTGCTCTTGACTTTATCAAACCAGGTGTGACTGCCCATGAAGTGGACCGTGCTGCCCGTGAGGTCATCGGAAAAGCTGGTTACGGCGAGTACTTCAACCACCGTCTTGGTCACGGTATCGGTATGGATGTCCACGAATTCCCATCTATCATGGAAGGAAACGACATGGTCATCGAAGAAGGCATGTGCTTCTCTGTTGAACCAGGTATCTATATCCCTGGTAAAGTCGGTGTTCGTATTGAAGACTGCGGTGTTGTTACCAAGGATGGCTTCGACCTCTTTACAAGCACCAGCAAAGACTTGCTTTATTTTGATTAAAATTCATCTAATACTCAATGAAAATCAAAGAGCAAACTAGGAAGCTAGCCGCAGGTTGCTCAAAACACTGTTTTGAGGTTGTAGATAAGACTGACGAAGTCAGTCACATATATACGGTAAGGCGACGCTGACGCGGTTTGAAGATATTTTCGAAGAGTATAAAATCTTCCCACAATAAAACGCATAGTATCAAGGTTTTCAACACCTGATACTATGCGTTTTTCTTATTTGAAAGACTTTTGACTCAGCCTCATTACTTAATCTTCTTGATACTTTGACTAATAATAAATCCTACAATCATCCCTACTATATTTTGCATGAAATTTGGTAGAATTTCTGGTAGGGCTGATGCCCAGCCATTCATCAAAGTAGAACCCAAGGCGTAACCCCCTACCATGGCAATCGTTGCTAAGATAAGGCCTAACCACTGAGTTTTTCCTTTAAATCCTGCGAAAAATCCCTGCAAGCCATGATTGACCAAGCTAAATAACATCCACTGAGGATAGCCTGATAAGAGGTCAATCAAGAAACCTGCTAGTCCTCCGACTACAGCCCCTTCACGACTACCAAAGTAGAAGGCCGCGAAGAAGACACCCGCATCTAAAAGAGTTAGAATGCCTGTCGGTGTTGGAATTTTTAAGAAATAACCTAGAACCACAGAGAGGGCGGTTAATAGGGATACAAGGGCGATTTTAGTTGTTTTGGTTTGCTTCATATTGTCTTACTCCATACTGATCTGCTTGTGCAATAGCACGATAAACGAAAGCCTTAGAGCTTTCTACTGCTGGTAAAAGTTCATCACCTTTAACCAAGTGACTGGCAATGCTTGAGGCAAAAGTACAACCTGCGCCAGCATTTTGCCCTTGGATAACAGGATTTTCCAACACTGTAAAGGTCTGTCCATCATAAAAGACATCTACAGCCTTGTCCTGACTAAGACGATTGCCTCCCTTGATAATGACTGCTGGCGCTCCTAAGTCATGCAATTTCTGTGCTGCAGTTTTCATATCTTCAAGGGTTTTAATCTCTTGATCTGCTAGTAATTCTGCTTCAGGAAGATTAGGCGTAATCACACTGACATGAGGGAAAAAGCGAATCAACTCTTGGCAGAGTTCACTAACTGCTACGTCGTGTGTTTCCTTGCAGACCAAGACAGGGTCCAGAACCACAGGCACTCCTGGGCGTTGTTTGATAAAGTCCAATGCCTTCTCAGCTACACTGACAGTTGGTAGAAGACCAATCTTAATACCTGCAAATTCCACATCACGCAAGCTATCTAATTCATGTTGAAAAATGGT
This sequence comes from Streptococcus sp. SN-1, assembly GCF_041154385.1. Classification (NCBI taxonomy): domain Bacteria; kingdom Bacillati; phylum Bacillota; class Bacilli; order Lactobacillales; family Streptococcaceae; genus Streptococcus; species Streptococcus sp. SN-1. The sequence continues at coordinate 1,516,380 of NZ_AP028929.1, forward strand.
ATCGTCAGTTGGAAAGACTTCAAATCCTTTTTCTGTCAAGGCTGTCAAACAAGTCACTGCTACAAAGCCATGCAAGCCGTTCAAGGTATAGGTAGCCAAATCAGCGGACAAACCACCACCACTAAAAATATCATTTCCTGAAAGTGCTAAAATACGATTATTCTTCATAACGAATCTCCTTTAAATATAAACCATTTGGTGCTGCAGTGGGACCTGCAAGTTGCCTGTCCTTTTTCTCCAAGATCAGGTCAATCTGCTCTACTGGCATTCGATTATTTCCGATTTTGAGCAGTGTCCCCACCATATTACGAATCTGCTTATACAAGAAACCATTTCCTGAAAAGGTAAAAATCAAAAACTGACCTGTCTCATCGACTGTTAAACTAGCTTCTGTAATGGTGCGAACCTTATCTTCTACACTAGTCCCAGAGGCTGTAAAACCGGTAAAATCATGGGTCCCCTCTAGCTTTTTGACAGCCTCCTGCATCCGTTCCACATCAAGCGGATAAGGAAAGTGAGTGGCATAGTGACGTCGCATAGGATTTTTAGGACGGCCCCTATCTACGATAAACTCATAGGTCTTGCTATGTTTGGCATAACGGCAATGAAAATCATCTGCCACAAGCTCAATCGAAATCACATCAATATCTTCAGGGGACTGGGTGTCCAGAGCAAAACGGAGCTTCTCCTCATCCATCTGATAGGGCAAGTCAAAATGAATCACCTGTCCCAGGGCATGAACCCCACTATCTGTCCTACCAGCACCGTGAACAGTAATAGCTTGCCCCTTATTCAATCTAGTCAAGGTTTTTTCAATTTCCTCCTGAACGCTACGCGCATGAGGCTGGCGCTGAAAACCAGCGAAGGCGTAACCATCATAGGAAATAGTTGCTTTGTATCTTGTCATAATTTTTATTCTATCAAGAAATTAGTCTGTAGACAAGGTACAAAATTTAAAATTGTATGGGTACAAAAATCTCAAAAGAAAAACTTAGGAAACCAATCCTAAGCTCTCTTTTGAAGTAGGTACATGACAAAGATAGAGATTGCAATCAACCAAAATCCTAAGATAGCAAAGACCAACATCCCATTTTGTGTTAGTAAGCCGATTGCACCTAGAACAAATGGGGTCGTAAAGGCTCCAAAACTACAGCCTAATACAGCAAAGGAAGTTGCTTGATTGAGGAGTTTAGCTGGAATTCGTTCAGAGACAAGTTGAAAGACTGTCGTCAAGGCCACACTGTAGGCAAAACCAGCAAGAATACTTCCTGCTACTACTACCCACAAGGATGGAGACAGGGCAATCACGATTTGCCCTAAGCCAAAGGTAATACCCGACCATAGAAGCAGCTTTTCTTTAAAGATAGAAATCAAGAAAGAAAAACTCACCCCAGCCACAATCCCGATTAACTGCATGACACTAAGAACAAAACTAGATAACTGGGCATCCCCAAGTCCTCTTTCCACCATCAAACTTGGAATACGGATAGTAATAGCCGTATTGGTACAAACTACAACCGCTGCTTCAATAGCTAGGATAAAAATCAAGCCTTTCATTTCTCGAGTTAAACGACTTGCTTCCTTCGCTTTTTTCTTAACTTCTTTCTTTGATTTTCCATAAGGGACAAAGAACAGATAAAGGATCAGCACCAAAAATCCAGCACTATAGGCTAAGAAGGTAGCTGTCCAACCAAAGACCAATAACTGGCCGACTGCCAAGGTGATGAGAGAGGCCCCAACGACCTCTGCAGAACCGCGTAACCCTAACATCTGAATTCGCGTTTTTCCTTGATAGCGTTCACTGATAATGGAAATGGCCTTGGCATTAATCATCCCAACACCCAAACCGAAAAGAATCCGTGTTCCAAAGACAAAGGGATAGGCTTGATACCAAAATGGTGCTGTTCCACTCAGTGATAAAATCAGCAATCCCAAACTAATCTGTAAGCGCTCAGGAAATATCTTTTCTAAGAAACCATTTAGTAGTAACATCATCATGATTCCAAAGGATGGCAAGCTCGCCAAGAGCTCAATTTGTTCCTTAGGATAACCTTGATAATAGTCAAACATAGCTGGCAGGGCACTCGAGATGGAAAAGGACGTAATCAAAACGAGGGAGAGAGCCAAAATACTGGCCCGTTCTAAAAATTGTTTCATGAAATCTCTTTCTATATTTCTCTTAATCTTCTACTTTTTTGATAGTCATCAAACAAGCAAGAAAAGAAGAAGCCTCTTTAGTGTATAGACTCCTTCTTAAACTCGAAAATGAATCCCTTGTATCTTAGGATGACTTTCTCTTGATTTGCTTGATAAAGTAGAAGATAAATCCTGCCACCATATAGGCAACAAAAATAATCAGACACCACTTGAACACGACATCCCAACCCTTGTTTACATTCAAAAAGAAGTAAGGGAAGGGACTGACCTTAGAATTAGGAACATCAAGTCTCAATACCAAGCCATTAAAAAGAGCAAAAATCATATACAGCAAGGGTAAAATCGTCCACACAACTGGATCCCAAATCTTATATTGACCCTGTTTGTCAAAAAAGAGGGTATCTGCTAAAAACCAAAGGGGAACGATATAGTGGCAAAGGAAATTTTCTAGAGTATAGAAATTAGTCGCAATGGGCGCTAAGAGGAAATGGTAAATCACACAGGTAATCATGATACTCATGGTGACCCCACCTTTTAAGCGCAAGAGACTTGATCTTTGCCAGTTTTCACCTAAACGGCTCATAACCTTTAGGAGATAGAGCGTAAAAATCGCGACTAAGAGGTTGGACAGAACCGTATAATAGAGCAGCATCCCAAATCCACCATGCTTGGCGATTTCAAGATAAACTCCCGTAAAAGCCGCTAGAAACAAGAAGATACGGCTATAAAATACAAGTTTATAGTGTTTTGACATGCTTAAATTTTCTTCACAAACTCTGATTTGAGTTTCATGGCACCAAAGCCATCAATTTTACAGTCGATATTGTGGTCGCCTTCTACGATGCGGATATTCTTCACGCGCGTCCCTTGTTTCAAATCTTTTGGCGCACCTTTTACTTTCAAGTCCTTGATGAGGGTTACTGTATCACCATCAGCCAATTTATTTCCGTTGGCATCGATAGCGACAATGCCCTCTTCTACTTCTGCAACTTCAGCAGGATTCCACTCATGAGCACACTCTGGGCAAACCAGTAGGGCACCGTCTTCGTAGACATACTCTGAGTTACATTTTGGGCAATTTGGTAAGTTATTCATGGTTTCTCCTTATCATCATTCACTATTCTTTGAAAATCAAAATTTCTCGAACAGCAACTATTATACCCTAAAATCAGCATTTTGACAAATTTAGAAAAAACCGATATCAATCTATCGGCTTTTCCACATTTACATTCTTTTTTCAGCTTCTGCTTTGATTTTTGCAACTACTTCTTGAATGTTCAAACCAGTTGTATCAAGGTAGACAGCATCCTCTGCTTGTTTGAGAGGTGAAGTCTCACGATGACTATCCTTGTAGTCACGCGCAGCAATTTCCTCTTTTAGGGTTTCAAGGTCTGTTTCAATTCCCTTGGCAATATTTTCCTTGTAACGGCGCTCTGCTCTCTCATCGACTGAAGCCACTAGGAAAATTTTTAATTCTGCTTGTGGCAATACAACCGTTCCAATATCGCGACCATCCATGACAATACCACCTTGCTGGGCGATTTCTTGTTGGAGAGAAACTAGTTTCTCACGTACTTCAGGAATTGCCGCAATGGCAGAAACATGATTGGTCACTTCATTTTCACGGATAGGATGGGTAATATCCACATCTCCTACAAAGACAAGCTGTTCTCCAGTTTCTGAGCGCCCAAAACTGATTGGATGCTGGTCCAACAAGGCTAAAAGTGCTTCGACTTGTTCAACTCCTAATTGGTTCTTAAGAGCCATATAAGTCGCAGCACGATACATAGCACCTGTATCTAGGTAGGTGTATCCAAAGTCTTTAGCAATAATCTTTGCGACCGTACTCTTACCACTTGAAGCAGGGCCGTCAATAGCAATTTGAATTGTTTTCATATCAACTCCTATTTGATTTTAACAACATCACCTGGATTAGCAAACCAAGATCCTGTAGCCATGTGCCCAGGATTCAAAGCCTCTAACTGCGCAATCGAAATCCCAGCGCGAGCGGCAATGGCTGCTTCTCCTTCTCCAGCTAAGACTTTTGTCGTCCCTTCTGGATCAGTTGGATGTTCTGAACTACTAGATGACTCTTCTACCTTTTCCTCCGAACTAGAAGATGCCTGCTCTGAACTACTAGAAGATGAAATCTGTACTACATTTGCATCAGAATCGTGAAAATCTTTCAAGGCTGCCGTGCGATTACTCCCACCTGATGAAAGATAGATGAGAACAATAATCATCACGACTACAATCACAAAGAAAATACTTGCTAAAATAGTCAAGATACGATTCGCTATAACTCCACCACCCTGTGATCGCGAACGACGGCCTGCTCTTGTTTCTTCTTGATTTTCATAAATATCTTCTTGCCACGGTTCTTTTGCCATACCTTACTCCTTGTTTTTTTTTACTTTTCTTATTACAATATAAATATGAAAATCACACTTATACCTGAACGATGTATCGCCTGTGGGCTTTGCCAAACTTATTCTGATTTATTTGATTACCACGATAATGGAATCGTGCGTTTTTACGATGACCCTGACCAACTGGAAAAAGAAATTTCTCCTAGTCAGGATGTCTTAGAGGCTGTTAAAAATTGCCCAACTCGCGCCCTGATTGGAAACCAGGAAGCCTAAATCAATGGCGATAATCCACTCCCTCCAGTTTAGCACATTTCCATGTAAAATTATAGTCTTTTCACTTTATTTTTTTCTGTAAAATCAGGAAGGTCGCTTTTTTCTTTGATAAGATAAAGTGGTCTTTTTTTAGTCTCTAGATAAATCTTACTGATGTACTTGCCCAGAATCCCAATTGTCAAGAGTTGGATTCCCCCAAGAAAGAGAATAACAGCCATCAGAGAGGTCCAACCTGATGTCGGATTGCCCAAAATGAGGGTCCGAACCACAACAAAAAAGGTCATAAGCAGAGAAATAAAACAAGATAGTAGACCAGCCGCAAAGGCTATAATCAAGGGAAAATCTGAAAAATTAACAATCCCTTCAATGGAGTAGAAAAAGAGTTGCCTAAAACTCCAACTGGTCTTGCCAGCCTGCCTTTCGACATTTGGATAGTCCAAATAGTAGGTTTTGAAACCGACCCATGCGAAGAGTCCCTTAGAAAAACGATTGGACTCGGTCAAAGCTAAAATGGCATCGACCACAGACCGTCTCATCATGCGAAAATCACGGACACCTGAGGGCAAGGCTACTGGACTGATTTTTTGCATAAGGCGGTAAAAGAGATTAGCACAGAAACTACGAAAGAAGGGTTCTCCCTCCCGACTGGTTCTCCGTGTTCCTACGCAGTCCAAATCTGCATTTTGGTCTAGTAAGTTTTTCATCTCAAGCAACATACTAGGAGGATCCTGGAGGTCTGCATCCATTACCACCACCAGATCTCCTATCGCATATTGTAAGCCTGCATACAGAGCTGCTTCTTTGCCAAAATTTCGTGAGAAAGAAAGATAATGCACTGCCGAATTTTGCTCCCGATAGGTCTTTAAGAGTTCCAAAGTCCCATCACTTGATCCATCGTCGACAAAGACATACTCGATTTCTGTTTCCAAATCTGGAAGTAAAGCTTCCAGAGCCTGATAAAAAAGAGGAAGTACTTCCTCTTCGTTTAAACAGGGGACAATGATTGACATCACCATCTTAGTCTTCAAATCCATTTGGATGCTTGCTTTGCCAACGCCATGCGTCTTCGCACATTTGGGTGATGCCGAGTTCTGCTTCCCAGCCGAGTTCTGCTTTGGCTTTTGCAGGATCTGAATAGCAGGCTGCGATGTCCCCTGGGCGACGGTCTACGATACGATAAGGAATTGGACGTCCCACTGCTTTTTCCATATTTTGGATGATTTCAAGAACTGAGTAGCCTTTACCTGTTCCAAGATTATAAACGTTTAGACCTGAGCCTTTTTGGATTTTTTTCAGAGCTGCAACGTGACCTTTAGCCAAGTCAACAACGTGGATATAGTCACGAACACCTGTTCCATCTTCTGTATCGTAATCGTCTCCGAAGACTTGTACTTGCTCTAATTTTCCAACAGCTACTTGAGTCACATACGGCAAGAGGTTGTTTGGAATACCGTTTGGATTTTCTCCCAAATCACCACTCTCATGGGCTCCTATTGGGTTAAAGTAACGAAGTAAGACCACATTCCATTCTGAGTCTGCCTTGTAGATATCTGTCAAAATTTCCTCTAGCATAAGTTTGGTACGACCGTATGGATTGGTCACTGAAAGTGGGAAATCTTCCAAGATTGGCACTGTATGAGGATCTCCGTAAACTGTCGCAGAAGAACTGAAAATGATGTTTTTACAGTTGTTTTCTTCCATGACCTTCAAAAGACTAACAGTTCCAGCGATATTGTTGTCATAGTAGGCAAGAGGGATACGTGTTGATTCGCCAACAGCCTTTAAACCAGCAAAGTGAATGACACCAGTTGGTTCTTCTTGCTTGAAAATATCTCTGAGGGTATCGGTATCACGGATATCTGCCTCATAGAACGGAACTTCAACTCCTGTAATTCTCTCAACAACTTCTAAACTTTTTCTGTTACTATTCACAAGGTTATCCACCACAACAACCTGATGACCTGCTTGGATTAACTCAATAACAGTGTGGGTTCCGATAAAACCTGCTCCACCCGTTACCAAAATCTTTTCTTGCATCTGTTTTCCTCGATTCTCGGATTATTTTTTCTTATTTTACCATTTTTGATAGGGAATGTCATTTGCCATCCTAGAAGCTAAGCTAAAATTTCAGTAAAATATTTATTCGATTTTTAGTCGTTTGACATAGTTTTCAATTGGGTAGTTTGCTGGGTCTAAGGTCATTTCCCTACTTTGGACCAGTTGAGCTAGGTGGTAACCAATGATAGGGCCCGTTGTGAGACCTGATGAACCTAGTCCACTGGCTGCATAGACACCTGACAATTCTGGCACCTGCCCAAAGAAAGGTGAGAAATCACTAGTGTAGGCACGGATTCCCACACGCTCACCAGCTCTGGTAGCTTCTACTAAACTAGGATAGTGAGGCAAGGCTGCCTCCTCCATTTGTTGGAGTAAGGTTTCATCTACCGTCAAATCAAACCCCATGTCATTTTCATGAGTAGCACCTAAGGACAATTTCCCACCTGCAAAAGGAATCAAATCCCACTCCCCTTCTGGCATAACAACAGGGTAAGCTTCCATGTCTTGGGCAAGTTGATAATCTCGGAGTTGTCCTTTTTGAGGACGTACATCCACAGCATAACCCAAGGGTTCTAACATATCCCCCAACCAAACTCCCGTCGCCAAAATAACCTGATCAAACACCTCTTCGTCAATCTGGTAACCTGATGCTAAAGGTGTCAGAGTTACTTTTTCTTTGACCAGCTTGACCTGACTGGCTTCTAGCAAACGAGTCACTAAAAGTTGGCCATCTACTCTCGCTCCACCAGAAGCGTAGAGCAGGTGGTCAAATCCCTGCAAGCCAGGGAATAATTCGTTAGCTGATGCTTGGTCCAGAATAGCTAATTGCCCTATCAAGGGAGATTCTTCTCTACGCTGGAGGGCTAGTTGATAGAGTTCTTCTAGCTTGGATTCATCCTTTTTCAAGAGAAAAACCCCCGAACGCTGATAAAAGTCGATTTCTTGTCCTGACTTTTCTAAATCAGCCAACAAATCCACATAAAAGTCAGCCCCCAAGCGCGCCATTTTGTACCAGGCCTTATTGCGGCGTTTGGAAAACCAAGGGCTGATAATTCCTGCTGCGGCCTTGGTAGCCTGACCTTGTCCATGGTCAAAGACGGTTACTTCTAGGTCACTTTCTTTAGAGAGGTAGTAGGCAGCTGTTGCACCTACAATCCCTGCTCCGATAATGGCAACTTTTTTCATTGTTTTCACTTTCTAACTAGATATGGTGGAAAGGATTGGTCGATGCTTGACTAGGTACAATATCGATTGTCCAGCCTTTTTCCTCTTTCCATTGACTAAGGAGTGCTGCAATTTTTTCCACAAAAAGCACTTCAATATAGTGACCTGGGTCCAATGCCAGTAACCCATCAGACAGCATATCCTGGGCAGTGTGGTAGTAAATATCACCAGTGATATAAACATCTGCCCCCTTTGCCAAAGCATCCTTATAGAAAGACTGCCCGCTGCCACCACAGATGGCCACTCTTGAAATAGGCTTCTGTAAATCAGTCTCTTGATAATGCACCAATCGAAGACTATCTAAACCAAAGACTTGCTTGACATTCTGGGCCAATTCCCCAAAAGTCTGAGGCTGAACATTCCCAATACGTCCAATTCCACGTTCAGGACCCGTCTCCTGAAGATAAGTTGTCTCCTCGATTCCTAGCATCTGGCAAAACCAATCATTGAGACCATTTTCAACGATGTCAATATTGGTATGGCTGACATAAACTGCAATGTCATGCTTGATGAGATCAATGTAAATCTGATTTTGTGGACGGCTGGCGACCAAATCCTTGATAGGACGGAAAATCGGCGCGTGCTTGACAATAATCAAGTCCACACCCTTTTCAATGGCTTCAGCCACCGTTTCTTCACGGATATCCAGAGCCACCATGACCCTTTGGATATCCTTGTCTAAAGTGCCAATTTGCAGACCACGACTGTCTCCCTCCATTGAAAATTCCTGAGGGCAAAAGGCTTCATATGCGTTAATTACTTCACTTGCTAACATGGAGCATCTCCTTGATGGCTTGAATTTTATCTACTAGAACTTGACGTTCCTCCAAATTTTTTTCTGGGATTTGTCCGAGGGCAAACTCTAGTTTAACAGCTTCTTTTTGCCATTTTTGGACAAAGACTGGACTGACCTCTTTAAACAAAAAAGGACCAAAGCGGACATCACTGGCTGATAACTTCATTTGTCCTGCTTCCACTACCAAAATCTCGTAAAACTTGCCAGCTTCTTCTAAGATGCTTTCAGCTACAATCTGAAATCCGTTCTCTTGTAGCCAGATACGCAAATCATCTTCACGATTATTGGGTTGGAGGATTAAACGCTCTACATTAGCTAGCTTGTCCAAGCCTTCTTCTAAAATCCTAGCAATCAAACGACCTCCCATGCCAGCAATGGTGATGACAGATACCTGATCTGCCTCTTCAAAGGCTGCCAAGCCATTTGCTAAACGGACTTGGATTTTCTCTTTTAGACCGTGCGCCTCAACATTTTTGACCGCAGACTGATAGGGGCCTTCCACCACCTCACCCGCAATGGCACTTTTGATTTGGCCTCTTTCGACCAACTCGATAGGCAGATAAGCATGGTCACTTCCCACATCTAGTAAAATGGCTCCCTGTGGCACAAAGGAAGCCACTAATTCTAATCTCTTTGAAATCATCTTCTCTCACTTTCCAAACTCTATTCCCTCTTATTATACCACATTTCAGCTAGCTATCTTGCACCCAAAAAAGACCACAATCCACAGATTGCAGTCTTTCTTTATTTTCTGGCTTGATAGCGACTAGTCAGGATGAAAATCACGGTAAAGACCAACATCATGACACCATAGACAGGCAATGTTTGTCCTGTTAATGTCGAAATTTCAAGCAGTTTTTGGATTCTTGGGAAGAGAGCTGTGGCTAGGAAGCCTCCTACTGACCAGACAATCAAGAGGACACGCCAGAGGGTGAATGGTATGCAGGCTCTAAATACGGATAAGAAACCAATAGATCCAAGTAGATAATAGAGGAGGGTTGAGATTTCTAACTCAGACCAACCTTGGCTACTTCCAAATATTTTTACAAACAGGACGCTGAAGACGACCATGAGTGCACTTGGTAGGGCACGAAGCATAGATTTTCTGAGGAAGTTTGGCTCAACAGGTTTGATATTTCGTTCAAAAGTCAGAACGAATGGTGGGAAACCTTCCACGAACTGGTCAATCATGGTAATCTGGATTGGAATGAAGGGGAAAATCAAAATCCACTCAGACCGACCTAGTAAAGCACTGGCAATACAGATGACTGCTAACAGGAAGGAATAGATGGTCTTTATCAAGAAAATCGGAGCGATATGAGCAATGTTATTGACCACGCGACGACCTTCAAATAGAATCTCAGGAACATCATTAAAGTCAGAGTTCAAAAGAACCAGATTAGCAATCTGACGAGTCGCAGGATCTCCCTCAGCCATCACGATAGAACAATCCGCCTCACGAAGGGCCAGGATATCATTAACTCCATCCCCTGTCATAGCCGTTGTATGACCCGCTTTTTTCAGCGTTTGGATGATGAGTTTCTTTTGATGAGGGGAAACACGTCCGAAAATCGCAGTCTCCTCCGCCATAGCAATCAATTCCTCATCCGTAATTTTCGAGCAATCTACATAGCTGTAGTAGTCCGCAAAACCAGCCTTCTGGGCAATACTGGACACCGTAACTGGATTGTCACCAGAGATAATCTTGAGGCCCACTTCCTGAGAACGGAGATAGTCCAGCGTCTCAGCTGCTCCTTCTCGAATAGGGTCCAAGATTTCCAGCAAGGCTAGAGCCTGAATATCAGATGGTTTTTGTGGTTTGTGATGGTCTAATTTCTCCTGACTGAGAGCTAAGACCAAGACACGTGAACCTCTCTCCAAGGCCTCTCTGGCTTCAGGGACTTCTGAGTCCAGCAACATCTCAGGCGCCCCTAAGAAAACTGTCCCCAAACCTTCCAATTCCATAGCTCCCCACTTGCGGTCGCTGGAGAAGGGAAGATTAGAGAGCATAGGATAGGCTACTTGGCCTTGGAATCGCTGGCGAATAGCTTGGGCAGTTGGATTCTTATCCTCACTATGGGCCATATAGCTTGTCAGGATGCTGGCAATAGCCTCTTCACCGTAAGTTTCCGTCAGTGGAAGAACAGCCTCCACCTGCATCTTTCCTTGGGTGATGGTGCCCGTCTTGTCCAGACAGAGCATATCCACGCGCGCCAAGGTCTCAACAGAGTACATCTCCTGCACCAAGACCTTTTTCAAGCCCAACTTAATCACCGCTGTCAAGAGCGAAGTAATGGTCAAAAGGGCGATTCCTTTGGGCAACATTCCTAGAAGGGCTGTCGACGAGTTTACAACGGATGACTTGAGAGGCAGGCCTTTTAAAATCAAGGCTTCTAGCAAGAGAGCTAGACCAAAAGGAATGATAATTTTCCCAGTAAAACCAGCCAACTTGTCCAGCGATTTCATGATACGAGAGTTGATTGGTTTCACGGTCTTGGCTTCCAGCATGAGCTTGGCAGCATAGTTGTCTGCACCGACATGGTGAACTTGAGCTAAAACTGACCCACTAGCTAGGAAACTTCCTGACAAAAGCAAGGTATCAACTTCCTTTTGCACCAAATCACTTTCCCCCGTCAACATGGCTTCATTGACTTCCGCAAAGCCTTCCAAAACCAAGGCATCACTGGGAATCTGCTCTCCTGCAGACAGACGAATGATATCTCCTAGCACCAATTCTTCCGGATTAAGAGCAACTTCCTGACCATCACGAATAGTCTTGACCTTTTCCTTGGTCATGAGATTGAGCTTGTCCACCATGTGTTTAGCCCGCAGCTCGGTCACAATCCCAGAAAAAGCGTTAAAGCAGATAACGGCAAAAAAGACCAAATTACTCCAAGCATGCACAAAGGCAAGGGACAAAGCAATGGCAAAGTTCAAAGCGTTAAAAAGGGTAAAGACATTTCGTTTAACGATTTGCCAAGTGCTAGTACTGGCCGATGCAGTAAAATCATTGACCAAGCCCTTAGCCTGTCTTTCCTTGACTTCTCTTTGGGTTAATCCCATAATCTTATTTTTATCCATAAATTCTATCATATCATTTTTTATGATAGAATACTAATCTCATCCTAAATATACTTATTACAAATGGAAAAAGTTTGCCAGCCCTCCTTTGATAAGGTATAATAATAACAAGAAAATAATCGAAGGAGATCGCATGTTTTATACTTATTTACGTGGATTGGTTGTCTTGCTCCTATGGTCCATCAATGGCAATGCCCACTATCATAATACTGATAAAATTCCTAATCAAGATGAAAATTATATTTTGGTTGCGCCTCACCGCACTTGGTGGGATCCTGTTTACATGGCCTTTGCAACCAAGCCAAAACAGTTTATCTTTATGGCCAAAAAAGAACTCTTTACTAACCGTATCTTTGGTTGGTGGATTCGTATGTGTGGTGCCTTTCCTATCGACCGGGAAAATCCTAGCGCCTCAGCCATCAAATACCCTATCAATGTTCTCAAAAAAAGTGATCGCTCTCTCATCATGTTTCCAAGTGGGAGCCGTCACTCAAACGATGTCAAGGGTGGAGTTGCCCTGATTGCCAAAATGGCCAAGGTCCGTATTATGCCGGTTACCTACACAGGTCCTATGACCTTGAAAGGCTTGGTTAGCCGTGAGCGTGTCGATATGAACTTTGGAAATCCAATCGATATCTCAGATATCAAGAAAATGAATGATGAAGGCATTGAAACAGTCGCCAATCGCATCCAAGTAGAATTTCAACGTTTGGACGAAGAAACGAAACAATGGCACAATGATAAAAAACCAAACCCACTCTGGTGGTTTATCCGTATCCCTGCCCTTATCCTTGCGATTATCCTCGCTATCCTAACCATCATCTTTAGCTTTATCGCAAGCTTCGTATGGAATCCAGATAAAAAGAGAGAAAACCTTGGTTAAACAAATACAACAATCCCTTGGCTTTTGCCAAGGGATAAATCTTTTATTCGATTTTCCATTTTTGGGCCAACCAACTGGAAAAAGCTAGAAATCGCTCAGCTACTTGTTCATGGTGTCCATAAGGATCAAAGACAAACTGGCCGTTCGGATAGCATTTCTGAAGACTGATATGAATCTGCTCAGCATAGACTGGTGCTTGAGCCAAGCGATTAGTATGATAGGTTCCTTCTGTTTGACCGTTCTGTAAATACAGCAAACAGTCTAGATTTTTCACTGTCTCTGCCTTGCAGTAAGTCACAAAATCAGGATACCAAAAGGAACCGCAGATGGAAAAGACACAGGAAATCTTGTCAAAGCCGAAAAGACTGTAGACTGCCGCCAAACCACCTAGTGAATAACCTCCATAAGCAAGGCGAGTTTCGTCCAGGCGATAAAGCGACTGCAACTTGTCCAAAAAACCTCCAAACAAATGATCATGATAGACCTTGGCCTGACCTCCAAAATCTGGAGCTCCATCTCTCAGAGCCGATGTCGCCCAGGGAGTGTAGTCATCTAGGCGATTTTTAGAGGTCAAGCCCACTAAAATCGCAGATTCGGAAAGGGACGATAGGAAATCCAAGTTTCCATCATTCAATAAAATAGCCGGATAGGTTTGATTGGGATCGTAGTTAGAAGGAAGGCTGATTTTGACTTGAATTCCTTCCCAATCAAACTCATTATTTATTGATAAAGTCATTGATTTTCTCAAGGGAATCAATCACTGCTGGACCATAATCCATCAACTCATCGTAAGAGATGGTCATGATTTTTTGATTCTTAATAGCAGGAACGCTTTCCAAAACAGCATTTGCCTTCATCAACTCTACTGCTTTTTCATCCAATTTTTTATTGCGATCGCTGGTTACATAGATAATCAATTCAGGATCCATTGACACGAGATTTTCCAAGGTCAAGCCTGATGTCCCCGTAGCAACGTTTGTATAACCAAGTTGGTTCAGCAAACTTTCTTGCAAAGCAGACTTGTAGGCACCGAAGGTTTCATCATTATAAGCAACCATAATCAAAGCCTTTTTCTTTTCACCTTGACTTACTGTGTTTGCTTTCTTAACAGCGTCAATTTTAGTTTGTAATTGGGCTGCGTATTCATTGGACTTGTCCTGCACATTAAAAATCATTCCAAGATTTTTGACATCTTCTACGATATTCCCCAAATCTTGCTGAATTGTTGAGAGAGAAGCTTTTTGCGTATAAACTGGGATTTTGTTTTCATTCCAAGTGCTAACTGTCCCCAAGGATTTTTCAGAAAACATCATGTTTCGACCCATCACAGCGTCTGGCTCATAAGAAAGGACTGTCTCTTGTGAGACTGTTTTTTTATCCCCAATTTGAGGAATAGTCGCAATCGCGTCCTTGTATTTGTCCGTCACAGCATTGTCTGGATTGAGCATGCCAACAATTTTATCCTTCAACCCCAACTCCAATAAGATTTCAGTGGTTGAAAGATTGTTGGTGATAACTTTTTCAGGTGCCTTGTCAAAGACTTGTTCGACTTCATTTCCTTTAGCATCATAGGTCTTAACCGTTAACGGATAAGTCGTCTCTGCTTTAACCTTTTGACTTGTCTCTGTGCTAGACTGTGTGGTAGTTTTTTCTGTAGTAGTATTACCACAAGCTGCCATGGTTAGAGTAGCTACTGTTATGAGTAAAATACTGAGTGTTTTTTTCATCTTGTTTTCCTTTTCATTCTTATAAATAGTGAATCATGGCTTGCTGGTCCTCGGTCCAAGTAACCTGACTTTGAACTCCGTATACAGTTTGCAATGACTCCGGGGTGATGGTCTCCTTTGGAGTCCCTTGGTAAAGGATTTCTCCCTCTTTCATCAGATAGAGATAATCCGAATAGCGACAAGCAAGTTGAATATCATGCAGGACAGCTAGAACATTGATCTTGAGTTCCTTTACAATGGCTAACAAGTCTAGCTGATACTTGATATCCAGATGGTTGGTTGGCTCGTCTAGGAGCAAGAGAGTCGGTTCTTGCGCCAAGGCGCGAGCTAACAAGACTCGCTGTTTCTCTCCTCCTGACAGGGACGAATAGAGACGAGTTTTCTTCTCGAGCATATCCACCTTAACGAGGGCATCTTGAACGAGCGCATAATCCCTTTCCCTTTCCTTTTGTAGAAAAGAGAGGTGGGGAGTTCTTCCCAGCAAGACGATTTCCTCAACTGTACAATCAAACTGCAATTGATTAAACTGGGTCACAACTGCCATTTGCTTGGCTGTTTCTTTGAGCCTCCATTGTTCCAGAGGCTTTCCATCTAGGCTTATCAAGCCTTTGTCCGCCTTTTCCTGACGATAGAGGAGTTTAAGCAGGCTGGTTTTTCCACTTCCATTTGGCCCTAATATCGTGTGAAATTGATTCCCTTCAACCTTAAGAGAGACTCCTTTGAGGATTTTTTTCTCTCCTAGTCCAAAATGGACATCTTGACAAATCAAGTCCATATCAGACCCTCACCTCCCTTCGCCTACCTCCAACAATGTAGATAAAGAAGGGAGCACCTACTAAGGCTGTGAAAATACCAATAGGCAACTCAGCATTTTTAATGATGATACGAGAGAGTACATCTGCCCAGATGACAAAGAGAGCACCCAGCAAGGTTGCAACAGGAAAAAGCCTCTTGTAATTCGTTCCTACTAACCCTCGAGCTAAATGTGGAGTAATCAGACCGACAAATCCAATAATCCCACAGGTTGCCACTAATACTGCTGTTAGCACAGCCACCATGGTCACATAAAGATACCAATAAAAGTGTAAGGGAATCCCCAAAGTTAAAGCAGCCTCATCTCCCATCATCATCGCATTGAAAACACGATACTGAGTAGAGAAAAATAGAAAGGCTATTCCTACTACCATAGTTGGCAAGAATAAGTCAGACCAGGTAGTCCCTGCAAGCGAGCCCATGGTCCAAAACTTAATGGTCATCACACTATCCGCATTAGCGCCAACTGAGATAATAAAGTTTGAAAAAGCCAGAAAGAGAGCGTTGACCACCGTTCCTGATAAAATCAGACTAGCAGTCGTCATCCTTCCCTGCATAGAGGCAATGATGAGGACAGCAATGGTTGCCAAAATAGCTCCAAGAAAAGCTCCAAGACTAATCATCACTTTTAAACCAAGAATGATGCTCAAGGTTGCCCCTAGAGTTGCACCCGCAGATATTCCTAAGACATAAGGCTCTGCGATGGGGTTGTTCACTGTAGACTGCATCACGCTACCACACATAGAAAGACCTGCTCCTACTATCAGACCTAACAATACTCGGGGAAATCTCATGTTCCATACAATGGCAAGAGTAGACTTGGAAACCTCTCCTATCTCAAGAGGAAATCCCAACCTGCTCAAAATAATCCGATAGGTATCTCCTAGATCAATCGCAACAGATCCCATTGAAACTGCTAGAAAGAGAGAAATCCCTAAAATAGCTAGCAAAATAACTAAAAGTAACACAAATTGCTGGTCTTGTCGGCTTCCAGAAAATTTGGAAAGCATGCAAACCTCCTTTGATAGAATCTTAAAAATTTAGAAAATTCTCATGAAAAGTATACCATATTTTCAACAATGGAACAAGATGAGAACAAATGAATATAGTTGGTTTTATTGTGCTAGCAACCGTAACCGAAGATTATACTTGAATATATCGAGGTAAGGTGCCAACGTAAAAAGCCCTCTGAAAATCAGAGAGCTGATTTGAGCCCGGGCTAAAATCCTAGTGAAACAAAAAAATCTACACGATCAGAAAAGTCTCTATCGTGCCATTTTCATACATGATATATAGTCCAAGTAGAATGAATACTAAGGGCACAATGATTCGCTCGTATTTTTCAATTGTCTCGAATATTAAGGGAATAGAGGATAACACCCGACTAATCTCGCATAAGATAATTATGCCGATTACAAACACAAGCAACGCCACGAGGGTCTGTGACCAATCTAACGAAGCAAAATAAGGTATATAAATACCTAAATTATCTCCGCCAGATGCAATTGTCAGCAATGTAACTGTCCAAAACAGTTGATTTGCCTTGCTTTGTTCTAATCTTTCAATAATTTCTTCCTCTTCTTCCTCACCTTCTCCAACAATTGCAAAGCGAATCCCTAAATAGATAGGGATTAAACCAAGCAATCCAACCATCCATTCTTCAGGCACGAAATTAACGACATAAGCAGCAACTAAACTCGCCCCTACAAGTAAGCCTGTGCCTAGATATTGCCCCGCATAAATATGCCATTTTTGTTTATTCTGTGATAGCTGTGCAAATAAAATAAATAAAATAATTAAATAATCGATACTGGTGGAAATATAAACACCAATAGCAGATATGATTGTCTGTCCCATAAAAAACCCTCCTATATTAGTCAGTAATAAATCAGCAGATTTTAGGAGAGCACAGACACATTAATTTAGCTATCGCTAGTGGGTAATTTCGAACATAGGAAAGCATTTTACTCCTCCTCAAAACGTAGTTACAAAGTAATTTCTAACTGGAATTCGGTGACTACTTCCATGTAAAGTATAACATACTATACTTTACTTCGTAAAGTGTGGGCTCTCCGAGTAGCTGCGCACCTTTATGGTGTAATTAGCTGATGCCATTTAAGTTTTTTGTAGTCTCCAAAATTGTGACCGATAAAACCTCAATAAAAAAGCCCTCTGAAGTCAGAGAGCTGATTTGAGCTCAGGCTAAAATCCTAATGAAAAAGATGGAACTCCTTGTGTTCATCGAACACGGTGTCCTTTCCCTATTTTCATACGGATTTCTTACGCCCTTAGCATCATGATTCTTGCTGGATAAACCGTTTATAGACTAGCGACGAGGCGAAGATCGTACGAAACGTTCAGTGAAACAAAAAAAAATCTCCCCGAAGGGAGAAGATCTGGTTTATTTTACCTTACAGTGCTAGGAACCGTAACCGAAGATAATACTTGAGTATATCGAGGTAAGGTGACAACGTAAAAAGCCCTCTGAAAATCAGAGAGCTCCAGTCTTGCTGGATAAACCGTTTATAGACTAGGCGACGAGGCGAAGATTGTACTAATGGTACATCGAGCCGAAGCCAACGAAGTATAGAAACGGTTTAGACGCAAGATTAGCGACGAAGTCCTAGAGAGTTGATCAACTCACGGTAACGGTTAACGTCGTTTTTACGCAAGTATGCAAGCAAGTTACGACGGCGACCGATTTTTTTCATCAATCCACGGTAAGTAGCGTGGTCTTTTTTGTGTTGTTTGATGTGTTCGTTAAGGTGGTTAATTTCCCAAGTAAGGACAGCAACTTGAACCTCTACTGAACCTGTATCACCTTCGTGACGTGCATATTGTGCAATGATTTCATTTTTTTTCTCTTTTGAGATTGCCATGATGTTTCTCCTTTTTATTTGGCTTCATCCGAGTGACAGGTTGGCATGCCTGCAACCAAGAAGAAGTTATTTGTCTTTACGACAATCCCTATTCTACCAATAACTAACTTCTTTGTCAACAGATTTACTTTCTTGTTTTAAACATGCTATAATAATCATAGCAAGAGATCTAAGTTATCTGTTTTTAAAACGAGGTGATTATCATGCCTAGATTCTATTCCCATCTCCCCTACTATCTGGTCATATTTTTCTTTTATTGGCCACTTTATGAGTTGTTCTTGCTAGTTGTTTCTGACCCCCTTTTTCTCAAGAGTCTCTACGTAAATAATATTCTCTTCTTTACACCTCTGGTAATCTTGATTGTATCGCTACTTTATAGCTACCGTTTCCGTTTCTCACTTTGGTGGTTAATTGGTAACGGACTGCTCTTTTGCTTTACTATCATAACTTTTGGTGAGTTTATACTAATTTACTTGCTAATCTATGAAACCTTGGCTCTGGTGGGCATGGCTTCCGGTATTGGTATCAAGCATATTCTACAAAAGATGAAAAACAAAAAACTTTCACAAAATCCTTGAAAAATCTCACAATCATGCTATAATAATCCATAGAGACAAGTCACTTAGTCCCTTTCTACTAGAGAGTGCGTGGTTGCTGAGAACGCATAGAAAGCCTAAACTGATACTACTCTTGAGTTTTTATGAAAACATAAAACGGTGGCCACGTTAGAGCCAATCAGAGGTGTCCCTCTCTTTTGAGGTACATAAATGAAGGTGGAACCACGTTGCGACGTCCTTTCGAGGATGTCGCTTTTTGTTTTTCTGGCTTTCACAATCCTCTGTCCCTGTTTTCAGAATAGGGTTAACACATTCGTCAATAATATAAGTAAGGAGAACATCATGATTAACATTACTTTCCCAGATGGCGCTGTTCGTGAATTCGAATCTGGCGTTACAACTTTTGAAATTGCCCAATCTATCAGCAATTCCCTAGCTAAAAAGGCCTTGGCTGGTAAATTCAACGGCAAACTCATCGACACTACTCGTGCTATCACTGAAGATGGAAGTATCGAAATCGTGACACCTGATCACGAAGATGCCCTTCCAATCTTGCGTCACTCAGCTGCTCACTTGTTCGCCCAAGCAGCTCGTCGTCTGTTCCCAGACATTCACTTGGGAGTTGGTCCAGCCATCGAAGATGGTTTCTACTACGATACTGACAACACAGCTGGTCAAATCTCTAACGAAGACCTTCCTCGTATCGAAGAAGAAATGCAAAAAATCGTCAAAGAAAACTTCCCATCAATCCGTGAAGAAGTTACTAAAGACGAGGCACGTGAAATCTTCAAAAATGACCCTTACAAGTTGGAATTGATTGAAGAACACTCAGAAGACGAAGGCGGTTTGACTATCTATCGTCAGGGTGAATATGTAGACCTTTGCCGTGGCCCTCACGTCCCTTCAACAGGTCGTATCCAAATCTTCCACCTTCTCCATGTAGCAGGTGCTTACTGGCGTGGAAATAGTGATAACGCTATGATGCAACGTATCTATGGTACAGCTTGGTTTGACAAAAAAGACTTGAAAAACTACCTTCAAATGCGTGAAGAAGCCAAGGAACGTGACCACCGTAAACTTGGTAAAGAGCTTGACCTCTTCATGATTTCCCAAGAGGTTGGTCAAGGACTTCCATTCTGGTTGCCAAATGGTGCGACTATTCGTCGTGAGTTGGAACGCTACATCGTAGACAAAGAGTTGGCTTCTGGCTACCAACACGTTTACACTCCACCACTTGCTTCAGTTGAGCTTTACAAGACTTCTGGTCACTGGGATCATTACCAAGAAGACATGTTCCCAACTATGGACATGGGTGACGGGGAAGAATTTGTCCTTCGTCCAATGAACTGCCCACACCACATCCAAGTCTTCAAACATCATGTTCACTCTTACCGTGAGTTGCCAATCCGTATCGCTGAAATCGGTATGATGCACCGCTACGAAAAATCTGGTTCCCTTACTGGTCTTCAACGTGTACGTGAAATGTCTCTTAACGACGGTCACCTCTTTGTGACTCCAGAACAAATCCAAGAAGAATTCCAGCGTGCCCTTCAGTTGATTATCGATGTTTATGAAGATTTCAACTTGACTGAATACCGCTTCCGCCTCTCTCTTCGTGACCCTCAAGATACTCATAAGTACTTTGATAACGATGAGATGTGGGAAAATGCCCAAACTATGCTTCGTGCAGCTCTTGATGAAATGGGCGTGGACTACTTTGAAGCCGAAGGTGAAGCAGCCTTCTACGGACCAAAATTGGATATTCAAGTTAAGACAGCCCTTGGAAAAGAAGAAACTCTTTCTACTATCCAACTTGACTTCTTGCTTCCAGAACGCTTCGACCTTAAATACATCGGAGCTGATGGCGAAGAGCACCGTCCAGTTATGATCCACCGTGGAGTTATCTCAACTATGGAACGCTTCACAGCTATCTTGATTGAGAACTACAAGGGTGCCTTCCCAACATGGCTTGCGCCACACCAAGTAACCCTCATCCCAGTATCTAACGAAAAACACGTGGACTACGCTTGGGAAGTGGCTAAGAAACTCCGTGACCGTGGTGTCCGTGCAGATGTAGATGAGCGCAATGAAAAAATGCAGTTCAAGATCCGTGCTTCACAAACAAGCAAGATTCCTTACCAATTGATTGTTGGAGACAAGGAAATGGAAGACGGAACAGTCAACGTTCGTCGTTATGGCCAAAAAGAAACACAAACTGTCTCAGTTGATGACTTTGTTCAAGCTATCCTTGCTGATATCGCCAACAAATCACGCGTTGAGAAATAAGAGATAAAACCTGGGATAAAATCCTAGATACCTAAAAAGCAACAACTATTTCAGCTGTTGCTTTTTATATTTTTACTCAATGAAAATCAAAAAGCAAACTAGGAAGCTAGCCGCAAGCTGTACTTGAGTACGGTAAGGCGACGCTGACGTGGTTTGAATTTGATTTTCGAAGAGTATTATTTAATCCGAGCTAGTAGTGATTGACCAAACCACCACACAAGATTTGCTTTCATGAGTTAGATAAGGTCAATATCCTCAATCCTTGTCTGCTTCATTTTCTTTTACGAGATCTTTTTGTGAATCCTTTTCAGAGAGTTTTTGATCGATATACTTGTTAATGGTTTCATAAAATTCCTTGGTCGAATCACTGTCTAGTTTTGTCGAATTATGAACTTGATTGACTTTCAATTGAACAGATTGAATACCGTATGAGGCTTGTTTTTGGTGGAGCGTTTCTAATTCTTCTTCTGAAATCGGATCTCCAACAACCGTCAAGACCAATTCATTGTCCCTTGACTTGTAGACTTGATTAATGACCGTATGATTGGCAAACTCTTTTCCTACAAACTGCTTGATTCCTTCTTTTCGCGCTTGGTCTATCGTCAGAGTGACTGCTGAATAGCTGGCTGGAAGAATCAATAATACAATCAAGGATATCAATCCAATTCTCATTTTAATATTTAGCTCTTTAAATGAACTTAAGGGAGATTTTCTCATCATAATTCTTGTTCCAACAATGTTGATTAGCATGATAAAGACACAGTTGATCAAGAAAAGATAAAGAGCTCCAAATAAAAATCGTACATTTCCATTAGCTAAACCATATCCTGCAGTACAGATAGGTGGCATCAGAGCTGTTGCAATGGCTACTCCTGGCACGATATTGTTTGCTTCTTTTTTCCTTGACCCAATTACACCTGCTATCCCACCAGCAATAGCAATAAGAACATCCCAAATGGTTGGAGAGGTTCGTGCAATCAATTCGCTACTTTCATAAGATAAGGGAGAAATCCAGAAATACAGAGCCGAGACAAGCAAGCTAACCAATACTTGAGTAAATAAAACCTCTAGAGATTGCTTGATTAAACGCGTATCAAAAATAGCTAAACCGAACCCCAGTCCAACAATCGGTGTCATAAGAGGGGAAATCAGCATGGCTCCAATAATGACAGCTGTTGAATTCATATTTAGGCCGATAGAGGCAATAAAAATCGCACACATCAAAATCACTGTATCTCTTAATCGAACATGAAGGTCATCGTATAATTTCTCACGGTATTCCCGTGTTGAATAATTGGCAGTCATTTGTCCTCTCCTCTTTCCTTATTTAAATCGGTATAATAATTAATAATAACAGCTGATAAACAGCCAAAAAATATGAGCCCATAAATCGTCAAGAAGACACTGGTAATCCTTCCAATCAAGGTCACAGCTAGGAGATCCCCGTAGCCGACAGTCGTCGAAGTCACAAAAGCATACCAAAGACCGTCTCCGTAATTTGTGATAGCAGGTTCAACTAGGAAAAGCACGCCTCCTGACCCAAAAACAAAGGTCACAAAACTCAGAGCAAACCGAGTAAAACCCGTAACCTGTATAATATGCCA
Source organism: Streptococcus sp. SN-1 (assembly GCF_041154385.1). Lineage (NCBI taxonomy): Bacteria > Bacillati > Bacillota > Bacilli > Lactobacillales > Streptococcaceae > Streptococcus > Streptococcus sp. SN-1. The sequence continues at coordinate 1,539,087 of NZ_AP028929.1, forward strand.
TAACATTTTTAAACGTCTCATTTGTTCTCCTTATTCATACTAGCTCCTGACCGAGCCGTTTTTTCCAATAATCAAAGTGAAGATAGGACATGATCTCCATCAGAGAAAGATAGACAAACTGATAGATCTGATTTAAGCTGATTATCAACTGATATTGTTTGAAAAATGACTGGAAGAAAGACCAGATATGACTGTCTTGAATCAGTCCCTTCTTAACATTATATCAAAAATTTTACAGTCTTTCTCTGAAGAAATCAATTAATTTAAAAGATAGAGAAAGGAAGAAATTTTTGTATCCTTATCCGAAGAAGAAAAACGATATCAGAAGAACCTTGATACTATGCGTTTTATTCTTTATAATTTAGCTATTTCAAAATTACAAGTTCTCCATTCTTAATTTCCCAAACTTGGTCAAACTTACTTAATAATTCGTTTTGGCGATGTAAAGTAACAATGACGGCACTTGGTAGTTCCAGAACTCTTTCCAATTCCATTTTAAACTGATTAGTATCCAAGGCAGAGAAAGGTTCGTCTAGGATAAGCAATGGATTTTTACGATTTTTCTCACGATTTAAATACATTCGTTGTTGCTGACCACCTGACAGGGATTGTGGTGGAATTTTTTCAAAATCTTCTTCTCTGAATTTTTCATTGAAACTATTGAATAGCGTTACATTATTTTCATAACTTGAAATAAATGTATGTTCTTGTTGCAGAATCATACCGAATCTTCCCCAAAGATGGTCCAAAACAAGCCCATCTAGCACAATTTGTCCTTCAAAATCTTCATCTGTTCCATTTAAAATATTGAGAAGACTACTTTTTCCAGACCCATTCTTACCAATAAGCGCAATTTTATCCCCTTTTTGAATCGTAGCGGAAGTAATTATCAATTTTGATTCTCCCAGTTGTTTGGAAATGTTTTTCAAAGTAATCGTATCAAAAGAATGTTGAGGTGCTTGAACTGAAACGGGTCTCCCAACAATGTTTTGAAAACTCTTGATTACAGGCTTTACGGACTCTAACATTTGTAAATCATAAAGGATTTCCTGTATTGGTTCAGAAAAAGCATTAATATATCCGAAACTCGCCACCACCTCAGGAATACCGAGTTGCTGGTGAGATAGAGAGTAGGCTAAATAAATAAACAGAACAAGACTAATGAATTCAAAAGAAACACCTGTCAATAAGATGCCTGTAATTTTTGTCAAACCATACTTAAAATACTTATCCTGCAAATTCTTTAGAGAACTCTTTTGTTGATTCAAAAAATGCGACATAGTTAGTTTATTTACCAAATGATGTCCCATAAGCAAATCCTCCAAAGTTCGATAGTAATCTCCTTGTTTTTTCAAGTAAACCTGTCTACGATTAGCGGTCAACTTCCCAACGATTTTAGGAATTTGAATACTAATTCCAGTGGAAAAGATTAAAATCAGTGATACAATAGGATTAATTGTTCTGCTAATAATGAAAGCGTAAATGATGATACGTAAAATTTGTTTGATAAAACTCATCAATGGAGGAAGGTAATCCTTTTCCAACGAATCTAGGTCATTAGATTGATAGGAAATATACTCTGCTACTGTTTTCTGCTTGAAATCGTGGTGACTGAGTCCCAGAAGTGAACGAAACCACTCATTTTTCAAAGTAGTCGAAAAGATAGTCCCCTGCTTCCAATCAAGTATCATTTGGATATAGTTACAACTCAAATAGCCTGCCACTGACATAGAGTAACCATATAGAGCTACTTGATAATCCCCTTTGATTAATGCCTGCGTGAAATACGGTAACAAAGCTGTGCAGATATTCGATACTACACCAAAAAGAAAATTAAAGAAGAGATACCATCTAATAGTTTTAAGATATGGTAGCATATACGATACTCCTTGCTAATGCGTTTTTTTACATATCTCAGAACAATCTCTACTATTCCTTATTTCAGATAGTGCGATACTCAGACATTGAGTGCAATAATTGTAAATCACACAAGTTCTGCAGTTTTTACTATCATTCAAAATATAATTTGCTATTTTGTAAAATATAGGTCTATCCCATGTTTCTTTGATAGATGTAAAATGAATATTTCCAACACTTCTATTGAAAGTAAGCTTTTTCAGTTTTTCTAACGATTTAGGCTATTTCGTGACACACCCACAATCCGTGAAAATTCTGGTTATATCAGATTATGTGATTTTCGTAAGAATTTTATATTGTCTCCAATCATGGCAGTCTCCTTTTACTTGATAAAACTATTATAACATTTAGAAATTAAAAACTGGTTCAAAATCAATAGAATGTGTGTATTCGATACATTCAATAAATTCTTGGAAACAGTTCTACACCAGTTACACAAATCTATATACACCTATCTCATTCAAAATAAAAAGAAAGCTGCAGTTCTTTTAATCCTGTATCAACAATTCATTCTGAAATCGAATAGGAGACATTTCCCAAGTCTACAATTCACTTCATCTCAAATTAATTTTTGTAATTCACCCTTAGTTTATAGATTTTATACTCAACAAAAGTATAAAGCATACAAAACTTCACTTTGAACCAGTATTTATACTATATTCCGTATTAAAAATTCTATTATTGGTTTTGTAAAAAACAGTCTTCAAATATCCTGAAATATAGCAAAAAGAGATTGGGTAAAAACTCATTGTCTCTTCTCACTCAAGGACTAAGTTCACTTGAGTAAACTGAATCCGCACTATCGTTCCTTTTCCAACCTCAGACTCAATACGAATCTGGTGACCCAGTTCTTCAGAAATTTTCTTAGAGAGGTAGAGGCCAAGGCCAGAGGACTGTTGGGTCAAACGGCCATTGTATCCTGAGAAACCACGTTCAAAGACTCGGAGGACATCACTGTTTTTTATCCCGATTCCCGTATCCTTGATACAAAGCTCTTGCCCCTCCATATAAATCTCCAGACCACCTTCCTTGGTGTACTTGAGACTGTTTGAGATGATTTGCTCAATAACCACTAGCAGCCACTTTTTATCCGTCACGATTTCTTTATCAAGGTCATGTAGATTGACATTTAGGCCTTTTTGAATAAAGAAAAGAGCATATTTACGAATTATTTCCTTAACCAAGTCCTCGATTTGAACCTGCTTTAAGACCAAATCATCATGAAAACTTTCTAAACGCAGGTACTGTAAGACTAGATTGGTATAGGAGTCAATCTTGAAAATTTCCTGTTCTAATTGCTGCTTCAGTTGGCGGTCGACCACTTCTGCAACTAAGAGTTGACTGGCTGCAATGGGGGTCTTTATCTGATGGACCCACAAGGTGTAGTAATCCAGCAAATCCGTCAGTTTTCTTTCTGAATCTGACCTCTGCTGATAAAGTTCCATCTCACGCGCTTCTAATTTTTCAGCCAAGGCTCTTTCCAAAGGAGACTGAGCTTCCCTCTCCCCATAGAGAAGTTCCTGACGATATACCTGCATTTCTACCAATATGTCCCAAGCAAAAAATAAAATGGTTACAAAGCAACACAAGAGGAAAAAATAGAGAAAGTAAATTCCTAAACTGGCAAATAAAAACTGAAAGAGTAAGACCAGAAACGTCAAAGAAAGTAGATAGACAAACAGACGACTACGGGAGCGCAGATAGGCTAGAAAAAATTGTTTCCAATCAAGCATGCTTCAGTCCGTACCCTATCCCTTTCTTGGTCTCGATAAATCCTACCAAACCCTGCTCTTCCAACTTTTTACGCAAACGAGCCACATTGACAGATAGGGTATTGTCATCAATGAAAAAGTCACTATTCCAAAGTTCCCGCATGAGGTCGTCACGCGCTACAATATTGCCCGCATGCTCAAACAAAACTCGTAAAATCTGGAATTCGTTCTTGGTCAAATTCAAGACTTGGCCTTGATAATGTAAATCCATGGATTTGGTATTAAGGATCACACCGGCGTATTCCAGTAAACTCTCGTCACGCCCAAACTCATAGGAACGGCGTAGCAAGCCCTGAACCTTGGCTAAAAGAACCTGCTGGTCAAAAGGCTTGGTCACAAAGTCATCCGCCCCCATATTAATTGCCATGACAATATCCATAGCCTGGTCTCTCGAAGACAGAAACATGATAGGCACCTTGGAAATCTTGCGAATTTCCTGACACCAGTGATAGCCATTAAACAAGGGCAAACCAATATCCATGAGGACCAGATGAGGCTCCGACTGGACAAAAAGACTCAAAACTTCCATAAAGTCTTCTACCAGAACCACTTCAAATCCCCATTCAGAGAGCATTTTCCCGACCTGTTGACGAATGACCTGATCATCTTCTACTAATAAAATCTTGTGCATCTGATTCTCCTTTGCTAATTTTAGGAGTCTTAAATCCTTTAGTATAAATAGAGGGCTTAGTATCTAATACTTTTTTGACATTTCCTTGTCACAACAGCTCAAAGACAGATAGTGAATAACCCCATTGATATCATACCTTATTTTCAGACATAGTGCCAGCACTACCCATTTATTTTTAATTTTTTCAACCCTCATTTCAGTTCTTTTATACATCCCCTTAACCAAAATTTATATCTATTCTTCCAAACCTTGAGTGTAGTTAAAACGACACTCTATACTCTTCTAACATTGAAAAGCTCCTTATCAAGTGGTATCCGTAAAAAGTTCTAGCTTTCAAATTGACAATCTGAAAAAGATTTGTTAAGATATGAATGAACAATATTTAATATTCATTCAGAAAAGAGGTGAATCAAATTGGACAAAAAACAGGCTTTGAAATCCGCAGCTTATGAAGTTTTTTCAAAAAAAGGATACAAGGCGACAGGAATTTCAGAAATTGCTAGACAAGCTCATATGGCAGTCGGATCTTTTTATAACTATTACGAAAGTAAAGAGGCTATTTTTTTAGATATCTATATTGATGAAAACAACCGTGTTCGCCAAACTATGATTGAAGAACTGGATTGGGAAATTGATATGATTGATCTTATTAGTCAACTCTTTGCTCAATCCAGAGCACTCGTTTCTTCCAATAAAATCCTTGCAGAATGGTACAATCCTGCCATAGCAGATGAGTTGCATAGCTACTATTCCTCAGAAGAAGGGAAAGTCACGAATCCATTTCATCAATTTCTCGTGAAAACCTTTACTCATCGTTTGCAGACTGAAGGTTATTCTCCAGAAAAAATTCAAAATATTTTACAAGTTTACAACCTATTTTACTACATGGATATGCATATCACAGAAAATGATTTTCCAGATATTAGCAAAACTGTAGAAATACTAGCAACCAACTTCATTAAAGGAATCCTGAAATAAAGAAATCTTTTCTTTATTTTTTGAAAATTCTTGAATGAAGAAAAATATTATTCATTCATAAAAATTATTACACTATAGGAGCTTAAAAATGAAACGAGGGAAAAAAATGTTCATAATTATTCTAACTACACTTGGAGTGCTTGGCTTTATATCTTGGGGAATCATTACCTATCTTGGACGAAGTCAAACTTTATCGATAAAATCCATTGAAAATCCCAGCGGAGATTTGTATTTAGTTCACATCACAAAACCAAAAAATCAAATATGGAAAGCTGGCTCCTATGCTCAGTTTAAGCTTCCTGACAGCTCGTTTGATCCAGACAAAAATCCAGTAAAGGAGGAACAGACTAGTCGATGGCTAACCCTTGCTTCCACTCCTGATGAGGATGAAATTCTTATTGTAACCCATAATAGTGGTAGCGTGTTTAAGGAAACCTTAACACATTTACCAGCTGGTAGTAAAATTGAGATGAGTTGGCTGGAGTCATCTTTATCTGTTAAAGACAATGACCAAGCACTGATTTGTTTTGCCTCTGATGTCGGTATTTCTACTCTACGTCCAGTTGTGAAAGAGTGGGCTGGTAAGCGCTCCATAATTCTTAATCATTTAGACAAAGGAGTAAGAATTTTTGATAATGAGTTAAGAGAACTTAGTCAGAACAATCCGAATCTGACTTATAAAACTAGCGAAACCTTTTCTCAAAGCCAAGCATTTCTAAAAAATGCGGTTGAGAAATACGGCAACCAAGCTATTTATCTCTTGACCGGCCAACCTGATGATATAAATGAGATGAAAAATTTCTTAAAAGAGAATGGGATTGACGCCAAACAGATACAAACAAGTATGTTTAGAGGTTTGAAATAAAAGCAAACTGTCTTCTATGTGTCTGAATCATACCATTATAGGTCAGTATGTAGAGAGATCGTACAAACCAACTAGTAAATTCTATGTGTTTGTGATAAGATAAATAAAAAGAAAGGAGCTCTTATGACCAATATTTTTGATTATCTGAAAGATGTCGCACACGATTCTTATTACGACCTTCCTTTGAATGAATTAGATGTTTTAGCCTTAACAGAAATCACCTATCTCTCATTTGATAATCTGGTCTCCACAGCTCCTCAGCGACTTTTAGACCTGGCACCTCAGGTTCCAAGGGAGCCAAACATGTTGACCAGCAAAAATCGCCTCCAGCTATTAGATGAACTAGCTCAACACAAGCGCTTCAAAAATTGCAAACTCTCCCATTTTATCAACGACATCGACCCTGAGCTGCAAAAGCAATTTGCGGCTATGACCTACCGCCTCACTCTCGACACCTATCTGATTGTCTTTCGTGGGACTGATGACAGCATCATTGGCTGGAAGGAAGATTTCCACCTGACCTATATGAAGGAAATTCCTGCTCAAAAGCATGCCCTCCGCTATTTAAAGAACTTTTTTGCCCAACATCCTAAGCAAAAGGTCATTCTGACTGGGCATTCCAAGGGAGGAAATCTAGCCATCTATGGTGCTAGCCAAATTGAGCAAAGCTTGCAGGATCAAATCACAGCAGTTTATACCTTTGATGCGCCTGGTCTCCACAAAGAACTGACACAAACCGAGGGCTATCAAAGGATAATGGATAAAACCAAGGTCTTCATTCCACAAGGCTCCATTATCGGTATGATGATGGAAATCCCTAACCACCAAATCATCGTGCACAGTACTGCCTTGGGTGGTATCGCCCAGCACGATACCTTTAGTTGGCAGATTGAGGACAAGCGCTTCGTCCAACTGGATAAGACCAACAGTGATAGCCAACAAGTCGACACAACCTTCAAGGAGTGGGTTGCCACAGTCCCTGACGAAGAACTCCAGCTCTACTTCGACCTCTTCTTTGGCACCATTCTAGATGCTGGGATTAGCTCCATCAATGACCTGTCTTCCTTAAAGGCGCTTGAACACATTCGTCATCTCTTCGTCCAAGCTCAATCCCTCACTCCAGAAGAAAGAGAAACCATGGGACGCCTCACTCAATTATTGATTGATACCCGTTACCAAGCATGGAAGAATAGATAGTACCTTTCAAAAATCAAATGTATATAAAACAAAAGACCTAGAATACATACTTTCATGTGCATTCTAAGTCTTTTTAAATAAAATCTAACTACCAAATAACCCCTTTATAGGCTATCAAAATGAGGACTGATAGCAGGACATAAAAAGCAAGGAAAAGCCATTTCATCTTGACACAGAGCGCTACGTACTCCCGAATAAAAGCAGATGGTATGTAGTAGCCTGCCGTCCTACATCCGAGGCCATCTCCCTTCATTTTTAACTTACGAGCATAGGTACTTGTTCTAAAGACATGATAATCATTTGTTACAAAGAGGAATTGAGGTTTGGCTACCAGTTTCTCGCCAAGTTCCTTAGAAAAGAGAAGGTTCTCGTAGGTAGTCCTTGATTGATCCTCCAGAATAATCGCATCTTGGGGAACATCTGTCTCCGTAAGCAGATAGTTTGTAATGGCCTGCGCTTCAGAAATCTTTTCATCTCCTCCTTGACCACCACTGGCAATAATTTTTATGTTAGAATTCTTAGACTTGTGGTAAGCTTCTACCGCCTTATCAATTCTCCTCTTTAGCAAAGGTGTTACCTTTTCTCCGCCTAATAAACCAGCACCGTGAATGATAATAAAATCATAATGCTTCTTCTTAGGAATAAAGAGATACAAGATAGAGTACAGCATAAAACCCGTAAAAGCAAAGCCAAAAATAAAATAAGAGTAGAAAATGAATACAAATAAAATGTTTAGAAAGTGATTGGTGGCAAATAAAGCGTCTCTATCTCCAAAGCGAAATAACATCAAAGCAAAAAATACCAAAATGACTATTCCAAGGAGCATGGAGAGATAATTGGCCTTTGAACGTCCCTCTCGCTTCAACAAAATGACCCCATTATAGATTAAAAAGATGCCACTTAGAAAAATCAGTATCGGAAGTAAAATAAAGGGAAATATAAAAAAAGCGAAATGAATCTTCTCATACCCATTTTGATAAAAAAGGTAGCCTAGATAAAAATAACTTGAAATGAGGGATAATAAAAATAATACTGGATTCCACAAACTTCTGTTATCTTTCCAAAATGACACTATAAAGGCTAATATAATTCCTATAACGAGATACATTTCTTCCTCCTTTAATAACTACATTTTATCATAATTATCCGAAGGAAAAAAGAGGGCATCTCTCCCTCTAATCCTTCATTTGACTCTCCGCATCAGCCACGACTTGTTCTAGACTGGTCTGACCAAGTTCAGCCTCCATAGCCAGCTGAATTCTCTCCAATTTTTGATCCAAAACATCATGAATATGAGCTCCAACTGGGCAATTTGGATTTGGATTGTCATGGAAACTAAAGAGTTGACCTGTCTTACCAAGACACTCAACCGCTTGATAAACATCTAAAAGACTAATGTCCTTGAGATCCTTAACAATCTCTGTCCCACCTGTTCCACGCGCTACTGAAATCAGCTCTGCCTTCTTCAACTGAGACAAGGTCTTTCTGATAATGACAGGATTGACCCCGACACTAGCAGCTAAAAAATCACTGGTCACCTTGCTTTCCTTCCCCTCGAGGGCAATAATTATCAGCATATGAGTCGCAATGGTAAATCTACTCGGAATTTGCATCCTCTTCTCCTTTTTACGAGGCTAGCCTGCCTCTACTCTTCTTTTTCTTTTATTATACCTTTTTTAGTTGTAATGTCAATCGTTACCACTTTTCAACCAAGCATCTAATTCCCTATCATAACCCTCTTTCTGGGCTAATTCTCTCAGAAATTCCTGATGATGAGTATGGTGGATACCATTGACCAGACTTTCATAGTAAACCTCAAAATAGGGAAGTTTGAGGTCTTTAGCTAGCTGCAATTCAGCTGCCACATCGTAGTCTACCCGTCGGAAGTCCATATCTACCAAGCCCTTGTCATCAAACTCTAAAATCATATACTGGGCTCGCAAGTCCTTCCGCAACTGGGCATCTAGAAAGAAAGGCTGGCCAATTGAACCCGGATTGACAATCAATTGCCCACCAGTCCCGTAACGAAGCAACTGCTGGTGAATATGACCATAAACAGCAATATCACAAGGCGGATTGGTCACCAAGCGGTCAAAATCCTCTTGCGACCCAGTATGAATCAACTCACGCCCCCAGTTCTTATCAGGCAGATGATGGCTAATTCCCACCGTCAAATCCCCAAACTGACGATGAAGCTGGAGGGGTTGATTGTGGAGCAGTTCGATTTCTTCTAGGGAAATTTCCTCTAAAACATACTGGCACTGGCGCAAGAGATAGCGTTGACTGGGACGAGTACTATCCAATTCCTTACGGACACCATGCCACAGACTGTCTTCCCAGTTTCCCAAAACTCTAGCCGTAATCGGTAGTTGAACCAACAAGTCCAAAATCCTTCTACGCCCTGTCCCTGGCATGAGAATATCTCCCAAAAGCCAGTATTCATCCACTCCTAGCTGCCGAGCATCTGCCAAAACAGCCTCCAAGGCGGTGGTATTTCCATGAATATCTGAAAGAAGAGCTATTTTCGTCATATCCATCTCCTCGTTTTTTCTCTTGCAATAAGTATAACATAAAAAGTCATAGCTAGAGAAATCTAGCTTTTTTTGATATACTAGATAGAGATATTAGACAAGAGGAAACGAATGACCCCGAATAAAGAAGATTATCTAAAGTGTATTTACGAAATTGGCATAGACCTGCATAAAATCACCAACAAGGAAATTGCGGCTCGCATGCAAGTCTCTCCCCCTGCCGTAACTGAAATGATTAAACGGATGAAAAGTGAAAATCTCATCCTCAAGGACAAGGAATGTGGCTATCTACTGACTGATCTCGGACTCAAACTGGTCTCTGAGCTCTATCGTAAACACCGCTTGATTGAAGTTTTTCTAGTTCATCATTTAGACTATACGAGTGACCAGATTCATGAGGAAGCTGAGGTCTTGGAACACACTGTATCTGACCTGTTCGTGGAAAGACTGGATAAATTGCTAGGTTTCCCTAAAACCTGCCCCCACGGAGGAACCATTCCTGCCAAGGGAGAACTCCTAGTTGAAATCAATAACCTGCCACTAGCTGACATCAAGGAAGCTGGCTCCTATCGCCTGACTCGGGTGCACGATAGTTTTGACATTCTCAGTTATCTGGACAAGCACTCACTTCACATCGGTGATTCGCTCCAAGTCAAGCAGTTTGATGGCTTCAGCAACACCTTCACTATCCTTAGTAAAGACGAGGATTTACAAGTGAATATGGACATTGCCAAACAACTCTATGTCGAAAAAATCAACTAATTTCTCAAGTCCCCTACCAACCCTGAAAATTTGATTTTCAGGGTTTTATTTTTATCATTTGATTTTGCTTTCATTTAGTTGTAGAATATTTGTTAAAAAAAAAAGAAAGATAGTTTAACCTATGAAAAAATCACTAAAAATTTTTGCGACATCTAAATGGTTTGACCTCTTTGGAGTTGCTTTGGTCGTTGGGATTGCGATTGCATCTGGTTACCTCAACTCCCGCCTCGATAAATTTGTAGACTGGGGACCATGGATAGCTCTTGTTCCCTTTGGATTGATTTCCGTAACCAATGTTGGGATTTCCATGTTGTCCACTCGTTTCACGGGAAAATTAAGCAAATGGGGAAATTATTTTGGTATTGTTAATACCATTTTGTCCGGTGCTATTGATTATATCCTTGGAAATAAGGCGGCTATTATCACCTATCCCGTCACCTTCCTCATTTATACCTTTGCTATTAAGAAATGGGAAGCTTCGCAAGAAGGCAGACCCAACCAAATGAGCCAAAAACAGGTAAAAGTGGCGGCCATCATCATTTCAATCATCGCCTTCCTCTTTGCCTTTGTGACCAACTATATCGGATATGGGGGCAAGATGAATCTCCTTGCCTACGTAACAACTATTGCCTTCGCACTGTCTCTCATTGCCAATGCTTTGAATGCATTGAAACTAACAACTCAGTGGGGTTTTTGGTTGATTTACAATTTCGTTCAGCTGACAAAGGCTGGCATTCAAGGAAACTTTGCCAATATCGGAAAATACATCTTTTATATCCTCAATGCAATCGGAGCTTTATTTGTATGGAATGATGAAGAAGTAAAATAATAGAAGGAAACTCAAATAAAGAAATCTAATAGAATCTCCTTACTAAAATTTTTTATCATTTTACTTGTAACTCCCATTCTTTTGGAGTAGAATGAAGCTAGATAAAAGAGGGAGGTCATCTTATGAAAAATCTCTTTAGAATCCATTTTGCAGCCATCGTAGTCAGCGATTTGCTACTGTTAGTAACTTTCAGACCCCGATACGAACTTTCTTTGGAGAGAGGCCTGATTTTTTGCTTCATTTTCATCCTTGCTCAAGGACTCCTGCTATTTCGCTTGGTCAATCGACTCAAAAAACATTTCTCTGAGATTTATCTTCAGATGAACAAAAAAATTCTCCTTTACTACTTAGAGATTCTCTCCGCCGACCTACTATTATTTGTCTTTTTAGCCATCACTGGCCCTCAACATTTTTACTCTCTTACTCCAGTCTTTACTTCCTGTCATTCTACTTTTTATTATATAACGGCTAGCCACCTGAGAGAAAACTATCCAGACTTTTACGATAAACACATCTCTTTGTGGGAGTGTCTCTAGTGAAAAGGAGGTTTTATCATGAAAAACATCATCTACATCAAAACCATTCAACTCCTTATCATCGATGGAATCATGCTGGCATTTTTGACATTTAAAGAGGGGCTCACTTGGGATTGGATTTTAATTTATAGCGGTTGGCTCATTTTCTTTCATCCTGTGCTATTGACCTATCTGTCTAATCAGCTTTGTGACCACTTTAGTCAACTCTATTCCCAGATTAGACCGCGATTCTGGCGTTTTTCCTTGCAAATCCTCCTATGGGATAGTCTAATGATTCTCTCCTTGCTGTTTTTAAGGGGTATTCCACTTTTCCTTCAGGGCACTCTCCTCATCCTAGGACATCTCATCCCTTCCTATCGCATAAGCCAAAGCCTGAAAAGAGATTTTCCTAAGGCCTATCAGGAACCGATTTCTTTTTGGAGTATTTTATGATAGATGAGAAAAACCAAGCCGGCTGGGCTTGGTCTTTCTTATCTATTTTTAGTATCTAGGATAATGGTAACTGGCCCATCATTGACCAGCTCAACCTGCATATCCGCTCCAAAAATGCCTGTCTGAACGGGTATTTCTTGCGCTAATTTTTGATTGAAAGCATCATAGAAGTCTGATGCCATATCAGGCTTGGCTGCCCCTGTAAAGGCTGGACGATTGCCTTTCTTAGTATCCGCAAAGAGGGTAAACTGAGAAATAGAGAGGATTTCTCCTTCAATATCTTTGACAGACAGATTCATCTTGCCTTCTGCGTCTGAAAAAATCCGCATGTTGACAAGCTTTCTCACAGCATAGTCCAAATCTTCCTCTTGGTCCTCTGGTCCAACACCAACCAGCAATAAGAGTCCCTGATTGATTTTTCCCTGAACCTGACCTTCGATACTCACTTGGGCTTTTTTAACCCGTTGGATAATGATTTTCATAATAGCCTTTCTAGTAAGAGCTAGGACAATTAGCCATTGGTCCGTTTAACAGAGTAAACTTCTGGCACACTCTTAATCTTGTCCACAACCGTGGTTAGCGTCGAGAGGTTGGCAATTCCAAAGGATACATGGATATTAGCAAATTTCATATCCTTGGTTGGTTGGGCGTTGACTGTTGAGATATTCTTGGTTGTGTTTGAAAGAACTTGCAGTACATCGTTCAATAGTCCTGTACGGTTGAGACCATAGATATCGATATGAGCCATATACTCCTTATTTGAGTTTGAATACTGGTCTTCCCATTCCACATCAAGGAGACGTTGCTCGTAGTTTTCTTGTGCACGCAGATTCATACAGTCCACACGGTGAATAGCCACACCACGACCCTTGGTAATGTAGCCGACAATATCGTCACCAGGTACGGGGTTACAACACTTGGCAATCCGCACTAGGAGACCTGAGGCACCTTCAATGACCACTCCACCCTCATGCTTGACCTTGAGGGTTTCTTTGTTTTCAACCTTTACCTCGCCCCCTTTGACAAGTTCCTCTGCCTCCGCCTTGGCCTTGGCACGTTCTTCTTCACGGCGTTCTTTTTCAGTCAGACGGTTAAAGACGGTAATCGCACCGATTTCTCCAAAACCAATGGCCGCAAAGAGGGATTCTTCTGTTTTATAGCTAGTCTTTTGCAGAACTTGGTCCATGTGGCGCTTGTCCATAAATTTATTGGCTACATAGCCATTTTCTTGGAACTGGGCCATCAACATTTCACGCCCCTTGTTGACAGACAATTCCTTATCTTGGTTTTTAAAGAACTGACGAATCTTGTTACGCGCCTTGCTGGTCTTGACCATATTGAGCCAGTCACGACTTGGTCCAAAGGAGTTCGGATTGGTGACAATTTCAACCTGATCCCCTGTCTTGAGCTTGGTTGTCAGTGGAACCATACGGCCATTGACCTTGGCACCAGTTGCTTTTTCCCCTACTTTAGTATGAATTTCGTAGGCAAAATCAATAGGTCCTGAATCTTTTGGAAGAGAGCGGACAGCCCCATCTGGAGTAAAGACGTAAATCTCCTCAGCCAGATAGTTTTCCTTGACAGAGTCCACAAATTCCTTGGCATCATCAGCCTGGTCTTGGAGCTCCATCATCTCCTTGATCCAGTTCATCCCAATAGCTGATTCCTTGCTGTTGACTTGCCCCTTAATGCCTTTCTTATAAGCCCAGTGAGCCGCAACCCCGTACTCAGCCACCTCGTGCATGGCTTTAGTTCGAATCTGGAATTCGATCGGCCCTTTTGGCCCATAAACTGTCGTATGGATAGACTGGTAACCATTGGCCTTTCGGTTGGCGATATAGTCTTTGAAACGACCAGGCATGGGTTTCCAAAGTTCATGCACATAACCCAACATGGCATAAACATCACTTTGGGTATCTAAAATACAGCGAATAGCAATCAGGTCATAGATTTCCTCAAACCGTTTTCTCTTATCCTGCATTTTGCGGAAAATAGAGTAAATATGCTTGGGACGACCATAAATCTTCCCTCTCAAGTGATGATCTGTCGTATATTCCTCTAATTTTGTGACTACCTCATCCACCAAGGCTTCACGCTCTCTGCGTTTTTCCTTCATCATATGGGTAATCTTATAAAACTCCGTAGGATTGAGATAACGGAAAGACAGGTCTTCCAATTCCCATTTGACACTGGAAATCCCCAAACGATGGGCAAGCGGGGCATAGATTTCCATAGTTTCTTTGGAAATACGCTCCTGCTTGTCTTTACGAAGGTGTTTTAGCGTCCGCATATTGTGCAAGCGGTCAGACAGTTTGACCAAGATAACACGGATGTCCTCAGACATGGCCATGAGCATCTTACGATGATTTTCAGCTAATTGCTCCTCGTGAGACTTGTACTTGACCTTACCGAGCTTGGTAACCCCATCGACAATCACGCGCACATCAGGACCAAACTCTCTTTCCAAATCATCCAAGGTCGCATCTGTATCTTCTACCACATCATGTAAGAAACCACAAGCTACCGTTACAGCATCTAGCTTGAGTTTGGCTAAAATACCTGCCACTTGGATAGGGTGAATGATATAAGGCTCACCTGATTTGCGGTATTGACCACTATGGCAATCCACCGCATAGACCAAGGCCTTATGGACAAAATGGACATCCTCTTCTGTTAAATATTCTTTTGTTAAAGCGACAACTTCTTCGCCTGTTAAATTCACTTCTTTTGGCATTTCTACTCTCCAATTCTTCCTACCATTTTATCACTTTTTTAAGAATATGAAAACTAGATTGGAACAGAATAAGAAAAAAATAATTCAGAATTGATTGACAATTCTGAATTATTGCTCTATAATATATTACGAAGTTAGATTTTAAACTTAGGTGATAGAAGGAGAGATAGAAGAACGGAAACTATATTGTAACCGAAAGACTTTCTGACTTCCCCAATTCCATTGAAGATAAGAAAGATAAACGATGGAACTCGTGTCACATACACTGGTACCTTGACTGGATTTTGGAATTAAAAATCCTCAAAATACTTTCTTTTATCCTTTAGTTTATAAGGAGAACACCTATGAAAAAAACTGCTATTTCTATCTTTGCTCTCCTAGTGTTAGGAGTTAGCTGCCTGTTCCTATTCAGTCAGCAAAGCTATAAAAAAACAGTCGTTCAATACTATGCTAACGACCAGAACCTGCCCAATAGGATAACTTATAGTGAATATAGCGATAAACGAGAAGCCAACTACGGTGGCACTCTAAACATCACGTCTATCAAACAAGCTAATGACGGAGTTTATGCAACCTATGAAGGGCAATTGACACCTCTCCAATATTGATAAATTGATAACCAGCCTGTCTTCATCTAGTCATGCTGGTTTTTAAGTTCATTCTAAATACTTACCTATTCACCCTAACTGTGCTATACTTAATGTATACTCAATGAAAATCAAAGAGCAAACTAGGAAACTAGCCACAGGTTGCTCAAAGCACCGCTTTGAGGTTGTAGATAGAACTGATGAAGTCAGTAACATATATACGGCAAGGCGACGTTGACGCGGTTTGGATTTGATTTTCGAAGAGTATTAGTGCATTCTTTGAGATTGGAGCTAACATGAAAATCCATAAAACCGTGAATCCTGTTGCCTATGAAAATACCTATTATTTAGAAGGAGACCAATATCTCATCCTTGTAGATCCTGGCAGCCATTGGGAAGCTATTCGTCAGACAATTGAGAATATCAACAAACCAATCTGCGCTATTCTCTTGACCCATGCCCATTATGACCATATCATGAGTCTGGACTTGGTTCGTGAGACTTTTGGCAATCCTCCTGTCTATATCGCAGAGAGTGAAGCCAGCTGGCTCTACACTCCTGTTGATAATCTCTCTGGGCTCCCTCGTCATGATGATATGGCAGATGTTGTCGCAAAACCTGCAGAACACACCTTTGTATTTCATGAGGAATATCAGCTGGAAGAATTTCGTTTCACTGTCTTGCCAACACCAGGTCACTCTATCGGTGGCGTTTCTATCGTCTTTCCTGATGCACACCTAGTCTTGACAGGAGATGCTCTGTTCCGCGAAACAATTGGACGGACGGATCTTCCGACTGGTAGTACAGAGCAACTCCTCCATAGTATCCAGACCCAACTCTTCACCCTACCAAACTACGACGTCTATCCAGGACATGGTCCAGCTACTACTATCGCTCACGAAAAAACTTTCAATCCTTTTTTCTAGCAAGATGATGATATATATCGCAATTTAAGTAAACTATAGCAGTTTGAAATTGGAATAGTACAACATGACTTCTAATTCATTTTTCTAAATTACTTTCAATTTTCCAATCGATTTGTTCAGATTTTATTTCATCTCACTATATTTATACTATTGTAGAATTATAAAAACGCATAATATCAGATGTAGAAAATTTGATATTATGCGTTTTATCATGAAAAGATTTTCTAAATTATCTCCTCAAATTGATTTTTTCACAGTCTAAAATAATTGATAGATAAACTATGAATTTGGGTTATTCTGACTTCTTACGAAAGCTAAATAATCCAGCAGTTAGAGTTAACATTCCAAATAGGGGGGCGAGAATTGAGTTATTTTCTCCAGTATTTGGCAAAGTCTTAGCTACTTGTTTCGAAATAGTTTCAGTCTTAGTTGCTAACGGCTCAGCTTGAGTTTTTGTACTATTTACGTCATTTCCTTTTTGTTCTGTGGTTGTTGGAGTATTACTACTATTTACAACTGGAACAGGAGTTGTACTACCTCCGTTATCACGGCTTGCGGCAACTTTAAAAGTTATAGCATAGATACTAAAGTGATTGGTTTCAAAAGTCACCTTATCTGTGTCTTGTTTGAACTTCAATGCTTGTAAAGTACCGTCTGGAGCAACATAATAGACATTTTCAACTGGCTTATCGGCAGAAAGACTTACTAGAACCATGCCGTTTGGCTGGATAGCTTTACCATTCGCGTCATACAGATGAATGTCGAAGGCCTTGTAGTCTTTTGATTCAAGTGAAGTCGACTTGGTTTCTTCTACCTTGATATAGCTGACATTTTTGAGTGTTGCTTCTGAACCATGCACTTGAACGCTTCCAGCTTTGTTCGAAAGAACACGAGTATTGTTTTGGATGGCTGGATTAAGCGTAGGCGTTACGGGAGTTGTCGGTGTTATTGGAGCAACTGGTGTAACTGGATTTACAGGTTTTTCACTTGGCTTCTCTGCTGGTTTCTCTGGCTTAGCAGGTTGTGATTGATCAGCTGGAACAGGAGGAACACTTGGTTGCTTGTCTGGCTTAGGTTGTTCACTTGGCTTCTCTGCTGGTTGCACTGGCTTAGCTGGTTGTGGTTGCTCTTCAGGTTTAACCTCTGGTTGAGGGTTTTCTGCTGGTTTTGGAGCTGGAACGGGTGTTTCAGCTGGTTTATTTTCAACCGGCTTGTTCTCAACTGGTTTCGGCTGCTCGCTTGGCTTAACTTCAGGTTTCACTTGCTCGGCTGGTTTTTCAGCAGGGTTCTTAAATAAGAAAACGTAAGTTTGATAGGTTTCACCAGGTAGAAAGTACGAATGAGTTTTAGTTTTCTCGTCATAGCGATTTATTTCTTCTTTTGGGAATCTTGGATAGTAAAGCTCTTCCAGTTTTCTATCCTTGGTTAATGTATAAACCTGGATATCTTCTTTCTTCTCTTTTGATTTGAAAGTTAAAGCGACATTACCACTTTGGAGAGTTTGATTTGTTCCGTAAGTTGGATTTCCATTTTTATTAGGAACTTCATAGAAGATTGTATAAGCTTCATAGTTTGTTCCTTCCAACTCTGGAACTTTTACTCGAACAAGAGCAGGTCTAAACCTACTATCCATGTCTTTAAATCCATCTTTAAAGTTTATCTCTTTACCGTTTTCGAACATCGGTACATTGAAATTCGAACTGAAAGTACTTGTTTTTATATGAGAGCCTGCATGAAGCAAGTCTGGTTCAGCTGTCCACCAACCGTAAGATGTTTTTTCTACATTTTCAGCAGGGAGTGGAATAGCAAGGTCGTTTACTGTTAGAGTAGGGCGACCTGCTCCGTTAAACCAACGTTTTGGCTGGTCTTTTCGATAAGGAATCTTTGGCAATCCAACGTTTTCAGCAGGTTTAACTTCTGGGTTATCATTATTTACAGGATTCTCAGATGGTTCCACTGGTTTAGTAGGCTGTGGTTGCTCTGCAGGTTTAACCTCTGGTTGAGGATTTTCTGTTGGTTTTGGAGTTGAAACGGGTGTTTCAGCTAGTTTATTTTCAACCAGCTTGTTCTCAACTGGTTTCGGCTGCTCAGTTGGCTTAACTGTTTCCACTGGTTTCGAAATTTCAGTAGTTTTTTCAGTTTCCGCTGGTTGCGAATCTTTCAGTTTTTCTTCTACTGGTTTATTTTTAGTGTAAATAAAATAGTAGCGAAAAAGATTGTCTCCTTTACCATTTTTGTAGCCAGAACCACGCAAAGCATAGGCTGCATCATAACTAACTCTGACAACTTTTGGATCTGGGTCAATATCTGGATGATCTGTGGTTGCTTTTACGACGTGGCTAAAAGTATAGTCGGAGAATTTTTTTGCTGTTAGTATTCCATCTGCATCATCTTTATCGGTATCGAACCGTAATGATCTAACTGTTGCGTGTTCTGGACTATCAATCCTGGATTCAGTAGTGTATCCATATTTTTGGACACGATCAGCATCCAAGAAATCTGCTTGGACTTCGTATTCTCGATAAGTCCAGTCTGCTAAAGTAGGAAAGCCTTGCCCATTTGTTCCGGGAATTGGCGTGTTTAGAAGTTTATCAGCATCTATTCCAGAAAGAGCGTAAAGCTTTTGATTTGCTTCAGATACAATCTTGTTGTTCTCTTCTTTAGTCATAGACATGACTGCGCCAGCTTTGTACGCCAAATCTTCCGCCACCATCTTCTTCATCTCTTCAGGATCTGTTATAGGTTGTTCTGGTTCAGGCGTTATGATTGGTAGGCCTGGCTCAGGTAGCTGATTGGTTGGATCGACGTTGTATTTTTTCTCGATCTCAGCATTTTTCTTTTCCTCTGCGATAGCCTCATCTGTTCCGTTTGCAAGAATGTTGCCCTCGGTCGAAGGTTTTTCGACGGGCGCGGGCTCTTCTACTGGCTTTTCAGCAGGTTTCGAAATTTCTTTGCCTGGCTTTGGTTTTGGTTTAGCAATTGGGTCGAGCATACTGTAATCAACCCAGTTATTATTGGGTTTTGGTGTGAGTGTTGGTTGAATAGTTGGTCTCGCGGCAGCATTTGGCTGCGGCGCAACGTTTTCCTCGGCACGCACCCAAGTTGGCACGGCAGCACTAAGAGTGACAGTAGAGAAGGTAACAATACCTAGTTTAGTGAGTTTATTCATAATTTTTCCTCCTCAGGAATATAAAATTGCCTTTTTAGGCTTATAAAATGACAGAAGCAACTTCCTTTCAAGACCACAAAAGCAAAATTTTGAGCCAACTCATTATCTATACATTTAATGTCCTTGATAGAAGCCTTAAATGAACGTTTATCCATTAACTGAACAATACAGCTATTACACTATTACATATATTGATGATTTTTAAGTTTTTTGTTACCAAAAGCTAGCTACCTCCTTTAGAGATAGGGAACTAAGTGTATCGCGTAACGACCGTTAAACGATACACAAAAAATACCAGTCTAATACAGGTTAAAAACACTGTTAAACTCGCATTTTTTAAAATATTCATATTGTTGTTTTGACTGTTTTATCAAACGGTCGTTAATCGAAACAAATTTACGGCTTCATTCTACCATTTTTCCCTATTTTTAGCAATGATTTTCCGTTTTTTTTGACGATTGTTCGCCACTTCATTACGTTCTAACACTTTATATAGGGTTGATGTAGAAATTTGTTCAGTTTTTGCAATATTACGTATGCTTATATCTGAATGTAGATATTTGTTAAGTATCCGCTCCTCCTTTTCTTTTGAAATCCGTTTTGCTCCTAATCTAACACCATTTTCCTTAGCTTTTCGAAGTCCCTCTTTTGTGCGAAACCTCAGATTTTCCAGCTCATTTTCTGCCACAAAGCCTAAAATGATGCAAAGTAATCTGCCAATAAGAGAGCCTGTTTCTAGTTTTTCATGCAAACTGACTAGGTGGATATTAGATTCATTAAATAGTTCAATAAGTTCTAGCAGCTTAAACATAGATCGAGTCAGTCTATCTAACTTATAGATAGTGAAAGTAACCTGCTTGCCATCTTTCGAAAAGTCAGAAGCCAGTTTTAAGGCTTTTGTAAGTTCAGGACGAGTGTTATTTGCACCAGATTCCTTTTCTATAAAAAGTTTATCGCAATGTTTTAGAGCTTCGATTTGCACTTTCAATCCTAGGTCTTGCTTATGAGTAGATACACGGGCGTAGCCTATGTTGATAGTCTTTTGAGACATAAAAATCCTCCTGTTATCTTGATACAGAGGGATATTTTACTATGAATTTTAAAATAAGAAAAGACCTCAATTTCATAATCCCTATGAACTACACCCTAAAAGCTAGATTGTTCTATCTAACTTTTGGGGTGTACATAGATAGGGAAGGTATAATTATAGGAGTTTTACTTGCTTCTTTGTATTACCAAATAATCACGCGCTCTTCTGGTGAACGCCACATACCGTCTCCTTCTTTGACATCATAGGTTGTAAAGAAATCATCGAAGTTTGGTACTTGCACATTGACACGGAGTTTGGCTGGTGCGTGCACATCGACGCTAGCCAAAAGTTTCATAAATTCTGGACGACCTTTCATGCGCCAGATGCGACCGAAGTTGTAGAAGAACTCTTCTGCTGAGAAGTCTGGTTCTCTCTTAGCTGCTTCAAGCGCTGCAGCGATTCCTCCCAAGTCAGCCACGTTTTCTGATACAGTCAATTTACCGTTGATGGTTGCTCCATAAGAATCTTGTCCATCAAATTGGTCAATAACTTTTTGTGTTTTCTCCTTGAAGGCAGCATAGTCGCTCTCTGTCCACCAATCCTTGAGGCTACCATTTTCATCAAAGGAAGCTCCATTGGTATCAAAGGCGTGAGAAATTTCATGGGCAATAACCGCCCCAATACCCCCGTAGTTAGCAGAAGATGACTGATGCAAGTCATAGAAAGGTGCCTGTAAAATGGCCGCTGGAAAGACAATTAAGTTCTTCTGTGGATTGTAGTAGGCATTGACCATATGAGCAGGCATACCCCATTCCTTGTAGTCTACAGGTTGGTTCCACTTGCTCCAACTGTGCTTGATTTCCACACGCGCAAAGGCTAGAGCATTGTCAAAAAGACTAGCATTTTCATCCACTACCTTGTCCTTGTAGCGTTCTGGCAATTCTTCTGGATAACCGATATAAGGCTTGATAACATTGAGTTTGACGATGGCCTTGTCACGAGTTTCAGGAGTCAGCCAGTCATTTTTAGCCAAGCGTTCCTTATAGACATCGATCATGGTTGCCACTTTTTTCTCCACGTCTGCCTTGGCTTCTGGAGAGAATTTTTCATGGGCATACCAGAGACCCAAGGCTTGTTTGAAAGGACCTTGTGCTAGCTGGTAGGCTGCCTTGACCTTGTCTTTGGCTTCTGGAACTCCTGAAAGCGCACGGCTATAGGCACCTGACAAGACACGGATTTCTTCTGTTAAATAGCTGGTTGAGAGATTCACAACACTCAAAATCAAGGTTGCCTTGAGGAGAGGCCAAGCTTCTTCACTATAGAATTGCTCTGCTGCTTGCCAAAAACGTTCCTCGTCTACGATAACCTTGTCTGGTACTTGTCCAAGAACGGCTTGGAAGAAGTCATCCAAAGGTAGGGCAGGCGCAAATTTCTTGAAATCTTCATAAGCATATGGATGGTAGAGTTTAGCATATTCTGAACTTTCTTCATTAGAAAGCACCACTGCTGCAACGCGACGGTCCAATTCTAGTCTTTTTTCTAGCAAGTCTTCAATTTCTTCATCAGAGAAATCATAAGCCTTGAGAAGATTTACGCTGCTTTCTTTCCAAAGAGTCAAAAGCTCTTCACGCTGAGGATGGTCTTCAGCATAGTAGGTCGTATCTGGAAGGATCGTGCTTGGAGCGCTAGCCCATAGAACATTGATTCTAGCATCCATAAAGTCTGGCGATACACCAAAAGGAAGGAAGTTTGGTTTACCAGCAAGCTCAAACTCTGCTAGTTTAGCTGTAAAATCCGCAAAAGTCTCTAATTCTTGGAATTCTTTAAGGAGTGGTAAGACAGGTGTGATACCGTCAGCTTCTCTCTTGTCAAAATCACGGACTAGGTGATGGTATTTGACAAAGTTTGCCAAGATAGCATCCTCAGGAACCTCTTCACCTGCCAACCACTTGTCTGTTGTCGCTAACATCAGGTCTTCAATTTCCTGATCTAAATCAACAAAACCTCCTGTTTGAGACTTATCTGCTGGGATTTCAGCTGTCTGTTGCCATTCTCCATTGATTGCATCATAAAAATCATCTTGATAACGTGTCATCGTGTTCTCGCTTTCATTTGTACTTGTTTTTAGCTTAACAAAAATTAACTGGGAATGCAATTAAAAATGAACGGATGTTTCCCATTGTTTTTCAGTTATTATTTTAATTTTTTCAAAAATTAACTTGACTTAATTTTTTTTTTAAGGTATATTAAGAGTTAGGAGGAATACAAGTTTATGATACGTATCGAAAACCTCAGTGTCTCCTATAAAGAAACGTTGGCACTTAAGGATATTTCACTGGTGCTCCAAGGACCAACGATTACCGGAATCATTGGTCCGAACGGCGCTGGAAAATCAACATTACTAAAAGGTATGCTGGGAATTATCCCACATCAAGGTCAGGCATTTCTCGATGACAAGGAAGTTAAAAAATCCTTACACCGAATTGCCTATGTCGAACAAAAAATCAATATCGACTACAACTTTCCCATCAAGGTCAAGGAATGCGTCTCGCTAGGACTCTTTCCCTCTATCCCTCTCTTTCGAAGTTTAAAGGCTAAACATTGGAAGAAAGTTCAAGAAGCCCTTGAAATCGTCGGCCTAGCTGACTACGCTGAACGGCAAATCAGTCAACTGTCTGGAGGTCAATTCCAGCGGGTCTTGATTGCCAGATGTTTGGTGCAGGAAGCCGATTATATCCTCTTGGATGAACCCTTTGTTGGGATTGACTCTGTCAGTGAGGAAATCATCATGAATACGCTGAGAGATTTGAAAAAAGCTGGTAAGACGGTTCTCATCGTCCACCACGATCTCAGCAAGGTTCCCCACTACTTCGATCAAGTCTTGCTTGTCAATCGAGAAGTGATTACCTTTGGTCCAACCAAAGAAACCTTTACCGAAGCCAATCTCAAAGAAGCTTACGGTAATCGACTCTTTTTCAATGGAGGTGACCTATGATTGCAGAATTTATCGATGGATTGCAAAAATTCCATTTCTTACAAAATGCCTTGATAACAGCCATTGTCGTCGGGGTCGTAGCTGGAGCTGTAGGATGTTTCATCATTCTACGCGGGATGTCACTCATGGGAGATGCCATTTCACATGCTGTCTTGCCAGGTGTAGCTCTCTCCTTCATCTTGGGCGTTGACTTCTTTATCGGAGCCATTGTCTTTGGATTGCTAGCTGCCATCATCATTACCTACATCAAGGGGAACTCGATTATCAAAAGCGATACCGCCATCGGCATTACCTTTTCTTCTTTCTTAGCCCTCGGTATCATCTTGATTAGTGTCGCTAAAAGTTCAACTGACCTTTTCCATATCCTTTTTGGTAATATCCTAGCCGTCCAAGATACGGATATGTTTATTACTATGGGTGTTGGGACAGTCATTCTCTTGTTAATCTGGATTTTCTTCAAGCAACTCTTGATAACTTCCTTTGATGAACTCTTGGCTAAAGCCATGGGAATGCCTGTCAATTTCTATCACTACCTTCTCATGGTACTCCTGACTCTCGTGTCTGTGACAGCCATGCAAAGTGTCGGAACTATCCTGATTGTAGCCATGCTGATTACCCCAGCTGCAACTGCTTATCTGTATGCTAATAGCCTGAAAAGCATGATTTTCCTTTCCTCAACCTTTGGAGCGATAGCTTCAGTTTTGGGGCTCTTTATCGGCTATAGCTTTAACGTTGCGGCAGGTTCTAGTATCGTGCTCACAGCTGCTAGTTTCTTTCTCATTAGCTTCTTTATCGCTCCAAAACAACGATATTTGAAACTGAAAAATAAACATTTGTTAAAATAAGGGGCAAAACCCCAATAAATTGGAGGATCTAATGAAAAAATTAGGTACATTACTCGTTCTCTTTCTTTCTGTCATTGCTCTTGTAGCATGTGCTAGCGGAAAAAAAGATGCAGCTTCTGGTCAAAAACTAAAAGTTGTTGCTACAAACTCAATCATCGCTGATATTACTAAAAATATTGCTGGTGACAAGATTGATCTTCACAGTATCGTTCCTGTTGGTCAAGACCCACACGAATACGAACCACTTCCTGAAGACGTTAAGAAAACATCTCAAGCTGATTTGATTTTCTATAACGGTATCAACCTTGAAACAGGTGGCAATGCTTGGTTTACAAAATTGGTAGAAAATGCCAAGAAAACTGAAAACAAAGACTACTTTGCAGTCAGCGAAGGCGTTGATGTTATCTACCTTGAAGGTCAAAACGAAAAAGGCAAAGAAGACCCACACGCTTGGCTTAACCTTGAAAATGGTATGATCTTTGCTAAAAATATCGCAAAACAATTGAGTGCTAAAGACCCTAGCAACAAGGAATTCTACGAAAAAAATCTCAAAGAATATACTGATAAGCTAGACAAACTTGACAAGGAAGCTAAGGAGAAATTTAACAACATCCCTGCTGAGAAAAAACTCATCGTAACCAGCGAAGGATGCTTCAAATACTTCTCTAAAGCCTACGGTGTCCCAAGTGCCTATATCTGGGAAATCAACACTGAAGAAGAAGGAACTCCTGACCAAATCAAGACCTTGGTTGAAAAACTTCGCCAAACAAAAACTCCTTCACTCTTTGTAGAATCAAGTGTGGATGACCGTCCTATGAAGACTGTTTCACAAGACACAAACATCCCAATCTACGCACAAATCTTTACTGACTCTATCGCAGAACAAGGTAAAGAAGGCGACAGCTACTACAACATGATGAAATACAACCTTGATAAGATTGCTGAAGGATTGGCAAAATAATACTCTTCGAAAATCAAATTCAAACCACGTCAGCGTCGCCTTGCCGTACTCAAGTACAGCCTGTGGCTAGCTTCCTAGTTTGCTCTTTGATTTTCATTGAGTATAAGCCTCTGAAAAACGTCATTCTCTCATGAGCTGGCGTTTTTTCTATGCCCATATTTCCGGTCAAATCATTGGAAAATTCCGACTGTTTCAGCTAAAATGGAAGAAAAAAGATTGGAGTATCCTATGGTAACTTTTCTCGGAAATCCTGTGAGCTTTACAGGTAAACAACTACAAGTCGGCGACAAGGCGCTTGATTTTTCACTCACTACAACAGACCTTTCTAAAAAATCTCTGGCTGATTTTGATGGCAAGAAAAAAGTCTTGAGTGTCGTGCCTTCTATCGATACAGGCATCTGCTCAACTCAAACGCGTCGTTTTAATGAAGAACTGGCTGGACTGGATAATACAGTTGTCTTGACTGTTTCAATGGACCTCCCTTTTGCCCAAAAACGTTGGTGCGGTGCTGAAGGTATTGAAAATGCCATCATGCTCTCAGACTATTTCGACCATTCCTTTGGACGTGATTATGCTCTCTTAATCAATGAGTGGCACCTATTGGCACGCGCAGTCTTTGTCCTCGATACCGACAATACTATTCGCTACGTTGAATACGTGGACAATATCAACTCTGAACCAAACTTCGAAGCTGCAATTGCAGCCGCTAAATCCCTATAGAAAAAATCCTCTGTCACAAAGAGTTCCCTACTCTTTGAAACGGAGGATTTTTGTTTACGAGTAAATTCAAGTTCGATCTGATAAAAACAACTAAATTACTCTACAGATTTCAGTGCTTCAAGCATATCAACCTTTCTCAGATGATGATTAACAAAGAAACCAAGCAGGGTCAAAATGATGCTTACTGCTGCCACTGGGATTACATAGACCTCCCAGCCTACCTGCGGATAAAAGAGAATAGTCGCAGGAGAAATCATTTGAATCAAAAATTGGTGTAAATAAAAACCTGAGAGCAGACCAAGTACAATTCCCACAAGGGACAGCAAAATCGTCTCACGGTAAATGTAGAGAGTGACTTCATTGTTATGAAAACCGAGAACCTTGATAGTGGAGAGTTCACGGATTCTCTCAGCCACGTTGATATTGGTCAAATTGTAGAGGATAACAATAGCCAATAGAACCGATACGATGACCAAGATGGTCATGGTCTGATTGAGTGAGCTGGCGACGGAGTCGAAGAGTCGAATGGCTGAAGCATTTTGGACAACGCTGGACACCGCAGATTGATTCATAAGTAAGCCGGCCTGTCTTTCGATACTAGGAGCACTGGTATCCCTTAGCGAGACCAGATAAGTGTTGGCTTGGGGTAGCTGTCCATAAATTTGCTCATAGCTATCCTGACTCATATAAATAAAGTGACCAACGTAATTCTCAGTAATGGCAGCGACCGTTAGTTCCTTACCTTCAATTTCTAGAGTCTGCCCAACCTTGACACCTGCCAGCTGGGCAAGTTTAGCTGTAATAACGACGCCATCTTTTAATGTCAGTTCCTGCTGATGATGTTGAAGATGGATAAAGGGTGTCAAATCTTCCTTATCTGTCATCATAAGAGTAATAGTTTGAAGACCAGTCTTACCTTTGAAATCCTTGTCTAGCGTCTTAGAATAAATTTTCTGGTAGGCTTGGATATCCTTCCCTTTCAATACTTCTTCTAGCTCTGCCTTGTCCTGATTGGTAGCACTAGGATTTTCAGAGACAATCATCTGATACTGTTGGATTTGTTGAAACTGTCTAGACGGAACTCCTGCTACAGAGGATTGGATGCCCAAACCTGCAAAGAGCAGAGCGACTGAACCTGCCACACCAAAGATCGTCATCAACATCCGCTGCTTATAACGGAAGATATTGCGGGCTGTTACCTTATGAGTAAAACTGAGACGGCGCCAGATAAAACCGATGCGCTCCAGTAAGATTTTAGCCCCTTTAACAGGAGGTTTAGGCAGTAAAAGCTGAGCTGCTTCGTCATGAAGTTCCCTACGAGCTACCAAGTAGGCTGGTAGCACACTCGCCAACCAACTCAAGACAAGAGCCAGTAAGCTATAGGTCCAATAGAACTGAATCTGGGTTTCTCCCACCACCATGCCTTTTGTAATGACACTTGAAATCACACTGGCTAGTAAATAATGACCAAGTATACTACCTAGAGCTGTTCCGACAGTCCCAGCTACTAGACCGTAGAGGAGAAACTTGGCGATAATATCCTTGATACGATAGCCCAAGGCCTTAAAAATCCCTGCATGTGTTCGCTCTTCATCCACAAAGCGAGTCATGGTTGTAAAGGTCACCATAGCTGCTACGGCATAAAGCACTACAGGAAAGATATTGCCCACTGCCCGAATACTGGCTGAAGCATTACTGTACATGAGGTAGCCTTGACCACCTGGCATGGTTTGCCGATTATAGACTTGATACCTTGGCTCCGCCAAATCATCCAAAACTTTCTGATGTTTTTCTAATTTTTCCTTTTCTTGGGCGAGATTTTGTTCAGCCTGCTTTAGTTTGTCCTCTTCCTTACTCAATTCCTGCTTGGCTTGGGTAAGTTGAGCACTGGCCTGCTCTCTTTGAGCCTGAGGAAGCAAGGCTAGTTGACTTTCTTGAGCCTGTATACGAGCTTGAGCAGCTGCTAAACGGCGCTTGCCTTCCTGCAGATTAGTCTCAGCCTTATCAAGGGTTTCTTGGCCTTTGTCTAAAGACTCTTGGCCTTCTTTTTTCAAGAGTTGCAGACGTGCCTTGCCATTATCTGACAAAGCTTGTTCAAGGTCTTCCTGATGTTGCTTGGATTTTTCTTCATAAGCTTCTGAAAAAGCATTTAAGCCTGCTAAATCTTGATATTTCAAACGAGCTATATTGTAGACTTTCTGATCAAACTGACTAGGTAAAATAACCCCATAGGCTGTCAGAGTCCCACTTCCACTTCCTGCGTAGCCCATATCTCTTTGAGAGAGGATTTCAGTTGAATCCACAAAACCAGTAATGGTATAAGTATGGTCTTTTAAAGATGAATGCCCCTCTTCTTTTTCTTTAAAACTAATCTCCTGTCCCACGCTGTATTGGCCTTGCAAATGAGTGGCCAAGGCGATTTCCTTGTCTGACTGAGGAAGTCGTCCCTCTCTTGGCTGAAAGTTTGAAATTCGCTCTGGTTTGGAGTACAGCCGAATGGCATCCTGCCCATTCTCCATAGTCACATCTGTTAAATAGCCAAACTCAACCTCTGCTCCCTCTATCTGTTCTAGTTCTTCTTGATCTGTTTGATCCAAACCATAATTAGACATAACTGCCAAATCCAAGGTTTGAGCAGTTGTTAAATAAGCATTAGCTGTCGCCTCCATGTTGGGGCTAGTCACTTTGAGACCTACTAGGGCTAGAGAGCCCAACATCATCAAGGTCAAGATAGATAAAAAACGTCCCTTGGAGCCTGTGAAGGACTGAATTAAGTCCTTCCAATAGGTTTTTCGCTTGATCATACTAGTACTCCAAACTGTCGATATCCTGAGGATGCTGGTTCATCACCACATCCTTGACACTGGCATCGTGCATATGAATCACGCGATCAGCAATGGGCGCCAAAGCTCCATTGTGAGTCACGATAATCACCGTCGCTCCCTTTTGACGGGACATATCTTGGAGAATTTTCAAAACCTGCTTACCCGTCTGATAATCCAAGGCTCCAGTCGGTTCGTCACAAAGGAGAATTTTAGGATTTTTAGCTACCGCGCGTGCAATTGAGACTCGCTGTTGCTCCCCTCCAGAAAGCTGAGCTGGAAAGTTATTGAGACGATGAGCCAGACCTACATCTGTCAAGACCTTTTCAGGATTCAAGGCATCTGTCACGATTTCTGAAGCCAACTCCACATTTTCCTTAGCGGTTAGATTGGAAACTAGATTGTAAAACTGAAAAACAAAACCAACATCATTGCGGCGGTAATTGGTTCTCTGGTGGGAACTATAATCTGCAATATTGGCACCATCAATCCAGATTTCCCCTTCATCATTGGTATCCATTCCCCCAAGAAGATTAAGAACCGTTGACTTGCCTGCACCTGACGCACCTAGAATAATAACCAATTCACCCTTTTCAATCTCAAAATTCACATCACGATTGGCCACAATCTCCGTGTCCCCAACCTGATAACGCTTGTAACAATGTTTCATCTCAATATAAGCCATCGTCCTTCTCTCTTTCTTACAATTAAGTCACTCTTTACTATCATTATAACGCTTTTTCAACTAGTTGGAAACTGCTTACATTCTCAAATCCTTATTAAAAGGCAGTATCAAATTACTGCCTTCTAATACTCAATGAAAACCAAAGAGCAAACTAGGAAGCTAGCCGCAGGTTGCTCAAAGCACCGCTTTGAGGTTGTAGATAAGACTGACAAAGTCAGTCACATATATACGGTAAGGCGACGCTGACGTGGTTTGAAGAGATTTTAGAAGAGTATAACATCTTCTTAAAAATAAAATTGAACCAGATCGCCTTCTGCTGTTGCTACCGAAATACAATCTTTCTCTATGCATTTCACTTTTGCTTTTTCTTGATTCATTTCAATCACACTCTTCTCAATACCTGGATAAGAGACTCGCAAATCTCCCCCACTTCTTGATAAAATAGTCATCTGTAAGAGTTTTTTATCCTCCCAACTCATGCTAACTTCAAAATGTCCACGTGCCATTATGCCTGAAACGAAACCTGTTGACCAAGCATCAGATAGGGCAGCGAGAGGTACCAGATAAGCTGCATGAGACTGGAGTAACATTTCCGCCATGCCACTAGTCGCACCAAAATTACCATCTATCTGAAAAGGAGGATGACTACACCAAAGATTTTGTAAGGTGGATGACTTTAACTGCTCTGCTAATAATTTATGGGATCGATTGCCATCTCCTAGACGCGCCCAAAGATTGATCTTATTAGCCTTGGACCAGCCTGTGCCACCATCTCCACGATCATTGAGACTAGCACGCGCGGCTTCAAGATACTCCTGCCCCTTATAGCTAAAGAGATTGCCAGGATAAAGTCCCACTAGATGGGAAACGTGCCGATGCTGGGCCTCCACTTTCTCATTTTGAAAATGTTGCTCTTCCTCCTCATACCACTCCCTGATTCGACCAGATTGAGTGATTTGTAGAGGATTAAGCAAGTCAAATTTCTCCCTGACCTCAGTCAACAAAGCCTCATCCAGCCCCAATTCTTGAGCAGCCTGGATAAAATCATGAAATAACTGCCAAATCAGAGATTGGTCATAGGTATTGCCAATCGAAATCGGCCCATGTTCTGGAGAATAAGACGGAGAAGACACCCAACGCTGCGCCTGCTGATCCTCATGTAAAAAATCATTCCAAAAACGAACCGTTTCCCTCAACATGGGATAAATTTTCTCCCTGAGATAGTCTTGGTCCCTATAAAATGTATAGGCCTCATAAACAGTTTGCATCATCCACGCATTGGCAGCTGGTGACCAACCCCAATAGTAATCCCAACCAGGTGCCGTCCAGCCAAAGGGAGTCGCTTGAGTATGAACCAACCAACCATTCTCCTCCCCTTCCTGAGAGACGATTCCTGCATACCTTGCAGCCGCTAGACGACCATAGACACGCAAATCATCTATATAATTGATGACCGGAAAGGCCGTCTCTAGAAGATTAGTAACATAGGCTAGCCAATAATTCATCTGCAGATTGATATTCAGGTGATAGTCTGAATTCCAAGGAGGATTATCGACCCCATTCCAGACTCCCTGTAAGTTAGCTGGTAGAGCATCTGAGCAATCTCTAGAAGAACTAATCAATAAATACCGTCCATACTGGAAGAACAGCTCCTCCAAAGCCCTCCCCTCTTGTGGCTTATAATTTTTTAACAAATCATCTGTAGTGGATGCGTCAACTTCAGCCCCAAAATCCAATTGAACACGCTGAAATAAGGCTTGGTAGTCCTGAATATGCCTTGATTTCAATTGGTCATAGCCCTTTTCTTTAGCTGTCTCCACCAAGTCCTTTACTTGTCGCTCTAAATCTAGTTTCTTGCGATAATTACTAGCAGGATTTTGGGCAAAATCTGTCTTAGCTGCCAAGAAGAGATTGGCATAACTGGCTCCTGATATCTGAACCTTATCTGACCAAACTCTAATATCTCCATCCGTTTGCCAAGCTAGATAACTAGCAAACCGCAGATCATTATCCTTAACTCTTCCCTTCATCAAGATATGAGAATCAGTAATATCCAACTGGCACTCCTTGTAATCAGATTTTTCCTGCTCATACTTTCCATCAGAAGCCAAATCACGACTTAGCGACAGTTCTATAGTAAAATCTAGAGTTTCCGCCCCTTCCTTAGTAAAGTGCTGAATCAAGAGATCATCTGGAAAACTCGCAAAGGATTCACGTTCAAATCTTGTTCCCTTATAGGTATAAGAAGTCGTCGCAAGCGCCTTACTGATATTCAGCTGTCTCTGGTAATCCGTCACCTGAGACAGAGAATTACCTTGCTGGCTGAACTCAATGAAAATATCTCCAAAGGACAGATAGGTCCCATATTGACTCGTTTGGGGCCCGACCAAATGCTGCTCAGCCAATTCCTTAGCCCGATTGTAATCTCTCTTTTCCAAAGCCTGCCGAATTTCAGCTAAAAAACTATACTGGTCCTGAAGATTTCCACCCTGATAATCTGAACTATCAGGAAGTGGACCTCCAGACCAGAGACTTTTTTCATTAAATTGAATCCGTTCAGCCCCTATAAGCCCAAAGACTTTGGCACCTAAAGAACCATTGCCTATCGGTAAAGCCTCTTCTTCCCACCCCTTATATGTTCTTGATGCTGGTTGCTTATAGGCCAATACATAATCTTGTTTTTTATTCCTTATCATACTACCATACTAACATAAAAAGCCTAGAAATCAATTCTAGGCTTACAATTTTTTATTTTCCAAGGTAGTATTCAGAAACTACGTTCAATTTTTCGTCGAATTCGAATACCAATGGTGGGAAGTTAGGGATTTCCACGTCCATGATTTCGTCATCTGACAAACCTTTGATGTGTTTTACAAGGGCACGGATTGAGTTACCGTGAGCTCCTACGAATACGTTTTTACCATCTTTAAGAGCTGGAGCGATTTTATCTTCCCAGAATGGAAGGGCACGTTCCAAAGTCACTTTCAAGTTTTCAGCATCTGGGATAACTGAGTCGTCAAGTGAAGCGTAACGACGGTCAGTGTGAGCTGAGTGCTCATCATCACGATCCATGTTTGGAGGCAATACATCGTATGAACGACGCCAGATATGAACTTGCTCATCACCAAATTGTTCAGCAGCTTCAGCTTTGTTTTTACCAGTCAAACCACCGTAGTGACGTTCGTTCAAGCGCCATGATTTTTCAACTGGAACCCACAATTGGTCAGAAGCTTCAAGAGCCAAGTTAGTTGTTTTGATAGCACGTTTCAATACTGAAGTGTAAGCTTGGTCAAATTCGATACCAGCTTCTTTGATCAATTTACCAGCGTCAATCGCTTGTTGTGTACCTTTTTCAGACAAATCAACATCAGCCCAACCAGTGAAAAGGTTAGCTTTGTTCCATTCAGACTCACCGTGGCGAGCAAAAACCAATTTTACCATTAGATGGATTCTCCTTTAAATTTTCCGAGGTTTCCCCTCGTTTATCTATTCTATTTTACACAATTTTTCACAAAAAAGCTAGTCAAAACCAAAAAGGAAAGGACTGTTTGGCAATCACATTGTTTTTGGTTGTTTCTATTCTATCTTCATTATTTAATCTTTAAAAAACACCCCAATTTCTAACATTTGGGGTGTAATTTAACCAATTATTCTCAGTTACTACAAAAAATTTCTATCTTATTGTAGTTGCGATGTCAAAGTTTTCAACTGTTTTTGCAAATTGTCTCTAAAATCTTTCAATTGTTGAGACAATTTTGATTTATCATCTTCCTTGAGCTCAGTTGACCCTAGCAAATCATATATTTTTTTCTGCGCATCGAATAATTTTTGAGTTGACTCTTTTAGTTTGGTAAACGACTCATTATTTTCCATAGCTGTTCCTTTGAAACTTTCCTCAGCTTTAGTAAAATAATCATCAAAAATCTTTTTATAAAGATCTATATAATCTGCATAAGTACGCATTGATTCAATCGCATCGTCTGTTACAACCGGTGTATCAAAAGTGATTGTTTCTTTTGAGGTATTAGATGTTGCTACTGTCTTCTCATCATTACTTGTTGAAGTAGTCTTTGAATTTTGTGCTCCACATGCAGCGAGAAGAGAAACAGATAATAGAATTACTCCTAGACCGATAAACTTTTTTGTTCTTTTCATGCTAAAATACCTTTTATTCTTCTGATTTGAATTTCTTCAATGTTGCAAGGAATAGAGATCCTCCAATAATAGCAAGAATCCCCCCAACCCATCCTAAGAATGGAATGAGACTAACTCCACCAGAAACAATCATTAGGACAGACGGAGCTGCACCTACACGATTATCTCCTTTATAGTAAACAATAGCAATGATACCGAGAACAAGATTTGCAATCTTCAAGGCATTCAAGAGTAAAGCAACACCTGAAACAGCCCCTGCAGTAGCTCCTCCATTAAGAGTTGTAGCAGCTGTATTTACCGCTGTTCCCAACAAGACAAAAGGACCAATAAGAAGTAAAATTCCTCCTACAAGACCGACGATACCACTAATTAAAGCAAGTGTTTTTGATTTCATAATAAAATCTCCTTTTTATTTTTTTTCAAATAAAATTGTATCATATTTGCTAAAAAAAAAAAGTATTTTCTGATATTATAAAATAAAAATTTGTATAATATGAAATAAAATATAATACTTTTCAGAAATCAAAAGCAACTATACAAATTTATTATTGTAAAAATGTGACACAATTTACCAATCTTATCCGTAATATCAAATTCGTATTTTATCTTACTGCTGTTAGCTTGCTAAGTTTCTCTTTGATTCTTGTTGAGTATAAAAAGTCACACCTCGCAAATTTTCAAAATAAATCAAAAACGCATCGTATCACGTATTCAAAAACTTGATACAATGCGTTTAATAGACTATAAAATTAGTTGTCTTTTCTTCTCAAATTGAGTTTTCCCTAGACTTTTCAACCTTATTTCTCTTCAAATCCTTCTGCAACTGCTTCCGCAAAGTTTTCTTCTACGATGCTTGCACAGTGGTCACAGATGACTGCGTGGTAGCTACGCTCTGCTGTTGTTGGGTCAATGCGACGGCAACGGTCACATACTTGGCCTGCAGCGCGTTCAACTGTGAAGGCTACATCTTCGAAGCTAACGGCAGCTTCTGGAGCTGGTCCTTCTGCGATGGTCAATTCAGACACAATCAAAAGTTGAGCTACATTGCTGTTTACTGCTTCGAGTAGAGTTTTCACAACTTCATTTGGATAAACTGTCAAGTGTGCTTCAAGCGATTTCCCGATAACTTTGGCATTACGCGCTTCTTCCAAGGCTTTTTGAGCTTGTCCACGGAAGTCCATGAAGGCTGCCCATGTATCCAAGACTTCTTCTTGATTAGCAAAAGTTTCCGCTTCTGGCAATTCTGACAATTGAACGAAGTCTTCAGCTTCAAACTCAAGATATGACCAGATTTCCTCTGCTGTGTGAGGAAGGATTGGTGTCAAGAGTTTGGTGATTTTCACAAGAATGTCATAGAAGACAGTCTGCATTTGACGGCGTTCCAATGATTTGGCACCTTCGATGTAAACAACATCTTTAGCAAAATCAAGGTAAAAGGCTGATAAATCAACGTTGATAAAGTTCACCAAGGCCTTGTAGATTGTCAAGAATTCAAAGTTTGCGTAGGCATCACGAATGGTCTTGACAAGCTGGTTAAAGCGAATCGTCATGTACTTATCAACTGAACGAAGTTCTTCGTAAGCTACTGCATCCTCAGCTGGGTTAAAGTCAGATGTATTGGCAATCAAGAAACGAAGAGTGTTACGGATCTTGCGGTAAGTTTCAGAAACTTGGCTCAAGATATCCATAGAGATACGCACGTCGTTGCTTGAGTCTACGCTTGTTACCCAGAGACGCAAGATTTCTGCACCAAATTGTTTTTCAACATCACTTGGAGCAATGGTATTTCCAAGAGATTTAGACATCTTCTCACCTTTACCGTCAAGGGCAAAACCTTGTGACAAGATTTGTTTGTAAGGTGCTACGCCATGGTTGGCAACAGATGTGATGAGTGATGAGTTGAACCAACCACGGTACTGGTCAGAACCTTCTAGGTAAAGGTCTGCTGGGTAAGTCAACTCAGGACGGTTTACTACCACTCCATTCCATGATGAACCTGAGTCAAACCAAACGTCCATGATGTCTGTTTCTTTCTTGAATTCGCCATTTGGTGAACCTGGATGAGTAAATCCTTCTGGTAAGAGGTCTTTGGCATCACGTTCCCACCAAATGCTTGAACCATGTTCCTCAAATAGTTGAGCCACATGTTCAATCGTTTCAGCAGTCATGATCGCTGTACCATCTTCAGCGTAGAAAATTGGAAGCGGAACACCCCAAGCACGTTGACGAGAGATAACCCAGTCGCCACGGTCACGGATCATATTGTAAAGACGAACTTTACCCCATTCTGAGTGGAATTTCACTTTTTCAATTTCATCCAAGATTTCTTGGCGGAATTTAGAAACTGAGGCAAACCATTGTGGTACTGCACGCCAGATGATTGGTTTCTTAGTACGCCAGTCAAATGGATATGAGTGAGAGATTTCTTCTTGGGCAAGAAGGAGGTTACCAAGTTTTTCAATAACAGTTGGAACTACCTTTTCATAGAATTGACCTTCAAACTCAGGACCAGCATTCTTCATCATGATACCACGTTCGTCAACAGTGACTGCGACTTCAAGACCATTAGCAATACCGACATTGTAGTCGTCCTCACCAAAACCAGGGGCTGTATGGACAATACCTGTACCAGAGTCAGTTGTAACGTGGTCACCAAGGATAACGAGTTCATCTACAGCTGTATCCCATGGGTGTTCTGTTACGATGTGGTTCAATTCTTGACCACGGTAAGTTGCCAAAACTTGAACATCAGCCCAACCAAATTTCTCAGATAAGCTATTCAATAATTCTGCAGCAACGACAAACTTACGAGCTTCACCTGCAGGTTGAACCACGACGTAATCAATATCCGCTCCGACAGTCAAACCACGAGAAGCTGTGATAGTAAATGGAGTCGTTGTCCAAACAACGATATAAGTGTCTGTATCAAGGACACCTTTGCCATCTTTTACCTTGTTGGCATAGTAAAGGGAAGTTGAAACCAAGTCATGGTATTCAATCTCTGCTTCAGCAAGGGCAGACTCAGATGACCAAGACCAGTAAACTGGCTTGGCACCACGGTAGATATAACCCTTGTTAGCCATCTCACCGAAGACACGAATTTGGGCTGCTTCATAGTCAGGAGTCAAGGTCACATATGGATTTTCCCAGTCACCAGAAACACCCAAACGTTTGAAGTCTTCACGTTGTTTATCTACTTGTGAAAGAGCGTATTCACGGCAAAGTTTCAAGTACTCAACCAAGTCCATTTCTTTACGTTTGACACCCTGTTTTGCCAAAACTTGCTCGATTGGCAGACCGTGAGTATCCCAACCTGGAATATAGGGTGCATAAAATCCTGACATAGATTTTGAACGAACAATGATATCTTTTGAAATCTTGTTCATAGCATGTCCAACGTGGATATTTCCGTTTGCGTATGGAGGGCCATCATGCAAGGTGAAATGAGGTTTTCCTTGGTTCAATTCTTGACGACGTTGATAAAGTTTTGCATCTTCCCATTCCTTTTGCCAAACTGGCTCTTTGGTCGGAAGGCCTGCACGCATTGGGAAAGCTGTTTTCCCAAGATTAAGGGTATCTTTGAGTTTCATGGTATCTCCTTTATAAATAATAACAAATTAAAAACCACGACTGCCAAAAAGGACGAAAATCGTGGTACCACCTTTATTCGGAAAAAGATTTAGTCTTTCTCCCTCTTATCCCGTAACGTGGGGAACGTCAAATCTTACTAGCTTCAGACTTGAGTTTTTGAGAGGATAATCTTATCAATAGGGATTACAGGACTCACACCATCTCCTGCTCGCTGGAAATATAAGGATAAGATATTGTTCTCAGAATATTTCTTATAAAATTGTAACAGATTCTTGCGGTGCTTCAAATCCTGGTGCTGAATCAAACGTTTCTGTAGCTGGTGATGGACCTGACGGATGCACTGGAGCTACTTCTGGTTCTTCGTACATTGGACCAACTGGATGAGCAGGCTCTTCTTCAATTTGAGGACTCACTACAGGAGTTGGATTTTCCACTTCCTGTTTAGCTTGAGCTTCAAATTCAGCCAATTCTTTATTGGCTGCCTCAATACGAGCCTGTAACTCTGTCATTTCTTCTTGAGAAAATTGACGTGTCATATCAATTGGTTCTTCCTCAATTGGAGCTGGAATCGGTTCTCCAAGTACTTCGCTAACCACTTCTTTAAAGGCTTCATCACTTGTCTGAAGATAAGTAGCTGTTGGACGAAGAATATCTTCCCAATCTGAAGATTCAACAATAGCCAACTGACTCTCAATTGTAGATTTAAGACGTTGGTGGAAGACACGACTCTTATTCTTCAATTCTTCGGTTTCAACAGCAACTTTCTTAGCATTATCAGCTGCCTGACGAAGAATTTCATTTGCCTTGTATTTTGCTTCTTCCAATAATCGATGTGCATCCTGTTCAGCTTGATGAATAATATTATTTGAACGATCGTGTGCTGTTTGTTTCACTCTCTCAGCTGTATCTTGGGCAATCAATACAGACTGGCTCAACGAATCTTTCATCTCATCAAAGTAAGACAAACGCTCTTCCAAATTTTTAATATGTAAATCCTTATCATGATTAGAACGAACCAAATCTTCATAATCACGAACTACAATATCTAAAAATTCATCTACTTCTTCTGGATCAAAACCTCTAAAACGTGTGCTAAAGGTTTTATCTTTGATTTCTAACGATGTAATTGGCATATTTTTCCTCACTTACTTAATAATAACTGGACGGTTATTTTTTTCTTCTCTTTTTTTGTTTGTCCCTTATCTTGAAGCAATCTCAAGCGCCCAAATTTTCTCACACTAATCAAGTCTCCAACTTGAACAGTATAATCTGATTTGTCTACCACATGATAATTTACTTGGACAAGTTTCTTTTCAATCAACTGGTTTGCTTGATTTCTAGATAATTTTAAAACATTTGATAAAAGAACATCTAATCTAAAACTAGACACGCATAAATCCAGCTCTCTATACTGTTCTAGCTTATCTATTTTCTCGGTGAAAGGACGTTCCTCCAGCGAAACGGGTATACGGCCAATTTTCTTTAATCCATCTTGAAAGAGAAGAAGAAACTGCTGATTAATCATAATCTGCGCCCGTTCTTCATCTACTAGGATATCTCCAAAAAGTTTCCGTTCAATCCCTAATTGATTGATGACTGTCCCTAAAATCTTAGCATGCGTTAAGTGTTCAAATTTATTGGAATACACAATTTCCTGGAGAGACATTTCAAAATCTGAAAACTCTGGCTGGAAATAATCTGGGTATAATAAAACTCGAACATACTCACTTGAGACGAATTCCCCACTACTGCTACAAGCAAGACCATAGGTTTTGGCCAAAATCTTTAATAGCTTCTCCTGATGAGGATTGATAAAAGGAGTTAAAAAAGGAGCATAGCTATCTTCTACCTTTTTTATCCATTCCATTCCCTTATCAAGAAATGGACGATCTTCTATGGAGAAATGCTGGTAAATCCCTTTATTCATCCTATCATCGCCAGAAAACGGACTAGGTTTTCTCCTAAAAATCGAATCAAAACAATCGCAACCCAAATAGATAAATCCAGACCTGCTATCTGTAAAGGCAGGCGTTGCAAAGGAGCAAGCACTGGTTTTACCAATGCTACAATCCAACGACCCAAACTTGATTCATAGGCACCTGGAAACCAAGACATGACAGCAAAGGCTACCAAAATCAGGGAGTAAATATCCACTGCATTATAAATCATACGAATTAAAAAAATCATCATCGTACTCTATTTCGTCTCATATCAAAATCAAACTCACCCTGTTGATCTTCATCTGGTAAACGAATATCTTCAACATTTACAATAACATTCACTGGTGTCAACAGGTACATGGTAGAAGCTACCTTTTTCAAATTTCCAGCTAGAACATGGCAAGCTCCATCCAGATAATCTAAACAACGACGAGCTTGCACTTCAGTCATATATTGAAAATCAATCAAAATACTTTCGTTTCCTGCTAATAAATCAACAATTTCTATCGCATCTTCATATTTTCTAGGATAACGAACATCAATTGTTACTTTTTCAGTAGAATGCTGATTTTGCTTTGCTAACTCTTGTTGACGTGCATGCAGTCTAGTAATATTATTTTCTTTTGTACTACTTGTGCTTGGTGTTTGATTCGTTGAGAGAGCCTTTTCCTGTGTAGAATTTACTGGAGTTAAAATGGGCTCATCTCGTTTTTCATTAGGGAGACTTAAATCCTCATCCTCCGTAAAATAATCTATAAATCTATCGAATCTATCTTTTAAAGACATGGTTCTCTCCTACTTAAAAAATGCTGTACCTATGCGAACAAAGGTGGAACCGAATTGAATCGCTTCTTTATAATCACGACTCATTCCCATGCTTAAGTCGGTCATAGGGATATTTGGAATTTGTTTTTCTTGGATTTCTTTTTGTAAATCTTGGGTCGCCTTGAAAATTTCTTTCAACTGCTCACTGCTAGCCTCAAAAGGTGCCATCGTCATTAAACCAACATATTCAATCTTATCTAGTTTGGCTAACTCCGGCAAGACTTCCAATAATTCTTCTCTCGAAAAGCCGTGTTTACTTTCTTCTTTAGAAATATTTACTTGAAGGAAACACTTGATGACTCGGTCACTTCTTTTTTGGATTTCCTCTGCTAGCTTTACTGAATCCAATGCATGGAAATAATCAACGTATTGAATGACATCTTTCACCTTACGTCTTTGCAAGGTACCAATCAAATGCCAAGTCACATCTCGATCTTTTAAAGCTTGATATTTCTCTAAAAACTTATCTACACGATTTTCACCGATATGATGAACCCCTAGCGGAAGCAAGGCTTCCGCTGTCGGTACATCTACATACTTGGTAACTGCAATGACAGAGACTGAGCCACTCTCGCGATGAGAACTCAGACTTGCTTCTGCGACTTCTCGAAAAACACGTTCTGTATTTTCTTTTACATTCATTTACTTAACGATTTTTGAAAAATGGAGGTGTATCCAACTCATCTTCATCTTGTGAATTTGGAATTTCAAAACGTTCTACCGGTGACACTACTGAATCAGTCGGACGAA
Source organism: Streptococcus sp. SN-1 (assembly GCF_041154385.1). NCBI lineage: Bacteria > Bacillati > Bacillota > Bacilli > Lactobacillales > Streptococcaceae > Streptococcus > Streptococcus sp. SN-1. The sequence goes on from NZ_AP028929.1 coordinate 1,580,272, forward strand.
CAATTGTCTCGCGGCGTAAATCCCAATCACCAAAAGCAGATCCTTGAGCTTGTTCCGAGCGACGTGGATTTTGTTTTGGCAATTCAGCTGTTTCTGCCATATCAAAATGACGATCAAAGCCATGTGAATGAGCTGGTTTTACTGTCTCACGGTAGTTAGTAGTCGGTCTAGCTTGTGGAGCCACAACCTTTTCTACGCGGTCTTGACGAACACCTGTTGCAACAACTGTTACACGAATTTCATCACGCATACTTTCATCAATTGAAGTACCGAGCCAGATGTTTACTCCTTGTCCTGCTGCTTGGTTCACAATTTGTGAAGCCTCTTCTGCCTCAATCAAGGTTAAGTCAAGACCACCAGTTACGTTGACAATCACATCTTCTGCTCCATCAATTGTTGTTTCAAGAAGTGGAGAGTAAATTGCCTTACGCGCTGCTTCAACAACACGTTCTTCTCCACTACCGATACCAATACCCATAAGAGCATTCCCTTTATTTGCCATAACTGTTTTCACATCGGCAAAGTCAAGGTTAATCAATCCTGGATTGGTAATCAAATCGGTAATTCCTTGAACACCTTGACGAAGAACGTTATCTGCCTCGCTAAGAGCTTCAAGAAGTGGAGTTTTCTTATCAACAATTTCAAGCAAGTTGTTGTTTGAGATAATCAATAGAGTATCTACATGCTCACGCAGTTGATTGATTCCTTCTACAGCAAATTGTCCACGTTTGCTTCCTTCAAAACCAAACGGACGTGTTACAACACCAACTGTAAGAGCACCTAAATCTTTGGCGATACGAGCAATTACAGGAGCAGCTCCAGTTCCAGAGCCTCCTCCCATACCAGCAGTGATGAAGACCATATCTGCACCACTGATAGCTTCAGTCAGTGTTTCTTCGCTTTCTTCAGCAGCTTTACGACCAACCTCAGGTTGACCTCCTGCACCCAAACCACGAGTCAATTTAGGTCCCAACTGAATAACAGTCTCAGCTTTTGTACTACTCAATGCTTGTACATCTGTGTTTGCTGCGATAAATTCTACGCCTGTAACACCTTCGTCGACCATACGGTTGATGGCATTGCCACCACCTCCACCGACACCAATTACTTTAATCACTGCACCTTGAGCAGCAGCTGTATCAAATGAAAATGTCATAATTTATTTTTCCTCTTTATTCGTCAAACATGCTTCCGATCAAGCCACGGAAACGATCTGCTAATTTCGGTTTATTTTGTGAAGCTTGTTGGAAATCCGCTATTGGTTCTGCGGGAGCCACCGGCTCTACTTCTGGGGTAGGGGCTGGTTGAACAGGCGTTGATTGTACAAACTGAGCTGTTTTCTGAATCATTCCACCAAAACTAAGCGGTTGTTGGAATAATCCTTCATCACCCTTGACTGCTCGTTGAGCCAAGAGATGTACTTCTGTCAATTGTCCCGCGAATTCTGATAGACTAATCACATGCGCAAAGGCTGGATTACGAATTCCAACTTGGTTTGGAACATAAAGCTTGACACGAACACCAAAAACTTCTTGAGCAAGTTCCACAATACCCGGTAAAATAGCGGTTCCACCAATCAAAACAATGCCACCAGGAAGATCCAATAAATGTCTTCTGTCTAAGTCTTGTTTGATTTGTTCAAAAATATGCTTAATTCGTGCAGAAATAATCTCTGACAAGTAATTTTCTGTTACTTCAACAGGTTCTACTTCCCCGATCACTTCGACTTGGAATGTTTCTTTACTTGCGAGAGGAGGATAAGCCTCTCCATAGTTTAATTTCAAACCTTCGGCTAGTTTCTGTGATGTCTTCAAGACTTTAGAGATATCCTTAGTTACATAATCTCCGCCTTCTTGGAGAATATTGGTAAACTGGAGTTCTTGGTTACGGATTGTAGCGACAGTCGTTTGACCTGCCCCCATATCAATCACTGTAGCACCAAATTCACGTTCACCTTCGTTCAAAACTGATTGAACCATTGCTAGTGGTGAAATAATGATATTTTCAACCTGAACACCTGTACGTTCAACTGTCTTACGCAGATTGTGCAAGATAGTACGAGGACCTGTATAAAGCAAACCACGCATTTCAAGGCGAACCCCCATCATGCCACGTGGGTCACGAATCCCTTGGAAACCATCCACAATAAATTCTTCAGGAATAAAGGTAATGACTTCACGGTCAGGTGTCATACTCTTTGTCAAAGCTGATTTGACAACATTTTCAACATCTTGATCCGTAATTTCCTTGGTATCAGATGTTACTGGAATCATCCCTTGAGTTGGTTCTACTTGCAAAAGATTACCAGGCAAGCCGACATTCACTGACTTAATCGAAATACCTGCCTTTTCTTCTGCTTGGGAAATAGCTGATTTGATAGCAGTTGCTGCTGCATCAATATCAACAATAATTCCATCCTTTACACCTTTACTTTTGGCATTACTCACGCCAATTACATTTAATTCACCATTTCTCTGCTCGGCTACAAGCACCTTGACAGAGCTTGTTCCAATATCTAGACCTGTAAAAAAGCCTTCTCTAGCCATTACATCGCATCCTCTCTATCTTCCAAGTTTCTAACTTCGTAATATTCAATAGCTAAACGTAGGCATAGCTATTCACAGAATATTATAACACAAAAAATCTCATCGTGCTCAGTTTTTTCCTAAATTTACCAGCCAATTTTTTAGTTTTTCTGTTCAGAAATTCATTCACTGTAAACTTTGTCAACAATCTGTCTATTGTACAAAAAAGAAAGCTCATTTCTAAGCTTTCTTTGCAATCATTTTTTCTGCTTCTTGGTCTAAAAATAGTTCCAAAATTTTCTTTGTCAACGTAATCGCCGCTGACAAGGCCAGAGAAACGATTAAATAATTAGCTACTAAGCCATGGTCTCCAACCAATGGTGGTTTTGTCAGGAATCCGTAATCTCCACCTGTTACCAAATTGACCACAAAAATCAAGGCATTTAGTCCAAAGGTCATAAGAAAAATTCCTTTCACATCCAGTAATCGCGCATTATACTGTCTCAAGAGATAAACTAGAGAGTTCCCCAAGAGAGCTAAGTGCCCAAAGATAAAGGACAAAATGGCAATATGGGGGAAAGGATAGGCATCTGGCACTGGATAAACAAAGGCTGCTAATGTCCCAAATGTTCCTAGTAATGCAAAATACTGCCTATATTTGGACTGACCAGGAAGCAAGAGCACCACAAACATAGCCATACGGCAATGGTAAAAAGGTAGGCTTTCTGACAGTGGCATATGGTTGACCCCATACCAAACATAAAGTAGGATTAACTGAACGGCCTGCAAGATTTGGAAAAATCGTTGGTAAAACTTCTTTTCACGATAACGATAGGCTGTATAAAAAGTTAAGGCTAAGAGCGTAAATAGGCTAACATACCAAAAAATGTCAAATTTGGGTGGCTCTGTTGCTTGGGTAGTAAAGAAAATATCCCATAAATTCATCTAGTCTTCCTCATGATTCAAAATTTTCCTGCATATTATTATACCATGCTATTTGTCAAAAATGGATTTAGAAATACGTAAATGTTTGACAAAATCACTTGTTTTCATTTTCTAAACTTTCTACCAACTTGGCTAGATTCATAGAGTTAGAACCTTTTAGCAAGATTTGGTCATGGGCTCCAAGGCTTTCCTTGACCTGCTTGACTAGGCCTTCAAATTGGTCTTGGTCTTCTGTTTTCTTGAAGTAATAAACGTGGCCAATTGGGAACATTTGACTGGCCAATTGGGCCAATTCTGCGATATCTTCTCCATAGAAAATCACGGTATCCAGTACATCTGGCGAGAGGCTCAGAATCATCTGGTTATGGAGTTGGACTGACTGGTCACCTAATTCCTTCATATCTGCTAAGACAGCGATTTTCTTGCCCCCTTCATTGGCTGGAATGGCAGAGAAAGTCTCTAAGATCAGCTTCATAGCAGTTGGATTGGCATTGTAAACATCTGACAGGATGTCTGCTCCATTGGCTGCTTTCTTCCACTCGGTACGGTTACGCGTCAATTCAAGATGTTGGAAGGCCAAACGGATTTGCTCCTCTGAAACTCCTTCTTGCAGGGCAACATAGGATGCAATCATAGCATTGGTGGCATTGTACTTGCCAGTTACCGGCAAATCAAGGGCTTGTTCCAAGAAATTAGCCTTAAATGTCAGACTATCCTTGCGCTCAACCAAGTCTGTGATTTCCAACTCTGCTCCTTGCCCAAAACGGACCACCTTTTTATCAGTTGGCAAGTAGTCCTCTACAATAGGGTCAGCTGGCGCCAAGAGCAAGGAATTCGAAGCCATGCCATCTGCAATTTGCAATTTTCCTTTGGCAATTTCCGAACGGTCTTTGAAAAAGGCCAAATGGGCTTCGCCAACCAAGGTCACGATGGCTGTTTTTGGATGAGCCAATTCTGACAAGAGATGAATATCTCCCAAGTGATCCTGCCCCATCTCCAAAACCAACTTTTCTGTCCCCTCAGGCATATGGAGAACTGTGTAAGGAAGGCCAATCTCGTTATTGTAGTTTCCTTGTGTTTTGTAGGTTTTGTAGGTTGTTGAAAGCAAGTGCGCCAACATATCCTTAGTCGTTGTCTTGCCATTTGAACCTGTAACTGCAAAGACATCAACAGCCGTTTTTTCAAGATAATAGGCAGCTAGTTGTTGAAAGGCAGTCAAAACATCGTCTACTAGAATATAAGGATGATTTGCGACCTCTTTCTCAGACAAGGTTACTGCTGCACCATTTTCAAAGGCTCTTTCGATAAAGTCATGACCATCACGCGCACCCTTGAGGGGCACAAATAAATCTCCTGTCGCAATCAAACGACTATCAAACTCAGCTTTTTCTAACTGAGTGTCCTCAAAGATGCTGATATCATTTTTAGCTCCTACAACTTGGGCCACTTCATGGATTGTTAATTTCATTTCTACTCCTTTAAAAAGGGTCGAAGTCCGAGAACTCTAATCATCTTACAGTGATGGTTCTGGCTTCTACCCTCTCTTTCATTTTATAGCAAATGCGCTTCGCGCTGGTCAAAACTTTCCTTGGCAAGGTCAACCAGTCGCTCGATTAAATCTGGGTAGGTGATCCCCATATTGTCCCAAAGTAGTGGATACATTGACCACTGGGTGAAACCTGGCATGGTATTGAGCTCATTTAGGAAAATCTCTCCCTTATCTGTATAGAAGAAATCGCAACGAGAGAGACCGAGGCCACCAATAGCACGAAAGGCCGTTTCTGCATTTTGACGCATGACAGCTACCACATCATCACTGATTTTGGCAGGAATATCCATGGTAATCTTGTTATCAATATACTTGGCATCGTAGTCATAAAAGGCAACATCCTTGACAACTTCTCCTGGTAGCGTGCTTTTGACATCGTAGTTGCCTAGTAGACCAACCTCGATTTCACGGGCATTTACCCCTTGCTCTACCAAGACACGGCTGTCATATTGGAAGGCAAGTTCCAAAGCCTGACGAAGTTCTTCTTGATTTTCAGACTTAGAAATACCGACACTAGACCCCATGTTTGACGGCTTAGTGAAGACTGGATAAGTCAATTTTTCTTCCACTTCAGCGATTTTAGCAGTCACATCATCGCCTTCAACGATAGCCACATAAGGAACTTGGGCAATACCAGCAGATTCTAAAACACGCTTGGTCGTGATTTTATCCATGGCAAGACTAGATGACAAGATATTACAGCCGACATAAGGCATTTTCAAAACTTCAAGGAAACCTTGAACAGAGCCATCTTCTCCCATCGGACCGTGAAGAACTGGAAAGACAACTGCCCCTTCTTCGTAGATGGCACTTGGTACAACTTTCTTATCCCAATCAATGGTCGCATTGGTCATGAGACGGTCCTCTTGACCTGGAGTCTGACTAAATTCCTGCGTTTTGATAAAGTCACCTGACTGACTGATGAAGAAAGTCTTGACTGTGAAACGGTCGTAGTTAACCGCACGCATGACACTCTCAGCTGAAAGGACAGAGACTTCACGCTCTGCACTACGTCCACCATATAAAAGAATAATCGTTTGTTTCATATTATTTGTCCTAATTCTACTAGAATACTCGCTCTTTAGTATATCATATTTGCTTGTTTTTTTAAAACTTGAACCTGATCCTATTCATCACACTATACAAAAAGAGGCCGATATGAACGATTTTCAGCCTCCTTAATTTTTTATAAATGAATGGAGTTCGTAAATTTGTCTACACTTACAACTCTGTTCGATTTTCAATAGCCCGTAAGAGGGTCACTTCGTCCGCATACTCGATATCTGCTCCCACAGCAAGGCCTCGTGCCAGGCGCGTAACCTTGATCCCAGCTGGCTTGAGCAAGCGTGAAAGATACATGGACGTCGCTTCCCCATCTGCCGTAGCATTTGTGGCCACTATCACTTCTGAAACCTCACTATCCATCAGACGAGTCATAAGACTCTTTAGATTGATATCATCTGGACTGATGCCATTCATGGGGGAAATGAGACCATGCAGGACATGATAGAGCCCATGGTATTCTTGGATATTTTCCATGGCTGCCACATCACGACTATCCTCTAGCACCAAAATAGTTGTCTGGTCACGACTTGGATCAGTACAGATGGAGCAGGGATCGTCATCTGTCAAACGTCCACAAATGGAACAGTAGGTCAATTCTCTCTTAGCAGAAAGGAGATTTTTTGCAAATTCATTGACGTCGTCATCAGACATGCCAATGGTATAAAAGGCCAGACGCGTAGCCGTCTTAATCCCGATACCCGGTAACTTAGAATAACTGTCAATTAGCTTGGCAATAGGTGTTGGATAAAGCATATGTTCCTTTCTAGTTCATTGGATGGTATTTTTGATACAGATTGATAATGTCACGCGCAATGGAAGGTCCTACACCATTTGTTAGATTGGTATTATGAGGAAAGACCACTGCAACAGCGATTTGGGGATTATCAGATGGGGCATAGGCCACCGCATTAGTATTGGTTGCTTGCTGACCATCTGCCACATAACTTTCGGCTGTACCCGTTTTTCCGCTAATGGATACCAAGGCACCATTTGAAAAGGCACGACCAGTTGTCAATCCACTAGTTCCATGGGCAACCTGATAAAATCCTTGTTGTAAGATACTCATATCGGAGTCAGAAATATTGACCTTGTTCATCTCTGTCGGTTTCAGTTGCTGAATCAAGTCACCCAACCCTCCCTTATCATTATTGCCATAAATACCTTCAACAATACGAGGAGCCACACGAACTCCATTGTTAGCAATAGTTGCTACATACTGAGCCAACTGCATTGGCGTATAGTTATCAAACTGCCCGAATGAATTCGTAATATAATTAGCAAGATCATAATCTTTAGGGATAAAGCCAGTTGATTCATCTGGTAGGTCAATCCCTGTTGCAGACCCCAAGCCATATTCGCCAAAGGTTGAGCGTAATTTCCCCATAGCCGATTCTAAGTTTCCAATTGCTGCAACCATATTCGGTTGATAAGTTAAGCCCATAATTCCTAAAGCCGTTTGGACCATATAAGTATTGGATGAATACTCCAGAGCTTGAACCGCCGTAATCGGCATTGGCCCAGAAAAGGCAGTATACCAAGAATTGATAGGGGGTGAACCTTGGAAGACAATAGACTGGTCCGTCAAGATCTGGTTTCCTGACAAGACTCCATTTTCCCAACCAGAGCTGATGGTCGCCGCCTTGACAACCGAACCTGGAACAAAGACATTAGTTACCGTTCCCAAGGAATCAGGCGTCAACTCTCCCGTTTTCAGGTCGTGTTTGATTCCTGACATAGACAAAACAGCACCTGTTTTTGGGTTAAGGGCGACTGCATAGACACCCTCAGAATACTTGGCTCCACCATTCCCCAACTCTGAATTGAAATAACTTTTCAGCAAAGCATCCACGCTATCTTGGAAGGCCAAATCAATGGTCAGTTTAATATTATTCCCTTTGGTACCATCTTCGATATTTTCGACACTTTCCATATTACCGTACTTGTCTAGATGAATTTCCTTCACCGAGCGTTTACCTTGCAAGGTTTCCTCGTATTGCTTTTCTAGATAAGAGGTCCCAACACGGTCATTTAGAGAATAACCTTTTTTAAGATAAGCATCTGCTTCTTCTGCTGGGAGACCAGCTTTTTCACTCGATACACTACCTACTATAGAAGAAAGGGAAGTCTCTAGAACTTTTCGATCCCACGAAGTTGAGATACTGACACCAGGTAATTGTTTCGAAGCAGAGGCAATCAGAGCAATCTGGGTATCTGTCAGAGCATCTGTCACAATGGTTCCTGTCGCAAAGTTTCCAACCGCATTTAACTGATTAAAAAGATAGATTTCTTTCTTTTCATCCTCTGTATAGTTTAGTTGACTCGCTTGAACACTATCGACCGCATTGTTATACAGTTCTGATTCGGATAAACGATTGCCATCTGAATCCAAGCGTTTCTCACTTGGGAGAGCCTCCACTGTTTTTTTATAGATTTCAGGATCAGCTAAATAGTAATCTGCCAACTGACGTTCTGTCAAATTTGGCGAACTGATGCTCACATATCCCAGTAACTGACTAGCGATTTCTTTCAGATCTTTAGCCGTCATTTTATTACTACGCGTAAAGGAAACAACCTGCTTTAACGTATTTTCTACCAAAGGTTTTCCACTAGCATCATAGATTTCCCCACGGGCAGAACTGGTTGTGACCTTGGTCTGACTAGCTGAGGCTAGCTTTTTTTCGTAAAAATCCTTGTTCAAAACCTGCATATAAAGCAAACGACCAATAATGGTCATAAAGAGTAAAATGACGATTGAAAACAATAAATTAAGCCGTATCGGAATCGAATGGCTATTAAATTTTCTCATACAAATCAGTCTCATTTCTAACTTAAAATCTTACTCTTAATTGTACCACAATTTGAGCAGAAAATTATGGAAAAGAAAGAAGCTTTTTTTCGTTTTTACAGCAAGATATGTTTTTATTTATTCATCCCTATATTATATGTTATAATAAATGTAAAAGTTCAAAAATCTAGCCTTTTTCCAATACGACTCATTTAAAGGAGCCTTCCCTATGGACAAACCAGATATCGCAACTGTCATTGATTCCCACTTCGAAGAAATGACAGACCTTGAGCAAGAAATCGCTCGCTATTTTTTGCAAGCTGAAACGATTACAGATGATTTATCTTCTCAACAAGTCACTCAAAAATTACATATCTCTCAGGCTGCACTAACTCGCTTTGCTAAAAAGTGTGGCTTTACTGGCTACCGAGAATTCATTTTCCAATACCAACACCAAGCAGAGAAACAAGACACCTATTCTCACAAACACAGTCCACTGACCAAACGTGTCCTCAGAAGCTATAGCAATATGAGGGAACAAACACAAGACTTGATTGACGAAATCCAACTAGAACGAATCGCCCAACTAATCGAAGATGCTGAGCGTGTCTACTTCTTCGGAACAGGCAGTTCTGGCCTTGTCGCCCGTGAAATGAAATTGCGCTTCATGCGTCTGGGTGTGGTCTGCGAGGCCTTGACTGACCAAGACGGCTTTGCCTGGACAACCAGTATTATGGATGAAAATTGTCTCGTACTTGGTTTCTCACTTTCTGGCACAACACCTTCTATTTTAGATAGTCTATTAGATGCCAAGGAGATGGGGGCAAAGACTGTACTCTTTTCAAGTGTTCCCAGTAAAGATATCCAGACCTATACAGAGACTGTTCTTGTAGCTACCCACAGCCAGCCTTCCTATATCCAACGAATATCCGCTCAACTTCCTATGCTCTTCTTTATCGATTTGATTTATGCCTACTTTTTGGAGATTAATCGCGAAAGCAAGGAAAAAATCTTTAATAGCTACTGGGAAAATAAAAAACTCAACGGCTATCGTAGACAAAAACGCGTCAGAAAATCCTAGTTTGGCTCAGCCAAACTAGGATTTTTATTCATCACCAAACATACCTCTTCAAGATTATGAATTAGTCATATCTTGACTTAGTCTTGAATAATTTCATGTAATCACTTTTTGAAGGGAGTAAATAAGCAAGTCTGACGGTATCCTCAACAATTGTATATAATACGATGTAATCCTTACTCAAGGTCAATCCTCGCGTTTGGTAGTGAGGGTCTAATTTCTTACCAAATTTTTCATCGGCATCAAATCCAGCTTGGGGGAAAATTTCTAGCCGATTAATATCTTTTCTAATATTGGCTACTTTTCGTCTAGCAACCTCTACAGAACCGATTTCCTCCGCTATATACTGATATATTTTATCCAGACTATCAATCACTCTAGGAGAATACAAAAGCCTATATTTTTTTATAATCCATAGCGTGTCACGACATCCTCATCTGTCAAGTAATTTCCAGCCTCGATCTTGGCATAACTTTCTTGAACTTCTGCTTGTAATTGTCTAAACAAATACTCCTTCTCTAATTCCTCTTCACTCAGTAAATCTACTTCATTTGTTACGGCAACATTCTTTAAAAATAATCTAAGTGCCGATGAAAGAGAGAGATTTTTTTCTTTTAACACTTCCATGGCATCATTTACTAATTCTCTATTAGCTTGGAAGGTTACTATTTTACTTGAATTCGCTATAGCCATTTTATATAATTCCTTTATATATTTTCTTTATTATCTCACAATTATAAAGAAAGTCAATGGAATTTGATCAGAAAATCCTAGTTTGGTTAAACCAAACTAGGATTGTTTTGTTTTAAAGTGATAGTAAGCTCCCAACATACCAGCTGTATTTCGATGATGAGCAAATTCTAATCTCGTCTCATCAGCCAGACTTGGTACCAAAGCATCTTTCAAAGCTTTTCGAATTTTAGGCTTGAGGATTGCCTCTTGCCCCATGATACCACCGCCGAGAATAACCACTTCTGGATTGGCAACGTAGCAAATATTCGCCAGACCTTTTCCAAGGTAATCTACCATACGGTCAATACCAGCCATGCAGATCTTATTCCCTTCTGTAGCTTCCTTAAAGATGCGTCGACCATTCCACTGATCGACTTGATCGCCATGACCTGCTGCTACATACTCAACTAAAGCTGTGGTAGAAGCGAGATCCTGAAAAGCTCCATCCTGCATATGCATATAACCTACTTCACAGGCCGAATTACTAAAACCATGGAAGACTTTCCCATCCATAATCAAGCAACCACCAATACCTGTTCCAATAGTCAAGCAAAGAGTAACACTCGCTCCCTTACCTGAACCAGATACCGCCTCAGCCAGACCTGCACAGTTGACATCATTTTCAATTTCACAAGGAATCGCAAAACTCGTCTCGATTTCCTTCTTGAACTGGGTTCCTGCATAATTTGGAATCTGTGGGCCAGCATAGAAAATCTCACCCTTTTCAGGATCCACCATTCCTGCAGAAGAAATAGCAACACCTGCTACTGGGCCTTTTTCTAGATAGCTGGCAACGATATCTTTTGTCTTTTGTAAGATATGAGGGCCACCTTTATGCGCCTCAGTTGGCATTTCATGGGATTCAACAAGTTGGCCTTCTTGGTCGATCAAACCATATTTGATGTTGGTTCCACCGATATCAATTGCAACGTAGTGTGTCATAAATACCTCCTTATGAATTAGAGGAAGCGCTCCTTGGTTTCACGAATCAAGGCTGCAGCTGCTTCTACAACTGGACGATCTTCTTCGGTTACTGGTGTCAATGGTGAACGAACAGATCCAATATTCAATCCTTCATTGATTTTCAAGACTTCCTTAATCACACCATACATATTTCCATGTGCAGAAGTGAGTTTACCAATGATAGCATTGATAGCATACTGCAATTCACGCGCTGTTTCTAAGTCTTTGTCAGCAATCAACTGATTAAGTTTCAAGAAGAGTTCTGGCATAGCACCATATGTACCACCGATACCAGCCTTAGCACCCATGAGACGGCCACCTAAGAACTGCTCATCTGGACCATTAAAGACGATATGGTCTTCTCCACCAAGGCTCACAAAAGTTTGGATATCTTGAACTGGCATAGAAGAGTTCTTCACACCGATAACACGGGGATTCTTCAACATTTCAGTATAAAGACTTGGAGTCAGAGCAACACCTGCCAATTGAGGAATGTTGTAGATAACATAGTCTGTATTTGGAGCTGCAGAACTGATATCGTTCCAGTATTTGGCAACTGAATATTCTGGCAAGCGGAAGTAAATTGGTGGAATCGTTGCAATGGCATCTACACCCAAGCTTTCTGCATGGCGAGCTAATTCCATACTATCTTTAGTATTATTGCAAGCAACATGGGCAATAATAGTTAATTTACCTTTGGCAACTGCCATGACTTCTTCCAAGATTAACTTGCGATCTTCAACGCTTTGGTAGATACATTCGCCAGAAGATCCATTGACATAAAGACCTTGAACACCTTTATCAATGAAGTATTGAACCAAGGCACGTGTGCGCTCTGGACTTACTTCTCCTTGTTCATCGTAACATGCGTAGAAGGCTGGAATGACACCTTCGTATTTTTTTAAATCTGACATAGATTTTCTCCTGTTATTTTTATTTTCTGCTAAAGCAGATTCTTTCTTTACTTCTTTAGTATACACTTTGCCGAAAAGGCTTTCAATATTTTGTAGGCACTTAGATTTTAGTTTCTCTCTTATAGAATAGCTTTTGGAGCGTTTGAAAGTAGTTTCAGAAACGATTGCCATCCTTATTCATACTTAGCAAATAGCTTTTCCATCACCCCTACTTGTAAAAAAACAAGAAGTCCAAAACCAAAGAGAATAAAAGCAGATCCTCCCAATAGAAGGGTAAAGGCTGATAGATATAGAATCATCAAAATCAAAAAGATAATTACAATCATCAAGATAAACCACGGTGCATTAAAGCTAGCCAACATCAGTCCTTTTTGAAGAATTTCTTTCCAAGATAGGGCATAACGCGCCGCAATCGGGTAACTAGCCAACATCACAATGGTAAGGAAAATCAGAATCCCTAAACAAATGGCTTTTACCAATTGGAAGGGCAGAGCTGTTTGACCCCAGAAAAGATAGAGATCTGAAAGAGTAAGAAATACAATTCCTAATTCTAACATCCCCAACTGAAAACCTAGTTTCAGATTTTGTCTGAAAACTCTTAGATAGGTTCTAAAAACTGGAACACGTCTACTTTGCTTGACTTCAAACATCGTCTGATAGAGACTAATTTTGGCTACTCCAATCGTTACGACTGGTAAACAAGTTACTACAAAGAGAAGATTGACTGTTACAATATCTAAAACCTTCTCACTAATTCGCATTAGAAAATTATCTGTATCAAATGCAGCCTTGATGAGACTTCTTCCTTTTTGTGACATCTTTTACTCCCCCTATCATTTCATTTCTACCACTATCTAAATCATTCCGATTTAGATAGCAATAGGATTCAACTCTTAAACTCAATTTTCAAAAGTGTTCAATAATACTCAATGAAAATCAAAGAGCAAACTAGGAAGCTAGCCGCAGGCTGTACTTAAGTACGGCAAGGCGAAGCTGACGCGGTTTGAATTTGATTTTCGAAGAGTATAAGATAGTCATCAGCTATCTCTGCTGATCATTCTAATCAATCAAAATTTTAAACAAATACTTGCGAACTTGATCTTCCATACCTGCATAGCCATTTGGTTGATGTGGTTCACCTGGGAAGAAAATTGCAAAATTGTGATAACCCAACAAGAGTGGGTAATGTTCATGACAATGGACAAAACCAATATCACTTGTTTCGTCAAATGCTACTGCTTCATCTTTGATACGTGAACCGTAGCTCGAATATTCATGCCCTTCTACCAACAAATGCAAGTCTGCATAGTTCTTGTGATGTTCAAACTGGTCATTTTCAGCTTTATTTAGGACATTTTCTTGAACAACTAGAAAGACCTTGTCACCATCAATATCATATTTTCCTAACTCGAATGAATCTTTACGATGTTCATAAAGATAATCAATTGCCTTGTCAAGATTGGGATGAATCCCTTTATAGAAGCTAATATTTTTCAAATCGTCAAAAATCATTATTTTCTCCTTTAAAAAATCGTCATTAAGCGATTAAAACTAACACCTCCAACAGTGTCATTTACTGTCGGAGGCTTTTAGATAGTGCTAGCAATAGCAAATTGATACTGTAAAAGAAATCGTTTCTTATCCTTTAACAGCTCCCATAGTAATACCCTGTGTGAAGGATTTTTGGAAGACTAAGAAGACTGTTACGATTGGCACAGCAGCAAGAGCTGCCCCTGCCATGATTAAACCATAGTTGGTTGCCATTTCGGCTTGCATGGTCGCAACCCCAAGTGAAATAGTCAAATTGTTACGTGAAGTCAACATTACCAACTGCATAAAGTAGTCGTTCCAAGTATTGATGAAGGTAAAGATTGCAAGAGCCGCAAACCCTGGTTTTACAATTGGGAAGGCTACACTCCAGAAAGTACGAATCTCACCACAACCATCGATTTTAGCTGATTCAAGCAATTCTGTTGGAATATTTTCACTAAATTGTTTCATAAGGAAAACCCCAAATGGCCATCCAATCAAAGGCAAGATAACTGCCCAGAGAGTATCGTGGATTCCCATGAAGTTGACGATACGTACCAATGGTACAAGGACAACTTGTTTTGGAAGAGCCATGGCAGCAATAAAGATTGCAAAGAGGATACGTTGACCATAGAAACGTTTTTTAGCCAATACATAACCTGCTAGAGATGAAGTTGCACAGACTAAGAACATAGTTACCAATGAGATAAATACTGAGTTCCACATCCATTGCATAGCAGGGTTTTGCACCATGAGTTGTTGGAAGTTTTCCATGGTTGGCATTTTAGGGAACCATTGTGGTGGAATAACGATTGTATCAGGTTGTGATTTGAATGCCCCTGTCAAAATCCAGTAGAATGGAAAGATGAACAGCACAGTCAACAAGAGCAAAATGATTGTTGAAATAACAGTAAAGGCTGTTAATGGTTTTTTTTCTGTAGATTGCATAGCTGTCTCCTTTCTTTAGTATTCTACGTCGTTTCCGAGTACTTTAAATTGAACAAAACTTACGATAGCAATCATAACTGCCAAGAAGACACCAATTGTGTTGGCATAGCCATACTCTGTCAATTGGAAGGCTTTTTCGTATAGGTAGTACATCAAGGTACTTGTAGAGTAGTTTGGACCACCAGATGTCAAAAGCTGAATCAAGGCGAAACATTGGAATGAGTTAATTGTTGTGATGATTGCGATATAAAGAGTTGTTGGAAGAAGGCTTGGCCATTTAATCTTCCAGAAAACTTGAAACTCAGTTGCACCATCAACGCGGGCAGCTTCAACCAATGAATTGTCAATATTACCCATAGCAGCGATGTAGAGGATAATCGGTTGACCAACTGAAGTTGTCAAGAGGATAATCATAATCGCCATCAATGCCCAGTGCTTATCACCAAGCCATGAAATGTTTTGAGTAATGATATGACTTGATTTAAGCACAAAGTTCAAGATACCTGATAGTGGATCATAGATCCATTTCCATACAACTGTTACGGCAACACTACCTGTAACAACTGGAAGGAAGAATACGAAACGATAGAAGGATCTAGCGATAGCATTTTGATGGTAGGTCTGTGACGCTACAAAGAGCGAGAAGAGAACAACTACAGGAACTGATCCAATAACCAAAATAACTGTATTAATCAGAGATTTTGTGAAGACAGGATCTTTAAACATACGGATATAGTTATCTAAGCCCACAAATTGGAAACTAGTCATAGAGTAGTTAAAGAAACTTGTGATGAAGCCCATAATCATTGGTGCTAAAACAAAGACAACAAAGAAGAATAAAACTGGCGCTAGGAAAGCATAAGAAATAACGGTTTCTCTCATACGAATTTTATTAACTTTCACTGTAGGCACCTCTCTTTCCTTTTCTTTTTATTGATAATCTCCTAAGAGAATGATGATTTACCTTTTAAATAAAAGCCCCCTTTTCTTACACAAGCGTGCAAAGGGAAAAGGGGCTACAAAATCTAGTTTAGGGTTTATTGTTTAGTAGCTTTTTTGATAGTTTCGTTTGCTTTTTCAGTAAATGCTTTCAATGCATCAGCTGGTTTTTGATCGCCATTTGAAACTGATTGCAACATTGGGAACCATAGAGTTCTCATTTCTGCAAAACCATCAATTGTATTGTAGTATGGAGAGTAGTATTTAGTCCAACCACTGATTGTTTCCATACGTTTATCTTCATAAAGTTTTCCAAATGAAGTACGAACTGGGAAGGCACCTGTACGAACAACGTCTTTTGGACCCCATTCTTTGTCATCCGCGATGAATTGAACGAATTTCTTAGATGCTGCAACTTTCTTGTCGTCTTTGTTGTTGAATACTGCAAATCCGTTTACAAGGTATTCAAGAGCTGGTTTACCTGAATCTGATGGGAATGGTACTTCTACCACTTCTACTTTACTTGCTTCCAAGAGTTTAGCTTGGATACCGTTTTGAGCTGGTGCCCAAAGGATTGTGTAAGATGTTTGACCGTTGGCAAAGTTTTGGATATCTGCTCCACCATCAAATTGTGAACCATTGTTCAACAAACCGTCTTTGATCCAGCCAGCTGCTTTTTCAAGACCTTTGACAAATTTAGGATCATCAGTTGTATATTTTGTTACATCTTTATCTGTTACAGAACCGCCGTAAAGGTTTGAGATGAAGGCACGTGTTCCTTGGTCTCCCCCTTGACCAGAACTGAACAATGAACCTGGTGTGTAGCCTTTGTCTTTAAGCGCTTTCAAAACTTTTTCAAAATCATCAGTTGTCCAACCTTCTTTTACAAGGTTCGCAACTCCAGCATCTTCCAACATTTTCTTGTTCATCGCCATGTAGAATGGTGCTGAACTGATTGGATACATATAAGCTTTGTCTCCAGCTTTACTTGCTTTTACAATGTTTTCATTGTTGACATCTTTAACAAAGTCATCTGTGAAGAGGTCATTCAAGTCAGCCAATTTACCATTTTTACCATATTGGATGATACGTCCTGGTGCGTCAAAAAGTACGTCTGGAGCTGTACCTGCTTCGATAGCTGTAGTGATCTTTTCTGGACCTGACTTAAAGTCGATTGTTTCCAATTTCACTTTTACATCTGGGTTTGCTTTTTCAAAGGCTTCGATGATAGATTTTTCATATGTTCCAACACCGTCACCAGTTTTTTCTTGTGTGAAGACTGGGAATGCCCACCAAGTGATTTCTGTTTTTCCGCTATCTCCACCAGATTTTCCAGCATCTTTACTTCCGCCAGAATTTCCACATGCAGCAAGACCAAGAATCGCAGCACCCGCAAGTACTGTACAAGCTAATTTTCTAAATTTCATCTGTATTCTCCTATGTAATAAGCGTATCCATATTGGATAATGAGTAAGATTGCATTTGTATACGTTTTCATTTCATCCGATGCATCCACCACTCTCCTCTGTTTTTTATTAAGTCAGTAAGTACTTATACTCTTCGAAAATCTCTTCAAACCATGCCAGCTTCGCCTTGGCGTACTCAAGTATAGCCTGCGCCTAGCTTCCTAGTTTGCTCTTTGATTTTCATTGAGTATTAATCATCTACACCTAAAATTTCATTAATACTATTTTTATATAAGATTGCTTTTGCTCCATATATTGCTTGAATACCACCCTTCACTTCTAAGACATCAACTGCACCAATTTGTTTTAAAAGTGCTTTATCAACTTGATGAACTTCTTTTACAGCTACACGTAAACGTGTCACACAAGCATCTACATCTTCTATATTATTTGATCCACCCAACGCTCTGATAATTTGTAGGCTATCCTGTTTTAAATGATCTGCAGTATTTGAAGTTGAATCTGTGGATTCAGAAATTTCTTTAGAATCTACTTCTTCTCCTCGTCCTGGCGTTAGAACGTTGAATTGAGTAATGAACCATCTAAAAACAATATAATACAGAACACTCCAAATAAGTCCAAATGGAATCTGAAGAACCCAATTCGTTTTAGCGTTCCCCTGCAAAATTCCAAATAAAGTAAAATCGATTACACCTCCTGAGAATGTGTTTCCTATTGAAATATTTAAGATGTCTGCAATAAAGAAGCTGACACCATCAAGGAATGCGTGTACAACATATAGAACCGGACTGACAAATAGAAACATAAATTCAATTGGTTCTGTAATACCGGTAATAAAAGATGTTAAAGCAACTCCAAAAAACAGACCCGCGTATTTTTTACGACGATTTTTAGGAACACTATGGTACATCGCTAAACAGGCAGCCGGTAAACCGAACATCATTGTTGAGAAACGACCTGCAAAAAACCTTGTTCCTTCTGTAAATAATCCAGAATGAGTCGGGTCGGCTAATTGAGCAAAAAATATTTTTTGAGCTCCAACCACTGTTTGTCCTGCAACAGTTTCAACACCACCAAGTTCAGTATACCAAAACATAGGGTAAATCATATGATGTAAGCCTACTGCTCCAGAAAGTCTCATTAAAAATCCATATAGAAAAGTTCCAATTGGGCCCGCCTGAGAAATATATCCACCTGTAGAAACAAGAAGTTGTTGAAAAGGTGGCCAAATAACAAAGAAGACAAAGCCAATTAAGATAGAAGAGAACGATGTAACAATAGGAACGAAGCGTGAACCCCCAAAGAATCCTAAAGCGGAAGGTAATTGAATATTGTTATATCGATTGTGCAAATATACGGCAACTATTCCGACAACTAATGCTCCAATAACTCCAGTATCAATTGCAGATCCTTCTGCCATAAAAAGTTTTACCAGAGCTTTAATCGTTGCAGTCATAACTAAGTAACCAGTTACTCCTGCTAGCGCAGCGGTTCCTTTATCTCGTTTCGCTAAGCCAATACATAATCCCACACAGAGAAGTAGTGATAAATTACTGAATACAACCTCTCCTGCAGAGCTCATTACTTGGAATATTGATTGAAAAAAACTATTGTCTAGTATTGGATAAGTTGCTATCGTGGTTGGGTTTGAAAGTGCACCACCAATCCCCAAAAGTAGACCTGCTGCAGGAAGTATAGCTATAGGTAACATAAAAGCTTTTCCAACTTTTTGTAAAACTTTAAACATAAAATTCCCCCTTACATCTTATTTTAGACCAGCAACGAATCGTTCTGTAATCTCTTTTGGTCTAGTAATAGCGCCACCAACAACAATACCTCGCACTCCGTATCCCAGGATTTGTTTGGCTTGTTCTGGTGTATGAATTTTCCCTTCTGCAATGACATCTACACCAGCATCACATAGTTTTTTGATCAATTCAAAATCGGGACCATCCACTTTAGGACTGTAAGATGTGTATCCTGACAAGGTTGTTCCGACAAAGTCGATTCCTGCTTCAACAGCTGCTAGTCCTTCTTCAAAAGTACTAGTATCAGCCATCAAGAGCTGGTTCGGATATTTTTCCTTAACCTGACGAATGAACTCTTGGATCTCCAAACCATCATAGCGTTCACGCTTGGTACAATCCAGAGCAATCACCTCGATGTCCAGTTCTGCCAATTCATCAACTTCTTTCATAGTAGCTGTGATGAAGGGTTCTTGTGGCGGATAATCTCGTTTGATAATCCCGATAATCGGAAGTTTTGTAACCTCCTTGATTTCCTTGATATCACGAACACTGTTTGCTCGGATACCGACTGCTCCACCTTGCTCAGCCGCTTTGACCAGCAAGGGAATGACTCCTCCCGCTTCTGTATAAAGCGGTTCGTGAGGAAGGGCCTGACAAGAAACGATGATTCCATCTTTGATTTGTGCAATCAAGGCTTCTTTAGTAATCTGTGGCATCCTCTTTCCTCCTTTTCTTTGTTCTTATGAGGTCATTATATACCATTTGTTAAGCGCTTTCAATACTTTGTCATAGAATAGATTTCAGTTTCAAAAGTATTTTATAGAACAGCTGTTTCTGAAAGTAGTTTCAGATAACATAAATATCCGTACCTATTACTCAAAATTACGAATCTTATTATAAACTTCTATATCAATAAAACCAGTCCAGAATTCTAACTATCTTATTAGATTCCAGACTGGCTTATTTTATATGAACATAAAAATTCAAAGAACAACTGAAGACAAAGTTAACTGTCTTTTTGTTTATAGAAAATCATTACTCCAAGGATCATTCCCACAAAACCAAGCAAAACTGTTGTTATTGATTTATTCTCACCTGTTTTTGGTAACATTGACTGCTCATTATTACTTACTTTATTCTCTAATCGATTAGATTCAGAGTTTTCATTTGTTGATAACAATTTAGGCGACAGTGAAAGTTCCTCAGCCTTGTTATCTTCTGTAGAATTTTTAAATGGTGGATTGTCAATGGAGTGTCGGAAAATCATCGCATAAATACTAGGATTATTAGTCTCAAAAATAATCTTTCCATCTTTTTGTTCGAATTCAATAGTGTGTAGTTTTCCTTCTGGATCTACAGCATAAACATTCTCAACAGACTGATCCATAGCAAAAGTAACTAGGACTTTTCCGTTAGGCTGAACAGTTCTAGCAGCTGTATCCTTCAATTGAATATCAAATGCTTTATAGTTTAATGAACTTAGATCACTAACTTGAACTTCTTGAATTTGAACACCTATCACATTTTCCAATACTTCTTCTGAAGCTTGAATTTGCACACTTCCTGCTTCATTTTTGAAAATACGTTGTGAACTAGCAATTCTTGTGATAACTTGTTTCATTGTTGCTTCATTCTTACTATCTCTATTGTTATCATGCATAGGACTTGCTACCACATTCACTAAGCCTGTGGAGTTCTGTTTTTCAACTATTGGGGCCGATTCTTCTGATATTACTAATGAACCTTTATATTCTGGCATTTCTAGTATAGGAGATTCAGTGAAAGGAACTCCACCTGTATAGTCTGAAAGATGATGAATCTCAGCAACCGCACCATTAACCCCGCCTCTAAACTCTGGCTTAGCTACGGTAGGAGCTGGAGAATCACCTAATGTAGATATAACACCACTATACTCTGGAACTTCTGTAACAAGAGATTCGCCTCCATTCACTCCGCCTGTGAAGTCTGAAATGTGATGAACCTCAGCATCTGCTCCATTGACCCCGCCTCTAAACTCTGGCTTAGCTACTGTAGGAGATGGAAAGTCTCCTAATGTGGATAGAACACCGCTATACTCTGGAACTTCTGTAACAAGAGATTCGCTTCCATTCACTCCGCCTGTGAAGTCTGGCTTATCTACTGTAGGAGCTGCAAAGTCACCAGATGTACCTAAAATACCAGAATCTTCTTTTCCACTATCTTTTTTTGGATCTAATTTCCCAGCTAAATCCTTATCCGAATCCTTCTTAGAAGGTTCCACTTCTTTATCTTCCACATAGACAGGATCTTTTGGTTGACCCTCAATATAAGAACGAACCCAATCCAGTTGCTCTTTTGATAAGACTAAACCACCACTGCGACTTCCTACAACACCATTTTGGTGAACTCCAATTAAAGCACCTTTATCATTATAAAGACCACCACCAGACGCTCCAGGTTTCGTACCTCCATAGCTAATTCCCTCTATTCCAGAACCGAAGTCTGTAATTCCTACTACTTTACTATCTAAAACTGGACTTAGCTTGTTATCTGGAAAACCATAGACCGAAACTGAATCCCCCTCTACAACTTTTGAAGATTGTTTTACAACCTCTACAGGAGTTACTTCTTTTACTGCTTCTTTTAACCGAACCAAAGCTAAGTCATTTTTAAATCCAAATACAGAGTCTTTCTTGTTCCAATAAACAATATCATCATCTGAAAAATTCACAGACTTACCATTCGGTAAAGTTGCTTTATACACTGTATTGGTGCGACCAGATTTAGTAACTACCTCAGAACCTTTAACTGTTAAGAAATTATGAGCGACTGTTAACACCAAATTGGGTGCAATTAAAGTACCTGACCCCGATCCATCTGGCGTTTGAATATGCGTTGTAGCATAGAAATTTTCTGAACCATTCGGAGCTTGTAACACCTCTTTACTAGGCACAGGTAAGTTCGATTTACCACTTAAATCGACTTTACCAACTTCCGTTCTTGCAAAATCCGAAGAAGAGGTAGATGGAGGAGTTACTGAATCTACTACCGCTCTTATAATTGTATTACCTAAAGCTAACTTACTGATATATTCATCAGACCAACTTGTATCACTTGCTAGTTTGTTAATTGGCACTCCGTTATAGGATACAACTTTAGCTGTTGGGGAAGTTGCTATTAACTGTTTGAAATCTGGATTTTGTCTTAAATGAAAATTCAAGCCACTTCCAACAGGACCTTCCTGAATAACCTTATCTGAAATCAAGCGAGTTCCTTTAGTATCTTCCACTCGAAGTAGAACACGACCTTTTTCTTCACCTTTTACTAAAGTAGCTCGACCTTTTTCATCAAAACTATACAAAGCACCATCAATCTCAGACTCTACATCTTTTAAAGCTATATGATTTTCATCATAGTAGTAACGGTTTGCACCATCTATATACCAACCCTTTATACCATATTTATCAATCATAGAACGAATCCAAGCTCTGTGCTTTTCCGTAAAGATAGTACCACCGCCAATACGCTCACTCTCAGGAGCACTTGAAGTATTGGTTCCATGCTGGTGGATACCGACTACCTCTCCCTTATCATTAAACAAAGGAGCACCTGAAAAACCTCCTAAAGCTGAGGAATGATAAGTGACTGCACCATTATCTTTATTGATACTGCTCACAGTTGTTGAGACTGAATAAGCCTTACCGTCTTTCAATCGAGCTTTATTTTCTTTACTTAAATTTGGAGTAGAAAAATCATTGGGATATCCGACCATAGTGATTTTATCACCAGTAGAAACCTCTTTATCACTCAACTCTCTTGGAGAGTCCTCACCACCTGTCATAGCTTCTACAGGCTTTTTAGTTACCACTACTGCTAAGTCGTTGCTATAGTCTTTACCAAAGTCTTTACCGTTATACAAGTGAATAGAGTCTTTTTCAAGAGACTCGGATACCCCTGATGTGGGTACTTTGTTACTCTTCTCTGTTTCTGAGTTCATCACAACATAACTACGAGCAGACTCTCCACCACGTAAGACCGCAGACTTGTCTTCTTGATTTTTATCATAGTAATTATGAGCTACTGTCACCATGACATTTGGCGCTACAAAGACACCACTACCAGAAGCCGTTTGTTTTCCACTTGTTCCGCTATCATAAGTGGTGTAAGTCATAGCAACACCTTCTGCAGATTTACTATGAACGTCCACATCGTGAATATCACTACCGCCTTGAATGACATCAGCATAAACAATCCCACCACCAATAACTGGTAAGTCTGGTGCAGCTAATCCAATCACTGCAGATAGTGTCAAACAACCAACCAAACCATAAGCTTTGGATTTACGAAATTTCCCTAAACCCTTTAAACATACAAACATACATTACCTCACTTTAACTTTCAAAATTAATTTATCCAAGTATATTCTAAAAAATAAAATATTACAGTTTCCATTAGCATAACACTCTCTACTTTGATTCTTACAATAAAAATAGCTATAGATTATTTTGTTCCTTTACAAATGCTATTTAAGTACTGTATCTACAGGAATATCGTTTTTACAAGATATCATCCTAATGAGAAAACCATCTTATACATAAACTTATATATAAATGTTCATTTGTAGCGAAACTGTATATTTTCTTATAAATTATAACATATTTCACAGACGCTTTCCAATGTATTGAAATAGCTTATACCCAACTAAATAGAAAATGAATTGTTTGACACCACAGCCCAGAAAAAAACTCATACCCAATAAAAATCAAAGAGCAAACTAGGAAGCTAGCCGCAGGCTACTCAAGACACTGTTTTGAGATTGCAGATAAAGCTGACGTGGTTTGAAGAGATTTTCGAAGAGTATGAATTTCAAAGGATATATGAACTAGAATATTTGCTAACTAGATTCTGTACAAAAAGAGAGCTCCTGGGCTCTCTCATTCATCACTCCACATACTTAAAAGGAATCTCACTGCCACAGAGCCAATTGTAGACTTGGTCATTGACAAAGACATTCATGGCTTCGTGGGCATACTCAGGCATGATGCGATAGGCCTTATCGCAGGTCAGACGGTTGTAAATCGCAAACTGGGTAATAGGATAACAAACATCGTCGTCCAAGCCTGTAATCATCTTAACTTCACCCTTTATACGATGGGCAAGATTTTTCACATCGATATAGGCAAGGGTCGCCATAATCTCCTCCTCAGTTTCATGGAAGGGGTCGTGAAACTTGAAATAACGAAAAAGTTCGTCGTAAGCCTCGCTAGTATTCCCAATCTCAAGCACTCGTCTGAAGTCTGACAAGAAGGGATAGATGGCAACTGTTTTCTGAATTCGAGGATTGAGCGCCGCCGCAACCAAGGCTAGAGCCCCTCCTTGCGAGGCACCATAGCTAGAAAGACTCTTCTCATCAACCTGAGGTAGACTGGCAACAATTTCGACCAACTGGTAAATATCCAGGTAAACATCCTTATAAAAGAGATGATCCCGACCTTCCACAGCCCCACGGATAATATGTCCCTTAACCGTATTTCCTAAAGGAGAACGTAAACCGTCTTGTGAATAGCCCGACTGGCCCCGTACATCCATGGAAACAACACCGTAACCAGCCACGGTAAAGGCCAGCATGTCGGCCCAGTCCCAGCCACGTCCCATATAACCATGGAAATGGAAAATCATTGGAACTTTATCCTCACTTTTTGGAAGAACGACGCGTGCATAGACATTGGCTTCATTGGTTCCTTCAAATGTTAATTCATAGCACTTGACTTGAGGGATGTGAAAATCTCTTTCCTCCAAGTGGTAGGCTGAAAGCGTTGAAACTTTTTTCACTTCCTCATCCCAGAAAGCATCAAAATCTTCTGGAACCTCATCCCTCCCTAGATAAGTCTTAATCTCTTCTAACAAAGCTGGATTTTTCATAACATGCTCCTTTTGTTTTGTAATCGCTACCACCACTGTAGCATATCTGAGAAATCAATGCAAGAAAGAAGGATAATACTCTTCGAAAATCAAATTCAAACCACGTCAACGTCGCCTTGTCGTACTCAAGTACAGCCTTCGGCTAGTTTCCTAGTTTGCTCTTTGATTTTCATTGAGTATAATATAGAAAGTGAATTTAGATTTTATTTCTTCAAACCTACTGACTGAAAGTCTAATAAATTGAATCTAGAATAGTACCAATTAACTTCTAAAGTATTTTTAGAAATTAATGTGAATGCCCCAGTTGATTTGTCTACAGTTTATCTCGATATACTATAGTTTCAATGGAGATTGAATAGAGAATCACACACCAGAAAGCGAGATAACATCATGAAAGCAATAGGTACGCAAATATTACAGACAAAGTGTTTCATCTTGAGAAGATTTGTGGAGAGTGATGCGGAAGCCATGTTTCAAAATTGGGCTTCGTCTGCTGAGAATATGACCTATGTTACTTGGAATCCCCATCCTGATGTTGAGGTCACTCGAAACTCGATTCGTAATTGGGTTGCTTCCTATGCCAATCCCAACTATTACAAATGAGCCATTTACCTCAAAGAAAACCCAGAGCAAGTGATAGGAGATATCAGCATCATTGAGATGAATGAGGATGATTCCAGTTGTGAAATTGGCTATGTTTTAGGAAAAAACTATTGGAGTCGTGGTCTTATGACAGAGGCCTTAAAAGCTATCTTAGACTTCTGTTTTACTCAAGCAGATTTTCAAAAAGTCAAAGCACGATATGCCAGTCTCAACCCAGCTTCAGGTCATGTTATGGATAAGACTGGAATGTCCTATCTAAAGACTGTTGCAAATGGGGTAGAGAGAAAAGGCTATATTGCGAACCTTATTTATTATCAGATAAGCGGAGAAGACAGATAATCTTAAAATTTATTGCTTATCCGCTGTTCTTATTTTTTATTTACTATTTCATTTATCCTCTTTTTTCCGAATAAATAGATAGAACCATCGAATCTAGCAAAATTAGATTTTAAAATATGGTATAATAGAAGGAGGGAATGGATGATTCTCAGACATCCGGGCATCAGCCCAACCAATGATTTGGTTGCTAAGAAAATCTTTAGCAATCCAGAAATCACTTGTCAATTTATACGCGATATGTTGGACTTGCCAGCAAAAAATGTGACCATTTTGGAGGGAAGTAACATTCACGTCTTGCCTTCCGTTCCTTACTCAGCACAGGATTTCTATACCAGTATAGACGTTTTGGCGGAGCTAGATAATGGAACGCAAGTAATTATTGAGATTCAAGTTCATCATCAGAATTTTTTCATCAATCGCTTGTGGGCTTATTTGTGTAGCCAGGTCAATCAAAATCTTGAAAAAGTTCGCCAACAAGAAGGCAATACTCATCAAAGTTACAAACACATCGCACCAGTATACGCTATCGCAATTGTGGATAGTAATTACTTCTCAGATGATTTAGCTTTTCATAGCTTTAGTATGCGAGAGGACACGACAGGTGAAGTCTTAACTATCACAAACAATGGACAGGAACACCATCTAGTCAAGATGGCATTCTTGGAACTCAAAAAATACAGAGAAACCAGCAAAGACGAGGTTCGCAAGCCGTGGTTGGAGTTTTTCGGGAATAAACCCTTTACCCAACAACCCGAGCGAGCCATCAGTCAGGCAGATCAACTGCTGGACTACAAGAGCTGGTCCGAGGAGGACAGGAAAATGTTTAGTCAACTACGTATGCGTGAAGAACAGGCATTATTGGCTCATGATTATGCCTTGGAAACTGCTAGGGCAGAAGGGATTGAACAGGGACTGGAGCGTGGAAAAGTTGAAGGAAGTTTGTCTATGCTACTAAATCTAGTCCGTCAAGGTCTTTTGCCTTCTGAAGTTGCCAGTCAACAGTTGGGTATGACTGTCGCTGAGTTTGAAGAACTATTAAAAGAGCATCATAAATAAGAACTAAAAAATATAGAGAAACCAGAAAAGACAAGGTTCGCAAGCCGTGGTTGGAGTTTTTGTAAATCATTTAATCAATGACAGATTTTTCCGTAATAGATGGAAGAATCTGTTTTTTTAGTTATGCTAGATGTGGGCTCTGAAATAGTAAGATATAGTGTATTGAAATAAGATATGAACAAAGAAATTAGGAAAGTCAAATTATAGTCAATGAAATAAAAACTGAACAAATTGATTGCGGAATTTAAACTAATTTCTAACAATATTTTAGAAAACTCTGTGGACTATTCCAGATTCAATCTACTATAATTTCTAGAAATTTTTTAGAATCCGCAGTGTGCTATTTTAGATTCAATAAATTGTGCTTTTAAAAACGAAAAAAGAGCATTTCCGCTCTTTTTCTCCTGTTCAATCTTAATTTTTTGCTTCTTTCTTTTGGAAAGTGGTTTGGTAATTTACTTTAATCGTTACTGTCATGTGAGAGTCCTCGTTTCTTTTTGATGACTCTAGTATAAGGGCCAAACCTGAAAGCTAGCTTAAGATTTCCTTAGAGAAAGCTTAATCTAAATGTTTTTTCTTTTCCAAATGATGGACAATCATGCGCCACTCTGGATCCTCTTGCCAACCTTCTATCGAACTAATGTAGCTAGCAACCTTTCTGGCTTCTTCTAAAATCGGAAAATCTTCGATAATATCAGCCACTTGAAACTCTGGAAGCCCTGACTGTCTGGTTCCAAAAATTTCACCTGAACCACGCATTTTCAAATCTTCCTCCGCAAGGACAAAGCCATTGGTGGTTTCTGTCATAATGCGCATGCGATCTTTTCCAGAATCAGTCTTGGGATTAGCAACGAGAACAGCATAGGACTGCTTGTCCCCCCGACCGACACGACCTCTGAGCTGGTGAAGCTGGCTGAGCCCGAAGCGATCGGCATCCATGATAATCATGACGGTCGCATTGGGAACGTTAACTCCAACCTCGATAACCGTCGTTGAAACCAGAATATCCGTTTTTCGCTCTTTGAAATCCTGCATGATCTGGTCTTTTTCATCACTCTTCATTTTACCATGTAGAAGAGCCACCTCTGCCTTTCCTGCAAAATGCGCCGTCAACTCCTCTGATAAGGCAATGGCATTTTTCAAATCCAGAGCTTCTGATTCTTCAATCAAGGGAGAGATGACATAGGCTTGAGAACCTTTTTGGATTTCCCCCTCTAACCAAGTCAAGACCTGAGGTAGTTGCTCATGCTTGATCCAGCGTGTCACAATGGGTTTTCGACCTGCTGGTATCTGGTCGATAATGGAAACATCCATATCGCCAAAGGCTGTGATGGCCAAGGTTCGTGGTATGGGAGTCGCTGTCATCATGAGTACATCTGGATTGTCGCCTTTTTCTCTCAGAACACGCCTTTGCCCTACACCAAATCGGTGCTGCTCATCGATGATAATCAAGCCCAGACGAGCATAATCTACCCCATCCTGAATCAGAGCGTGGGTTCCGATAATCAAATCAGCCTCACCCTTGGCAATAGTCTCCAAGACTTCTCTCTTTTCTGCAGCTTTCAAGGAACCTGTCAAAAGAGCCAGTTTCAAGTCTGGAAAAAGGTTCTGTAAACTCTCAAAATGTTGCTCTGCAAGGATTTCTGTTGGTACCATGAGGGCTGATTGGTAGCCAGCCGTCACTGCCGCAAACATAGCCAAGCCAGCGACCACCGTTTTTCCGCTCCCCACATCCCCTTGCAAGAGACGATTCATGTGGTGGTCCGACTTCATGTCTGTCAAAATTTCCTGCAAACTCTTTTCTTGAGCTGGGGTCAAGGAAAAAGGTAGATTTTCTTTAACTGCTGTCACTTTTTCCTTAGACCAATTCAGAACCAGACCACTTCCCTGAACTCTATTTTCAGACTTGAGCGTCTGCAACTGCATTTGGAAATAAAAGAGTTCCTCAAACTTGATACGGCGAAGGGCCTGCTTGTATTCCGCCAAATCCTTTGGAAAATGCATGGCACGAACGGCCTGACAACGGGACATAAGTTTGTATTTGTCTAGTAAAGACTGGGGAAGATTTTCTTCTATCAAGAGGTCCAGTCCCTGATCAAAGGCTGTCTTGATGACCTTGACCAGACTGGACTGACTAATTCCCTGAGCCAGACGATAGACAGGCTGTAGATCATCCTCTACCTGAGCCAGGACCTTCATCCCTGTCAGGCTAGCCTTGGCGCGGTCCCATTTTCCAAAGACAGCAAGGGTTGCTCCCAACTCTATCTTATCTGCTAGATAGGGCTGGTTAAAGAAATTCACCGCAAAAACAACTTCTCCCTGCTTGAGGCTAAAACGCAGGCGATTACGCTTAAAACCATAATACTGGACACTGGCAGGAGTCACGACTTGACCAGATAGGACTGCCTTCTCCCCGTCCTCTAGTTCCAATACTTGCTTGGTTTTGAAGTCTTCATAACGGAAAGGAAAGTAGAGCAAGAGGTCTTGCAAGTTTTCAATTCCTAGTTTTGCGTATTTTTCTGCTGACTTTGGTCCCACACCAGGTAAGACATGCAAGGGTTGATGTAGATTCATGCTCCACTCCTTTCTTTTCTAATAATATTCTCTCGGAATGCGGTCGCTGAGGAGACAAACCACCTCGTAGTTAATAGTCCCACGGTAGGCAGCTACCTGAGTAGCTGTGATCTCCTTGCCCCCATTAGAACCAATGAGGGTGACTTTTGTTCCTAAGGGATAAAGCTTAGGCAATCGAATGGTGATTTGGTCCATCGAAACCCTGCCTACGATTGGGCAAGCTTGTCCATCTACCAAGACAGAGAAATTCTGCATGTCTCGCGTCCAACCATCCGCATAGCCGATTGGTACCGTCGCAATGACTTGCTCGCTATCTGCCTGATAGGTCGCTCCATAGCCCATGCAAGCTCCAGCTGGAACTGTCTTGACATGAACCAGAGCAGACTCCAAGGTCAAGGCTGGAGTCAGGTCATAAGGCAAGTCCAAGACCTCTCCGCTAGGATTCAAGCCATACATGGCGTCTCCCATACGAACGGCGTTAAAAATAGTCTCTGCATGCCAAATAGTCGTTGCAGAATTGCTAGCATGTACCAAGTCTGGCACTTCCTTCATACTAGCCAAAATAGTTTTAAACCGTTCTAACTGGGCATTAAAGTAGTCATCTGATTCTTCATCTGCAGTAGCAAAGTGGGTAAAAATCCCTTCAACACAAGCACCATGTTGTTGGAGCAAGTCTTGAGCCTGCTCAGCCTCACGAGCCTCTCGAAAACCGATCCGTCCCATTCCTGAATCAATCTTGAGGTGAACTGTCAATCCAGTTAGATCCGCTTCCTTATCTAAGAGTGCTTGAATCCACTCCAGTCCAGCCACAGTCAAGGTGATGTCGTATTCTTTAGCTAGAGCGACAGCTTCGATTTCAGAAACTCCTAAAATGAGGATTCGCTTGCTGAGTCCAGCCTGTCTGAGTTCAAGAGCTTCATCAATATTGGAAACGCAAAAACCATCAACATCATCTTGAATCGCCTTGGCAACAGCGACTGCTCCATGTCCATAAGCATTAGCCTTGACTACTGCAAATTTGAGCGTTCCTTGAGGGATATGAGCCCCCATCTGCTGAATATTTTGTCGAATAGCTCCCAGATGAATCAGAGCTTTGGTTGGTCTATGTGGACTAGCTTTCATGATTTTCCTCCAAAATGACACTGGCTGTCACAAACTGATCGGTATGGCTGATAGACAGCCAAATCTTTCCTGAAAATGGCGCCTGACTAAAATAAGGCGCCCCGCGTTCATTGTTCAAGACTTCCAAATCTTGAAAACCGAGCTTGCCAATGCCCGTTCCCATAGCCTTGGAAAAGGCCTCCTTAGCCGACCAGCGACCAGCTAAATATTCTATTTGCCTGCGCCCTTTAAGACTGGTGAAGCGCTCCATTTCCTTAGCTGTCAGCACGCGCTTGGCAAATCCTTCATGTCGTGTAACTGCGCTTTCTATCGAAGCTAATTCTTCTATGTCAATTCCGTGTCCAACTATCATTCTCATCAAAAGGAGTTGAGATTCCCCAACTCCATCCTTTTCACTTATTTTGTCAAGGTAGCATAGATTTCTTCTACCAAGGCCTCTGTATTTTCCCAACCTAGGCAAGGATCGGTAATGGAACAACCAAAGACCTCTGGTTGGTTTTGACGACCATCTGCTAGGTAAGATTCAATCATAAAGCCTCGAACTATCTTTTTAATCTTCTCATTCCAATCACGATTTTGCAAGGTCTGACGAACAATTCGAATCTGTTCCATATATTGCTTGCCTGAGTTATCATGGTTGGTATCAATGAGGATAAAGGGATTTTCAAGTCCCATGGTTTCATAGCGTTCAATGGCATTTAGCAGGGTTTCATAGTAAAAGTTAGGCTCATTTTTCCCATATTCATTAACTGCGCCACGAAGGATGACGTGGGCCAAGGGATTTCCTGAAGTCTCAACTTCTTGGCCATGAAAGAGGAAGGTCTGTTTGTTCTGAGCTGCATAGATACCGTTAAACATGACCCCAAGGTTTCCAGAAGTTGGATTTTTCATCCCCACTGGTGCATCAATTCCTGAGGCCACAAAACGGTGCTCTTGGTCTTCCACAGAACGAGCCCCCACAGCATGGTAGCTGACCAAATCATCTACCAAGACCAGATTTGACGGATAAAGCATCTCATCTGCCGTTGTCAAACCTGTCTCTGTAATCACGCGGTAGTGCAACTGGCGCACAGCCTGCAAGCCGTTAATCAGGCTTGGAGCCTTAGAAGTATCTGGTTGGTGAACCAAACCTTTATAACCGTCTCCGTTGGTACGAGGTTTAGCTGTATAAACACGCATAACCATGAAAATCTTGTCTGCCACCTTCTTTTGCAAGGTAGATAAACGGCGGGCATATTCCAAGACAGCCTCTTCATTATCAGAAGAGCAAGGACCAATCACCAAAAGGATCCGGTCATCTTCTCCTGAAATGATGTCTGCCAATTCTCTATCACGGCGCTCCTTTAGTCGCAAGGCTTCCGCAGACAATTGGGTTTCTGCCTTGATTGCTTCAATATCGATTTCTTGACCTTTTTCAATAAATGCCATCTTATTCTCCTAGCGTTTGGTAGATTTCTCTGACAAGGGCTTCCGTATTTTCCCAGCCCAGGCAAGGGTCTGTTATAGACTTGCCAAATACTTCCGGTTCGTTTTGACGACCGTCTTCTAGATAAGACTCAATCATAAAGCCACGAACATACTGCTTGATTTTTTCATTCCAATCACGGTTAATCAAGGTCTGGCGGACAATTCGAATTTGGTCCATATGTTGCTTACCAGAATTGTCATGATTGGTATCCACAATGATAAAGGGATTTTCCAAGCCCATTTTCTCATACTGAGCAATGGTATCCATCAAATTATCATAGTAGTAGTTAGGAATATTCTTACCATACTCATTGATTGCTCCACGAAGAATGGCATGTGAAAGCGGGTTACCAGTTGTTTCCACTTCTTTTCCTAGGAAAAGGAAGCTTTGTTTGTTTTGAGCAGCATAAATCCCATTAAACATAACATTGAGATTTCCAGAAGTTGGATTTTTAAAACCAGTCGCAAAATCTGCCCCACTTGCCACAAAGCGGTGTTGCTGGTCTTCAACCGAACGAGCACCAACCGCCATGTAAGAAATCAAATCATCCACAAGCGGAAGATTTTCAGGATAAAGCATTTCATCAGCTGTTGTCATGCCTGTTTCTGTGATAACACGATAGTGAAGATGGCGAACAGCTTTAATTCCGTTGATAAGACTAGGCGCTTCTGTCGCATTAGGCTGGTGAATCAAGCCCTTATAGCCATCTCCGTTGGTACGGGGTTTGGCAGTGTAAACACGCATAACCATAAAGATACGGTCTGCCACTTCTTCTTGTAAAGCTGCCAAACGTTTAGCATACTCAAGAACAGCTTCTTCATTATCAGATGAGCATGGCCCGATTACCAAGAGAATTCGTTGATCTTCTCCACGTATAATGGCTTCTAGCTCTTTATCGCGCTGTGATTTTCTCTCCAAAGCTTGGCCTTCTAATTTTGATAAGGCACGAACTTCTTCAATATTAATTTTAGGACTTTTTGCTGTAAATACCATAACTCATCTCCTTATAAATCAAACGGATACCAAGTAAAAATTTACTTTTCACAAGGTATCCGCCTCTAAACTATCTCATTTTATTGTCTTTTACCGTGACAGTTTTTAAACTTCTTACCAGAACCACATGGGCAAAGTTCATTCCGTCCAATCTGACTCAAATCCAAATCTTCTGGTATATTTGCTTGGTGGGCAGCGATATTGCGGGTCGCTGTTGTACTGATATGGTGTTCTGCTTGTGGTCTTTCTTGTTCATGAATTTGTGCTTTCATCATCAAGCGTGTCACATCAAACTCAATCGAACCAATCATGTCATTAAACATACGGAAACCTTCTGCCTGATACTCGACAACAGGGTTGTTCTGAGCATAGCCACGAAGTCCAACCGCGTTACGTAATTGATCTAGGGCATCGATATGATCTGTCCACTTGTTATCTACCACTCGTAGAATCAAAACTTTTTGGAATTCTTTAACTGCTTCTTCATCGCGTAGTTTTGAAACCTGACTATCGTAAACTTGCAAGGCACGTTGGAAAAGTTCTTCCTTGATGGCCTTATCAGACAAGCCAGACAAATCTTCCATCGTAATAGAATCTTCTGGAAGCAAGTTGTACTTAGCAAAGTTCAAAATTGCTTCGAGTTTTTCATCTTGTTTGGCACGCGCATGACCATCAACAACACGACCAATCGTACGTTTGATCATTGACTGAATTTCAGGTGCCAAGTCACGGTCTGCAGTGATGACGTCGTAACGTTGAGCGTAGATAATCTCACGTTGTTCACGCATGACATCATCGTATTGAAGGACTTGTTTACGGGTATCGTAGTTATTTCCTTCGACACGTTTTTGCGCTGCCTCAACCTGACGCGTCAACATACGAGATTCAATCGCCTCTTCAGACATGTTGAGACGTTCAAAGATTCCCTTCAAGCGTTCAGAACCAAAACGTTTCATCAAATCATCTTCAAGAGATAGGTAGAATTGTGACTCACCTGGGTCTCCCTGACGACCTGAACGTCCACGAAGCTGGTTGTCGATACGACGGCTTTCATGGCGTTCTGTACCAATAACACAAAGTCCTCCAAGTTCACGAACTCCTTCACCAAGCTTGATGTCGGTACCACGACCGGCCATGTTAGTTGCGATGGTAACAGCACCACGCTGACCAGCATTCATGATGATTTGGGCTTCTTTATAGTGGTTTTTGGCGTTCAAGACTTCGTGAGGAACACCAGCTTCGACCAATTTTTTAGAAATGTAGTCACTGGTTTCAACCGCTACTGTACCAACCAAGACAGGTTGACCTTTTTGGTAACGAGCCTTAACGTCTTTAACAACGGCCTTAAACTTAGCTTCAATGCTAGCAAAAAGCAAGTCTGGATGGTCAATACGCTGAACTGGACGGTTTGTTGGGATTGGAATAACACGAATGTTGTAGATTTCACGGAATTCTTCTTCCTCAGTCTTACCAGTACCCGTCATACCAGACAATTTCTTGTACATACGGAAAAGGTTTTGGTAAGTAATTGAGGCAGATGTCTTGGTTTCATCTTGGATTGGAACACCTTCTTTGGCTTCAATGGCTTGGTGCAATCCATCAGAATAACGACGACCTTCCATGGTACGACCTGTAAATTGGTCGACGATCAAGATTTCTTGCTCTTCGCTCACCACATAGTCAATATCGAGAAGCATGATGTAGTTGGCACGAAGGGCGTTATCGATAAAGTGAGTAAGAGCTACGTTTTCGATGTCATAGAGATTGTCAAGCTTGAAGTAGCTTTCAGCCTTGTCAATCCCTGAATCAGACAAACCAATAGTCTTAGACTGCACATCGATGATATAGTCGTCTTTGTCCAAAGATTTTACATAGTGGTCTGCCATGTGATACAACTGACTAGTTTCAACTGCGTTAGCACCTGATACGATCAAAGGTGTACGGGCCTCGTCAATCAAGATTGAGTCAACCTCATCGACCAAGGCATAGTTGAGCGGACGTTGTACCATGTTTTCAGCACGAACGACCATGTTGTCACGAAGGTAGTCAAATCCGATTTCTGAGTTGGTTGAGTAAGTAATATCACACTCATAGGCTTCTTTTTTCTCCATTGGAGATTTGGCAGCCAAGTTAATCCCTACTGACAAACCAAGCCATGAGTACAATTCACCCATCTCAGTCGCGTCACGTTCTGATAGGTATTCATTGACCGTAACTACATGAACCCCTTTACCTGAAAGGGCATTGAGGTATACCGGCATAGTCGCAGTCAAGGTTTTCCCTTCCCCTGTACGCATCTCTGGCACGTCACCATGGTGAAGAACGATTCCCCCCATAACCTGAACCTTATATGGGAAGAGACCTAGGACACGTTTGGCACCCTCACGGACAACCGCAAATGCTTCATAAAGCAATGAATCCAGTGATTCTCCATTTTGATAACGTTCTTTAAATTCAACTGTTTTTGCTTTTAGTTGGTCATCAGTCAAAGCAGCCATTTGGTCTTCGTATTTGAAAACCTTGTCGGCCATCTTTTCCAGACGACGGATTTCTCCTTTATCATTTTCGATAATTGTTTTTAAAATATTAGCCATGTTTTTCCTTACTTTAAATTCCGAATATTTTAGAATGTTCTTTTAATTTTAGCACAATTACTGATTATTTTCAAGGAAGAATCCCCATTTTGAAAAGGAAAAAGAGGCTAGTTTCCAAGCTAACCTCTCTGACTTTTATGATACTTTAATTGCCAAAAATCGGCAAAATCGCAAATAGGATAAATAGATTAATCCAAAGAGAAAAACAGCAGATCAATCCAAAAACAAAGAGACTGACTTTCTTGGACAGCAAGGCCATCAAAATCGACAGAATTCCAAAAACTAGTAAAACTTTCTGCATGATTAAGAGATTGATAGATATTCCCAGAACTGGTTTATCCCAAGGAACAAAGAAGAAAGCCAGCCAGATCAGCAGAACTAAACCAATATAGACCTTAGAATAGCGTGTAATAAATGATTTTAGACGTTCCATAAGCAACCTCCTACAAATAGAAAGTAATATAATAATCAATGAAAATCAAAGAGCAAACTAGGAAACTAGCCGCAGGCTGTACTTGAGTACGGCAAGGCGATGTTGACGTGGTTTAAATTTGATTTTCGAAGAGTATAAATCAATGCCTCCCACCGTTAGACTCCCCTAGTTCTCGTCTCAAGCGAAACATTTTTTTGAAAAAGATATAGGTTAACCAGTCACTGCCTAGAGATAAGACTATCAGAAGCAACCAAACACCCCAATCACTAGCATCTGATACATAATCTAGAACAAAAGGGAAAAATAAGAATGAAAAAATTGTCATATCCATGCTAAACAGAGCTAAAAGGGAAATATAAATCCAGTAGAAATAGTAGATAATGGGGAAAAACTTACTGTTTCTATCAGCATTATCTATCCAATAAAAAAAGTAAAAGCAGGGTAATAAGAGTATCAAATGAAACCAATTAAACGACAGTTTCATCATCGACACCTCTCTTTGTTAGCGCTTTCTTTATCTTCATTCTATCAAAAAAATCTGGAAATGTCATTCCAGATTCTACTTTTTTATTTACGTTTTCTTGCGATGAGATGAATCGGTGTTCCTTCAAAGACAAAGGCCTTGCGGATTTGATTTTCCAAGAAACGCAGGTAAGAAAAGTGCATGAGTTCTTCTTCGTTGACAAAGATAACAAAGGTCGGTGGTTTGGTTGCCACTTGGGTAGCATAGAAAATCTTGAGACGTTTCCCTTTGTCTGTCGGTGTTGGGTTAATGGCAATAGCATCCATAATCACATCGTTCAAGACG
This sequence comes from Streptococcus sp. SN-1, assembly GCF_041154385.1. NCBI lineage: Bacteria > Bacillati > Bacillota > Bacilli > Lactobacillales > Streptococcaceae > Streptococcus > Streptococcus sp. SN-1. Next base: position 1,617,311 of record NZ_AP028929.1, read on the forward strand.
GCTGATGGAATACGTGTATTTTGACTTTCGCTGATTTGCTTGATCATCTCAGGAAGTTTGTGGAGACGTTGCTTGGTCAAAGCTGATACAAAGATAATCGGTGCGTAAGGTAGATATTGGAACTGCTCACGGATATCTTCTTCCCAGTTTTTCATAGTGTGGTTGTCTTTTTCAAGTGTATCCCACTTGTTGACCACGATAATCATCCCTTTACCAGCTTCATGGGCAAATCCTGCAATACGCTTATCGTATTCACGAATACCTTCTTCCGCATTGATGACCATCAAGACCACATCTGAACGGTCAATAGCACGCATGGCACGCATGACTGAGTATTTCTCAGTATTTTCATAAACCTTACCAGATTTACGCATACCAGCCGTATCAATCATGGTAAACTCTTGACCATCTGTATCTGTAAAGTGGGTATCAATAGCGTCACGCGTTGTTCCAGCAACAGGACTAGCAATGACACGGTCTTCTCCCAAAATAGCATTGATCAAGCTTGATTTTCCAACGTTAGGACGACCAATCAAGCTAAACTTAATCACATCTGGGTTTTCTTCTTCATATTCATTTGGAAGATTTTCTACAATAGCGTCTAGCACATCCCCTGTACCGATACCATGGACAGATGAAATTGGCAGTGGTTCACCCAAACCGAGAGCATAGAAATCATAGATATCATTTCGCATCTCAGGGTTGTCCACCTTGTTAACTGCAAGGATAACTGGTTTGTGGGTCTTATAAAGCTTACGGGCTACGTATTCGTCCGCATCGGTAATCCCTTCCTTACCAGACACGACAAAAACGATAACATCTGCTTCTTCCATAGCAATTTCTGCCTGGTGCTTGATTTGTTCCATGAAAGGAGCATCGACATCATCGATTCCTCCTGTATCAATCATGCTAAAAGAGCGATTAAGCCACTCACCCGTTGCATAGATACGGTCACGTGTCACTCCTTCGACATCTTCTACAATGGAGATTCGCTCACCAGCGATCCGATTAAATAGGGTTGATTTCCCAACATTGGGACGTCCTACAATGGCAATAGTTGGTAGGGCCATAATTTCTCACTTTCTACAATAACTTTTTCTGTTCAAGATTTTTTCTAGTTGAACTTGGTTCAGCTTGACCAAACTGTTCTGCTAGGCGCTGACTCCAGCTTGTAGTTGCACGCGCCCCAGCATAGTCAGCCTGTATACGGTCATAAGCTTCGATCACATCAACTGTTTGTTCCTGATATTCTTCCTCAAAAACCACCTGATGCAATGGCAAGCGAAGTTTGACTTCATGTTCTTCATTTGGCACACCTAGCGCCATCCCAAAGACAGGATAGGTGTAGTCAGGCAGGTTAAAAAGCTCTGCCACTTCTTCTGACTTGTAACGCACCAATCCAATAATGACACCGCCATAGCCCAAGCTTTCAGCTGCTAGTAGAGCATTTTGGCCAGCAAGAGCCGCATCGACCGAACTAATCAAGAGACCTTCTACACCTTGGGGTTGGAAGGTATCGGTATGAAGTCGGGCCCCCTTTTCTGCTCGGTTCAAATCTCCGACAAAGAGAAGAAAAACAGCAGACTGGCGAATGGCTTCTTGAGGCACCAATTCATACAAGGCATCTTTCTTCTCTTGACTTCGTACCACAATCACAGAGTAGGATTGGAAATTCTTCCAAGACGAGGCCATTTGGGCTGCTGTCAGGATTTCAGTCAAGTCTTCTTGAGGAAGGGCTTGCTCTTTAAACCTGCGCACTGAAGTATGAGCCTTCATTAATTTGATTGTTTCTGTCATCGACGGTTTACTCCTTCTAAACGAGTCTCCTCAGCCAAATAACGGATGCGTTCCATGACCCGTCTGGCCTCCCAGGTTTCGTCATTTCCATGCTTCCCTTTAGCGAAATGCAACTCCAAATCTTCAAAGTTGAAGTTGGAGGTGAAAAAGGTCGGTAAATTTTCCTGCATTCGATATTGAAGAATGACTTGCAGGATTTCATCACGCACCCAAGCTGTTGATTGCTCGGCACCAATATCATCTAAAATCAGGACTTCAGACAGTTTAATCTCATCTACCAAGGTCTTGACATTACCATCACCGATAGCATTTTTGACATCAATGACAAAACTAGGATAGTGGAGGATAGTTGATGAAACACCACGTTTTTCTGATAAATCATGGGCTAAGGCAGCAACCATGAAACTTTTACCAACACCAAAGTCTCCATATAGGTAAAGACCTTTTCGAATAGCTGGATATTGCTCCACGAAGGCTAATAGCTTTTCAAAAACTGGCAAGCGACCCAAATCATCCAAATCAACTTGAGCCAAACTAGCTTTCCTGAGACTGGCTGGCAGATTGATTAACTTGAGACGATTCTTAATAGCCGCTTCTTTTTCCGCTGCGATTAGTTCAGGAGTTTCTTCATAAGAAACATCCGCATAGCCATGATTCATAACCAAAATCGGCTTGTAGCCTTTGGCAATATAATCCGTATCCCCACGGAGAAACTTGTCACGCTCGGTGATATATTGATTAAACTTGGAGATACTGCGATTTAATTCCTCTGAAGTCAAGGATTCTTGCTGGATAAAGGCCGCAACATCAGGGTCCTGCATGATTTTCTGGACCAAATCTTGATAATGAAAACGGCTAGGTTGACGTTTGAGTACGTCTCCGACACTTTCCATCTAATCTCCTCCTTTTTCTAATCGAGCTAATAGTTCTTGTTTCTTACGTTCTAGTTCCAGACGAGTTTCCTCGCTGGTTTCATTCTTATAATCTGGATTGCTCCACTTGGGTACATTGGACTTGGTAGGACTCGGTTTACTAGCCTTTTGAGCCTGATTCTTCTGTCCTCGCTCACGAATGCGCAAGACTGCCTCTTCTGCCGAATGAATCTTTTGATAGGCATAGTCATTGGCTACCTTCATGGCATATTTCTCATTGATGTTTGCCGAATCCACCTTATTAAAGGTCAACAAGAGAATGATATTAATGACTTCGTCCAGCAAGCCCAAGCCAGCCATCTGTTGCAAGAGTTCCCTTTCTGTTTGGGTGATGGTTCCCTTGCGTGTTTGCTTGATTTCTGCCAAGAACTGCAGGGCAGTCTTGCTTTTGGCTTCTTTGATAATGGTTGCTTCCTTAGAACTAAAGTCAGAGGAAACAGGTTTTTGAGCAATCTTTTCCCGCATGCGTTTGGTTGAAATAACCTGGGAAACAGCTGTTGACTTAGCCAGTTGATAGGTCTCAAACCAAGTCCATTTCTTCTCCTCGGCAATGGCAAAGAGGTTTAAGACATCGGACTGCTCATCCACAAAGCGAAGCCCATCTCGAGCCATAAGCTGACGAAAATGGTCCAAGTCAAAATCGTTGGCCACTTTCTTCTTGAGACCAAGGTCTTCTTGACTTCCCAGTTCTGCCAAGTCTGGAAAGACTTGATTGAGTGAGACAGGTCTTTCTTCTCCCTCAGCACTTTCAACCCTCAAATCCTCCACAGCTGCATCACCAATCTTCTTCTCCAAAAGTCTGCGATAAACAGGATGTTCCAAGAATTCCTGACTAGATAGAGGAGCATGGAGGGCTAGCTGATAAACATTACCCTTTTGATAGAGGGTCAAGAGATTGAAAGCAGATAGGATTTTCAAGGATTTTATCAGTCTATCCATTCCAAAGTTGAGATGGTTAAGAATGCTTGAAAAGAGGTATTCTTTTCTGCCATTGTCCCAAAAACTGATTGTATAAAGATAAAGGCTCAGTGCCTCCTGACCGATAATCGGGAGGTAGCACTGTACCAGAGATGAGGTATCTTGCGACACCCGATTATTCTTTAGATAAGAAAAACGGTCAATTGGCTTCATTTATCTTTCCTTTTTCTTTTTAGAGGACTGGGTGATTTGTTGGAGCAAGCTCTCTAGCTCACTCACATCCTTAAAACTACGATAGACACTGGCAAAACGTACATAGGTAATCTCATCCAACTCAGCCAACTCCTCCATGACGAGTGAACCAATGTCCTCACTTTGAATTTCATTTTCATTTCGACCACGGAGTTTCTGTTCGATACGATTGACTACCATGTTGATTTCATCACTTGACACAGGACGTTTCTGGGCTGAGCGGATAATCCCATTAAAGATTTTATCTCTGGAGAACTGTTCCCGTGTGCCATCTTTTTTAACAACCACTAAGGTTCTTTCTTCTACTCTTTCGTAGGTTGTAAAACGGTGCTGGCATTCGTCGCACTCACGTCTTCTACGAATAGTGTTCCCTTCTTCTGCTTGGCGACTATCGATAACACTTGACTTGGTAGCCCCACATTTTGGACAACGCATCCTTTCCCTCCTTATCGTTTTCTTTTCATTATACCATTTTTTAAACGATTCCCAAAACAATTCTTCTTTTTGCTTGACAAGTTTTTTGTTTTGTTGTATTATTTTATTAAGACAAAAGGATAAAAGAAAGGAGACCAAGATGTCCTGGACATTTGACAACAAAAAACCCATCTATTTACAGATTATGGAGAAAATCAAGCTTCAGATTGTTTCCCATACACTAGAACCCAATCAACAACTTCCAACCGTGAGAGAGCTCGCTAGCGAGGCGGGTGTCAATCCAAACACCATCCAAAGAGCCTTGTCAGACCTTGAACGAGAAGGATTTGTCTACAGCAAGCGCACAACTGGACGATTTGTGACTGAGGATAAGGAGCTAATCGCCCAATCGCGCAAACAATTATCAGAAGAAGAATTGGAACACTTCGTTTCCTCCATGACCCATTTTGGCTATGAAAAAGAAGAACTACCAGGCGTAGTCAGTGATTATATTAAAGGAGTTTAAGCCTATGTCATTACTAGCATTTGAAAATGTATCCAAATCTTATGGAGCAACACCAGCCCTTGAAAATGTTTCTCTTGACATTCCAGCTGGAAAAATTGTCGGTCTCCTCGGCCCAAATGGCTCAGGAAAAACAACCCTGATTAAACTAATCAATGGCCTCTTACAACCAGATCAAGGACGTGTCCTTATCAACGATATGGAACCAAGCCCAGCAACCAAGGCTATCGTAGCTTATTTACCTGATACGACCTATCTCAATGAGCAAATGAAGGTTAAGGAAGCCCTAACCTACTTTAAGACCTTCTATAAAGATTTCAATCTTGAACGTGCCCATCATCTACTTGCAGACCTCGGCATTGATGAAAATAGTCGTCTCAAAAAACTATCAAAAGGAAACAAAGAAAAGGTACAACTGATTTTGGTTATGAGCCGGGATGCTCGTCTCTACGTTCTAGACGAACCCATTGGTGGGGTCGATCCAGCAGCCCGTGAGTATATCCTCAATACTATTATCAACAACTACTCCCCAACTTCTACCGTTTTGATTTCTACCCACTTGATTTCTGATATCGAGCCAATCTTGGATGAAATTGTCTTCCTCAAAGACGGAAAAGTCGTTCGTCAAGGCAATGTAGATGATATTCGCTATGAGTCAGGTGAATCCATTGACCAACTCTTCCGTCAGGAATTTAAGGCCTAAGCAAAGGAGATTATTATGTTTTGGAATTTAGTTCGCTACGAATTTAAAAATGTTAACAAGTGGTATTTAGCCCTTTACGCTGCCGTGCTAGTTCTTTCCGTTCTCATAGGAATGCAAGTACACTACTATAATTATGTATCTTTCAAAGATAGCCAACCTGTCTTACTTCTCTTTCTGGCTCTCGTCTTTGGTGGATTGATGATTACACTTGGGATTTCAACCATTTTCTTGATTATTAAACGATTCAAAGGTAGTGTCTATGACCGACAAGGCTATCTGACTTTGACCCTTCCAGTATCTGAACACCATATCATCACAGCCAAACTAGTCGGTGCCTTTATCTGGTCGATGATTAGCACTGCTATCCTAGTTCTAAGTGCTGTTATTATTGTGACCATAACGGTTCCAGAATGGATCCCTCTTTCTTATGTGATTACATTTGTAGAAACACATCTCCCTCAGATCTTTCTTACAGGTATATCCTTCCTACTAAATACCATTTCAGGAATCCTCTGCATCTACCTGGCTATTTCCATTGGACAGCTTTTCAATGAATACCGTACAGCACTCGCTGTTGCAGCCTACATTGGTATCCAAATCGTCATTGGAATTATAGAAGTCTTCTTCAATACCAGTACTAACTTCTATATCAATTCACTTGCAGGATTTAATGATAATTTCTATATGGGAGCAAGTACGGGTATTATTGAAGAGCTCATATTCATAGCTATATTTTACCTCGGAACCTACTATATCTTGAAAAACAAGGTTAATTTGCAATAATCTTAGAGTCTAGCGACAATAACTCGCTAGGCTTTTTTCGTCCTCAAGATTTACATTTTTATATGAAGTATTTAATAAAAAGGAGTATAATGACTTTAAAACTAATTACATGTATATCGATAAGGAGGTCAACTCTTTATGCTGAGAAGATTTGTTGCTAAGAAACACCTCATACTTTACTTCTTTTCTATTGCCATTACTTGGCTGGAAGCAATTATCACGCCAGCCCTTGTTCAGAATATTGTTGCCAGTTTTACCAATCAAGAACTAGGCCTTCTTTGGAAAGTATTGATTCTAGGAATCCTTGGTAATCTTATCCTCTTACTAGGCTTGGCTGGAAAACGCTATTACTACGCCCGTTTGATTACTGATTTCAAATATGGAATCAAGAGTGCTATTTTCAAGCGATTTTTAAACAGTTATGAGATTGATGAAAAGGATATTTTGTCTGACCTAGAAAACGACGTCAAGCAACTAGAAGAAAGCTATATCGAACCAACGGTTATCATTATTTCTTCTCTTGGATTTACAACTGTGTCCATTCTCTATGCCCTATGGACCAATTTTTACTTGGGCTTGATTTTCATCCTCTTCTACTCCTTTCCTGTACTCTGCAGTGCTATTGGATCAAAACGTTTGGATTCACTTTCTGAAAAGCGGTCCACTGTTAACCAGAGCTACCTAGCAAGCTTGACAAATTTTATTGGTGGTAGCCAACAAATTCGCCATTATCAGGGGCAAGATTTCTTTTTTACTCGCTATCAAAAGCAATTACAAACCAGTCTAGATACCGAAATCAACTATGAAAAGCAACGAACTTTAAACAGTCTCTTGATCAATAGCATCGATGCCTTTTGTTCCGTCACACCAATCGTCATCGGTGGCTTTATGACCTACTATAATTATTTAGATGCGGCGAGTTTTGTGGCCATCTATCTAGTTTCCCATAATATCGGCTATCAATTCCAAGAGTTGGCTTATTTTACCAACACCCGAAAAGCAACTCGAAGTCTTCTCAACAAATACCAAAAACTTTTAGGCCAGTCTGACTTCATCTCGCCTAGAAGCATAGAAAACATTTTCCCTATCCAACTTGACACCATCTGCCTTGAAAAAGAGGGGAATATCCTCTTATATCCTATTTCCATACACATCAAGCAAGGAGAAAAAATTGCCATTATCGGGGAAAGTAGCTCTGGTAAAACAACCCTGCTAAATATCATTCATAGAGAAGAGACACCAACAAGTGGACAGATTAGCTTTGCTGGTCAAAACCTGTCACGTAAAGAAATCACAAGCTTTAGTTCCTATATCCTCCAAGATAGCCATTACTTTGACACGCTCTCTCTCGACGACAATATCCTTCTAGGACTGGATAAAAAGGAGGAACGTTTAACTTACATCCTCAAAAAAACAGGATTAGAACATTTGAAAAATCGAACACTTAGCAATAACAGTCTATCTGGTGGCGAGAAACAACGCCTAGAAATCGCTCGCGCCCTCTACCACGATAGCCAGCTTATCTTAGCAGATGAGATTAAGGCCAATCTTGACTCGGAAAATAGCAGAAAAATTAGCGCCTTGCTCTTCTCCCTACCTCAAACAGTCATTGAAGTCATTCACCACTACACGGAAGAAGACTTAAAACACTATGACCAAGTCATTCACTTAAGCAAAGAAAAGCAATAGTCTATAACATACGATTTGAAAAGGAGGCTAGGCAAAAACTCAATTTCAGGAGAAAATGAATTAATATTACCACAATAAAACGCATAATATCAAGTTTTTGCACACCTGATATTATGCATTTTTCTGATTTTAAAGACTTTTTACCCAGTCTATTCTTACTAATCTATTTCTTAAACTCAATAAAGTTATACTTTTCCTTACTCACTGTCACATGATTGAAGAGTAATAACTTCTGTTGGAAAATCGACTAAATCATCATCATGACTAATCAAAATCACTAACTTTTGTTTTGCTAACAAGTCAGACAGGATTTGCACGACTTTTTTCTTATTTTGTGAATCTAAAAAATTACTTGGCTCATCAAAAATATAAACATCTTTCTCCACCGCTACTGCTTCTTGCAACTGCAACAATTTTAGTTGTCCCATGGATGCACCTTGACTCAATTCATTTTTATAAAATCGACTCGCAATAGGTTCTGCAGGGCAGTATGAAAAATTCGAATTCTTTCTATAATTAGGTAAGTAAATCTCACCATGATAATTCATGCTGTAACCTACTATCGCTAAAATCAGTCGCGTCTTACCAACACCATTTTCTCCAACAATACGATAAATATGTCCTTTTTCTAAACGAGTTGTTAGTGGCTCATGCAGTTCTTCACCATCTCTCCCCAAGCTAACATACTTTTCTAAGACTATCTCTAAAATTGGAATAGACTCATACGAAATCTGAACAGGTTCCAAAAAATTGATAAAATTTTCGATAATTTTCTTACTTCCCGAGTACTCCTTATAAACATCAAGGAAGTATTCAATAGGTGTCCAAAATTGTGAAATATATAGTTGGATAGCCATTAGATCACCAATCGTAATCCAACCTTTATAAGTCTGATAACCTGATATAATCGTCGTCATCATAATCATAAAATTCAAAAATGCATAGGAAAGAAAATTTTCAAATAAAGAAGTCATTCTCACTTCCTTATTTTTACATGAAATATATTTTTTCACCAAGGGAGAGAAATCAATCAAGCTAGAATGAGCTGAAAATCGCATACTAGGCATGAGTTTATAGCTATCCACTAGATAATCGCGTATATCCTTCATACAATTCACTGTATCGGAACCAAGCTTAGATAGTCGTCCACTATATTTCTGCGAAATAAAGATAAATATAGGTATCAAAATACCTATCATCACAGCAATAGTAGGAGAAATACTCCATAAAATCCCTATAATCACAAGTGCTCGTATCAAGTACAGGAGAAGAGCAACAGGATATTCGTTAAAAAATCGTTTTAACAGCTCATAGGTCTGCCCTAATTCTTGTGTAATGGTAGCTTCAGACAATTCTGTCTCTACCATATCATAGAGCTGGATATTTTCAGCAGTTTTTTGGCAAATATTCTGCCAAACATACGATTCTGATTCTCCTTGAAGCACATCACAAAAATAATATAAAACTTGAATAAACAGAGAAATTCCTACATAAAGCACCCCGTAAACAATCATAGCATGAACTTTCTGAGATAGAATATGGTCAATAAATAACTTACTAATATAAGGAATAGCTACAGTTAGTATAGTAACAAGGGTATTCAAAATAAAGCTTTTTAGAAATAGCACTTTATTGTTATAGGATAACAATCTTTTCATCTGCATGCCTCCATAGTTAAATTTTTATCAACATATATTTTATGAACAGATATATGTTGGATAGTCCCTTCAACATCCTCCTTTGTCAATAATCCTAATTCATCTAAAAATACAATCTTGTGAAACCACTCTAAATAGTCAAACTGACAATCGCGTTCCATCTTCCCATTATTTACAAATGTATTAAATGGGCAACCTCCATAACAAAATTCATAATAAGCACAATCTTTATAAGGGCACATGCTTCCCAGACCTGTTAATTCATTAGTAACTTGACCAATACTTCCCAACTGATAGTTTTCATTCCCTACTAATGAATAACATTTATATAAGTTACCGTTGGCATGAATTGTAAGAGAATCTTGATTTTTGAACATACAGTAGCCTCCTATTTTTAAATCATGATAATACGGTATATTTTCCTTTGATAAAAACAGCAATAAATCTAGACAAATCTTCTTTTTAGTTTCACTATCAATATATAGAATTGAATCGTTAGGTACAGCTACAAAATCAAAATAAAGATTAAAATTTTCAAATTCTGTATACTTTTTTAAATCTAAAAATAATTTCTGGATAGATATATAATTTCTTTTAGATATGTTAACTCTAGCCTGAATGGATAAATTTTTATACTTTTCCAACATAACTGACAAGTTATTTATGATTCTATGATAAGTTCCTTTCCCTAATCGATTGCATCTTTCTAGGTTATGATAGTGCTCATCACCATCAAAAGAAACTTGAATAGCGAAATTATGACAGTCAAGAAAAGACATTATTTTATTTGTGAATATCGTTCCATTTGTAATCAAAGTATACGAAATAGGAATATCTAGTTTCTCATCTAAAGTTTCACATAAATTTCGTATAAACTGAAAGTTATATAATGGTTCACCACCAGTAAAACAGATATCCAGAGATTTATACTTCTTAAAATTGAGTTCATCTAATATAAAATTCACAATCTTTTTACCGTCATACTCACTACCTAAGGACGGTTTCCTATCCTTATCATTCTCAAAACAATAAGAGCAAGTCAAGTTACACGACATAGTTGTAACTATATATAGTGATAATTCATCTCCCTCTACTATTCGTTTAGAGTGAATAAAGGGCACTTGTTTATCAATCTCACTTATCAAGTAAGGAAATTCTTTTAAAGATAACTTCTTGAATAGTTCCTCATCAATCTCACAAATAGATCCTGTATATAAATTTTTTAAATAAACTACATCATCTGTAGAAAAAGAATAAATTGTTTCCATAACTTATCTCCCACTTTAAAAAGGCTGAGGGGATCCCCCTCAGCCTCATCATTATAATAGTAAAGTGATAAATTATCGCTTTTACATAAGCAACTCAAGGCAATCTAACGATAACGCCCTGGGCATTTATCTGGATGCTGCTGTACTGAGGCTAGGTGACCTTTTTTAACAACTTTGATAACATCAGTCAAATTAAGCATCGCTCTCCCTCCTTTTTTAAAAAAGAATTATACGTATAATTCTTTTATAGAAAAGAAAAATCTCATATACTGTTAAGTAAAAATTATTTTGTATCCGTTTTCTCTGGCTTCATTGTATATCTTCTCATGTAGATTGTCAAGTATTTTTTTGAAAAATTTTTAAAATTTCGAAATTTTGCCGTTAATTTTTTAACTCAATATCAAACTGGCTACAATGGGGCTGACAAAGACGTAGAGAATACCGGTGACACCTATAGCCAAACCACCCATGGCTCCTGCTACAGAGCCGTATCGAAAGGCTGTTCCTGTTCCGACTGCATGGCCTGTTCCTCCAAGGGAAAGACCAACAGCTACTGGGTCGTCAATTTTCAACCACTTCAAAAGGGTTGGGCCGATGACACTGGTTAAAATCCCAGTTGCTACTACAACAACCAAGGTCACAGTCGTCAAACCTTGCAATTTTTCTGTAATCCCAACTGCCATGGCGGTTGTCACTGACTTAGGAAAGAGTGAAATGGCTAGGAAAAAGTCCATTCCAAAAATCTTAGCTACAAGGGCTGTGAAAGAGGTATTGACAACTACCGCTAACAGACTTCCAAAAAGAATACTCCGAGCATGGTGCTTCATCAGGTGAAAGCTCTTATAAAGCGGAATCCCTAGAGCCACGGTCGATGGGACAATCAAGTTGTTCAGATAAACCCCACCTTGGTAGTAATCTTGGTAAGAAATACCCGTCACCTTTAGAAAGATGATAATGAAAACAGCTGACAAAAGCAGGGGCGTTGTCAATGGATGGGGAAAACGTCTGTAAATCAGCATTCCCACTAGATAGGCTAGGATAGACAGGGCAAGCCCAAACAGGGGATTGGAAACAAATTCACTCATTTGGCATCTCCTTTCTCATAATCTCCCTCAAACCGTAGCTTAATGAACTGAACCACCAAGGCTATGAGGATAATATTGATGACTGCTGCAAAAAAGACAATCAAAACAATTGGCAAAAGATAGGGAGCAATCACATCAAACTTTTCCATGATTCCCACTGCTGGCGGCAAAAAGAGAATGGTCATATTGGCCAGCAAGAAATTCCCAACCATGTTGACATGTCTGGTTCTCAGCCACTTGAATTGTAGGGCGAGAAAGAGAATAATCAAACCGATAATACTGCCGGGTATGGGCAAATGAAAGAAACTAGAGATCCCCTCTCCGATTAGAGAAATCACAAAGAGAATCATTAATTGAACATATAATTTCATCCTAAACTCCACGAAATAGACTTCTGCATACCAGTTTACTCTTTTTTCAGAAAATTTCAAGGAAATGCACAAGGGATAATGAAAATTAGAGAGGAAAGGGGATACAGACAGTTAAAATTAGTGAAAATAGGCATGATTTAGGGTGAAAGATTCTAGCATCCTTCTTGCCAGCTTTCTTGAAAAGTAGTATAATTATTGCATGCGCAATCATCTTGTGATGCAGAAATTGTCCGTGAACGGACTTTCTTCTATATGATAACTCTAAAAAGAAAGGAGATACTATGACCTATTTGGAAAAATGGTTTGACTTCAATCGGCGTCAGAAAGAAATTGAAAGTCTCTTGGAAGAGACAATTGCCCAGCAGAGCGAGCAAAGTATGACCTTGAAAGAGTTCTACCTCCTCTACTATCTGGACTTAGCTCAAGAAAAATCTCTACGCCAGATTGACCTGCCAGATAAACTTCATCTGAGCCCGAGCGCTGTTTCTCGGATGGTGGCTCGCTTGGAAGCCAAAAATTGCGGTCTGCTTAGTCGCAGGTGTTGTGATCAAGATCGACGCTCTAGTTTTATCTGCCTGACAGGTGATGGGCAAAAGACACTGGCCTCTCTACAAAAGGCTGTCGAAGAAAGCTTGGAAACTGGTTTGGATTTCTTGATTTAAGATGATTTTAGAAAAAAGTTGCGTGCGCAATCATTTTTCTTGACATTCTCTTTTACAAGGAGTAAAATAAAATTATCATCAAACAAAGGAGTTTTAAACATGATTGAAATTACCTATCTAGATGCCAGCAAGAACGAAAGAACTGTAACTTTCGAATCTTATGAAGACTTTGATCGTTCACAACAAGCTTGCCTTATCGGCGTCGCAGACTATTACCCTGTCCAAAAATTAACTTACAACGGTCATGATTTGGACTACCATGGGACTTATGGAGATGTCTTCTTCTATCTCATGAAACAAGATTTAAGCCAATATAACTAAAAAGGAGAAATACAATGGCAAAAGCAATTACAGATGCAACATTCGAACAAGAAACAAAAGACGGTTTGGTCTTGGTAGACTTCTGGGCAACTTGGTGTGGTCCATGTCGTATGCAAGGTCCAATCTTGGATAAATTGTCTGAAGAACTTTCAGAAGATGTTTTGAAAATCGTTAAAATGGACGTTGATGAAAATCCAAACACAGCTCGTGCTTTTGGAATCATGTCTATCCCAACTCTTCTCTTCAAAAAAGACGGCCAAGTAGTGAAACAAGTTGCTGGTGTACACACAGCAGAACAAATCAAGGCCATCGTTGCTGAATTGAGCTAATCACATTAGAGACCAAGTACTTTCTTTGGTCTCTTTTTTTCTTGCCCTTTGCCATTTTTCAAAAAATATGCTAGACTGTAAGTAGAATATTACGATGTTTGGGACATGCCATCGCTAAAAAAAACCTCTACTTGGTATTTTTTAGCTCCCTCAAGGGAGCTTTTTGCGTGCTCTGAACATTTCCCATTTTGGAAGGAGTACTATGAAACGTCAATCAGCCTTGGTCGTCTTTAGTGGCGGTCAAGATTCTACAACCTGCCTTTTCTGGGCTAAAGAACACTATGAAACAGTCGAAGCCGTCACCTTTGCCTACGGCCAACGCCATCATCTCGAAATTCAAGTTGCTAGAGAAATCGCCGAGGAACAAGGGATTCGTCATCACATCCTAGATATGTCTCTGCTGGGACAAATCACTGAAAATGCCTTGACCTCTGATCTGGAAATTGAGCAAAAAGAGGGAGAGGTTCCCAATACCTTTGTTGACGGTCGCAACCACCTCTTTCTATCCTTTGCGGCAGTCCTTGCTAAGCAACGAGGTATTAAAGATATCGTGACAGGTGTCTGCGAGACAGACTTCTCAGGCTACCCCGATTGTCGAGATGTCTTTGTCAAATCCCTTAATGTTACCCTCAACCTTGCCATGGATTACGACTTTGTTATCCAAACACCTCTCATGTGGCTGGACAAGGCTGAAACTTGGGAATTAGCCGACCAACTCGGTACCTTTGACTATGTTCGTGAAAAGACCTTAACCTGCTACAACGGGATTATCGGAAGTGGCTGTGGAGATTGCCCAGCCTGCCACCTACGTCAGCATGGTCTAGATGTTTATCTCTCACAGAAAGGATAGGCCTAATGTTTTTTGCACCCAAAGAAATCAAACAGGAAACCGGAGAGTCTCTTGTCTACAATCCTCACAGAACCTTAGTATCAAAAGAGTTTACCTTTGATGCTGCCCACCACCTCTTTCACTATGAGGGAAAATGCAAATCCCTTCATGGTCACACCTATCATCTGCAGATTGCTGTCAGTGGATTTTTAGATGAACGTGGCATGACCTACGATTTCGGAGATATCAAAGCTATCTACAAGAACTACTTAGAGCCCCACTTGGATCATCGCTATCTCAATGAAACTCTTCCCTATATGAACACGACTGCTGAAAATATGGTTTACTGGATTTTCCAAACCATGAGTCAAGAGTTGCCAGACGAGCGCGGTCTCCGTTTGGAATACGTTCGCCTCTATGAGACTCCGACTGCCTTTGCGGAGTTTAGACGGGAGTGGTTAGATGACTAGGGAACGTGTCCTCAAACTACCAGTTCTGGAAATTTTTGGCCCAACCTTTCAAGGAGAAGGCCGTGCTATCGGGCAGAAAACCATGTTTGTCCGCACTGCTGGTTGCGACTACCACTGTGACTGGTGCGATTCTGCCTTTACTTGGGATGGCTCTGAAAAGCCAACTCGTATGACTGCTGACGAGGTCATTGCTGCCTTGGATAAATTAGGGAGCTACGACTACGTCACCCTATCTGGGGGAAATCCTGCTATCCTAGCAGCCAACATGGCCGAATTGGTCACTAAACTCAAGGAACGTGGTGTCACTCTGGCTGTTGAGACCCAAGGCTCCCGCTGGCAAAATTGGTTGAAAGACATCGACCAGGTCACTCTGAGCCCCAAACCTCCTTCATCAAAGATGGAAGTCAACTTTGAGACCTTGGACTTTATCGTTTCCCAACTTGATCCAGACAAGGTCACCTTTAAAATCCCTGTCTTTGACGATGCAGATTTGGCCTTTGCCAGAGGCATACAAGAGCGCTACCAACCAGATGTCCTCTTCTTATCGGCAGGAAATCCTGAGCCCAAGGCTAGAGGCAATATTGTCCAAGATCAACTGGACCGCCTCAAAGAACTCTGGGAACACATCGCTGCCGACGATAGCTGGGGCAATGTCCGCGTCCTTCCTCAACTGCATACCCTCCTCTACGATAATCAACGTGGTGTTTAAGATTAGAAAGGAAAAATCATGTCACAACAAGAAGAAATGAAAAACCTCAGCCTCCTCGGCAACAAAGAAACCAACTACATTTTCGAGTATCAACCAGAAGTCCTCGAATCCTTTGACAATCGTCATGTGGAAAATGACTATTTTATCAAATTTAACTGTCCTGAATTTACCTCACTGTGTCCAATCACTGCTCAACCAGACTTTGCGACGATTTATATTTCCTACATTCCTGACAAGCTTTGTGTCGAGTCAAAATCCCTCAAACTCTACCTCTTTAGCTACCGAAACCACGGAGATTTCCACGAAAACTGTATCAACACCATCGGGAAAGACTTGGTCAACTTGCTAGACCCTCGCTATTTAGAAGTATGGGGAAAATTCACTCCTCGCGGTGGCATTTCAATCGACCCTTACTACAACTACGGTAAGCCTGGAACCAAGTATGAAGGCTTGGCAGAACAACGCCTCTTCCAACACGACCTTTATCCAGAGAAAATTGACAACCGTTAAACTCATACGAAAAAGCCCTGTTCCTCAAAATGAGGAGCAAGGCTTTTTAAGTTTCAATTATTCTTCTGTTCCAAGGAAGTTTTTAGCAACAAGGGCTGCAAGAACTCCACCAACGATTGGCGCAAGGATGAAAATCCATACTTGTTGAAGGGCTGCTCCACCTACCAAGACAGCTGGTGCCAAGCTACGAGCTGGGTTTACTGAAAGTCCAGTGATATTTAATCCAACAAGAATCATCGCCATCAAGGACAAACCGATTACCAAACCAGCAATCGCACCATTGCCCTTGCTTGCTGAAGTCACACTCATGATAACCAAAACAAACAAGAAGGTTGCAATGACTTCAAACAAGAATCCACCAAAGACAGTGACACCGTTTGCCAAGGCATTTTCACCAAGACTAGCAGTTGACATACCTGAGTTAGCCAAGAGGAAGAATACCGCAGCTGACGCAAGGAAAGCTCCAACTATTTGTCCAAGGATGTAGTTTACAAGCTCTGAAGATGACAAACGTTTGTTAATAAACATAGCAATCGAAACCGCTGGGTTCAAGTGAGCACCTGAAATAGTTCCGATTGAGTAGGCTGCAACCACGATGGCTAAACCAAAGGCAAAGGCGATTCCAAGGTGACCTAGGCCATCAAGACCATTTCCAAAAACAACAGCTCCAGTCCCAACGAACACAAGCATGAAAGTACCGATTAACTCAGCGACAAATTTTTTCATTTTCTTTCTCCTTTTTTCAAAAACTAGATACTAGTCTATCAAAAGAGGGAAAGGGTTTCAAGAAAATTGATTGGAAATTTTCAGGATAAAATTCTGTAAAAACGGTAGTGATTATTTGAAACATTTTTTTCAAAGGTGTATACTAATAGCGTAGTTTTGATAGGGTTTACAAAACCCATTATCGAAGCTTATTTGTAAACCTTTGCTGTTCTTTTATGAACGTTTGAATGGTATCGTGGATACCAAGGAGGAATCATATGTCTAAAGTTGCTATTGTCACAGGTGCAGGTCAAGGAATCGGTTTTGCAATCGCAAAACGATTGGTTCAAGATGGCTTTAAGGTAGGAGTCTTAGACTACAATCCTGAAACAGCTGAAAAAGCTGTTGCCGAATTATCAGCTGAAAATGCCTTTGCTGTCGTGGCCGATGTTTCGAAACAGGCCGAAGTTGCACAAGCATTTCAAAAGGTTGTTGACCATTTTGGTGATTTAAATGTTGTCGTAAATAACGCTGGTGTTGCACCAACTACTCCTCTTGATACAATTACTGAGGAACAATTTACACGCACTTTCGGTATCAACGTTGGTGGTGTCATTTGGGGTTCACAAGCTGCACAAGCGCAATTTAAAGCACTTGGCCACGGAGGTAAAATTATCAACGCAACCTCTCAAGCCGGTGTAGTCGGTAACCCAAATCTAACTGTTTATGGTGGAACCAAATTTGCTGTTCGAGGAATTACGCAAACATTAGCACGTGATTTAGCAGACTCAGGCATCACTGTTAACGCCTACGCACCAGGTATTGTGAAAACACCAATGATGTACGACATCGCTCATGAAGTTGGTAAAAATGCAGGAAAAGATGACGAGTGGGGTATGCAGACATTTGCAAAAGATATTACCCTAAAACGTCTATCTGAACCAGAAGATGTGGCTGCTGCTGTCAGCTTCCTTGCAGGACCAGATTCAAACTACATTACAGGACAAACCATTATCGTTGATGGTGGTATGCAATTCCATTAAGATACACAAAAAGAGGTTGGAAAATGATTCAACCTCTTTTATTAGTTTTCATTATTAGTTAGGAGAATACAATAGAAACTCTTTCAAAAAGTAATATTAGCTAATCCCTAGTATTGAAAATACTGGATAGCTTCTTTCAAGTCATCTTGTAAACTATTTCTCTGGTCAAGTTGGACATAGACTTCCAACAGACAGGATCTGAAGTTGGAAAATTTATAAAAATCTTCCCTTTCTTCTATCGGAAAATCAACCGTTTTTATCCAAGAAGCTACTTGCTCTTGTTCCAACTTCCCTTGTAAAATCGGTTCATAAAGTACTCTGGCTAAACGCCAATCTTCATCATCTGTAAACCGAATGGTAATTCTTTTAAATAATGGGCCAAGTATGTCAAAGACTTCATGAACTCTATTTTTAGGAAAGCCTGGATGACAAACTACCTCTGTCAGTAAATCGGCTCCGTGTGCAAAAGCGTGAACCCAACCATACTGACTTGAAAAACCTGTCGTGTCCTTTTCTTTTGAAAGATAGTGCAAACCTTGATTTAAAAGGACATTGCGAATTTCTCCTTTTAATCCCTGATAGAAAATCGATTGCTGGTTAGCATCTGCAGACAAGAGGTTGGCATAAATAAGCGCCCTAAAAGAACGTTCAAGTGTTGACAGACCTACCTTATCAATCTCTTTATCTAGTCCTCCATCAGCTGAGACCACCTCAGCAATGAACTGAAATTGTTCCTGTGTAAATAGCTCTTCCTGAATCCCTCTAGCAAAGCTTGTAAAAACAAGGTCATCGCGAATTTCTGGAGAAGAATCTCCCAAATGATCAAGCAACCATTGGATTTCTTCCTCATGATAACTTGTTTTTTTCTTCTGCTATTTTTCTAAGTAACTCTTGATACATGGTCAATACCTCTACATTTCTAGCAACTTGATATAATCTAGACCCCATTTCTCGACAGCATCTAAAACAACTCTGAATTCCTGTCCCATTTCGGTTAAGCTGTACTCAACTCGTGGTGGAACTTCGGCATAGACCTTTCGTTGAACAATCTTATCCTTTTCTAATTGACGGAGATGACGGGTCAAAATAGTTTGAGTAATCCCAGGCAATAATCTCTGCAATTCTTTAAATCGTTTGGTACCCGTACTCAACTGATAAATGATTACCAATGCCCATTTCCCCGTTAAAACCCTCTGCGTTGTCGCAAATGGACAAATACCATACTCACTCACTTTATTTGTCATAAAATATCTTCTTTCTATTTTTTAAAAAAAATTTATCTTTTAGTATCAATAATAGTACCACTTTTGATACTAGCTATCGAAAAAGTGTCTACTTGTTTTTTTGTTTGTAACTGTTACAATTATATCATAAAAAAGAAATGGAGAATAGATATGTCAACAAACTTAGAAATTTTCAATGCTTATAACCAAGCTTTAATTGCTGGTGACTTTCCTGGTGTCTTTGAAACGATGGCAGACGATATTATCTGGCATCAACCTGGTACTCATAGTATATCTGGTACAGTTGTTGGTAAGGACAAGCTAGGAACTCACCTGGCTACATTTGCTGAGAAAACTAATGGAACCTTTAAGGTGGTAACAAATTGGGTTTCTGACAATAAGGATTTAATCGCAGCCAATGTTACTTTTCTTGGAACACGTGCTGATGGTACTGAACTCAATATGAACGGGATTGACCTCTTCCGTATTGAAGACGGAAAAATCAAAGAAGTTTGGCTCTTCTCTTCAGATCAAGCTGAAGAAGATAGCTTTTGGGGATAATTAAAGAGACCAGGACAAAAAATTTTGATTTTAGGAATTCTTTATTGTAAATTTTTAAAATCGATAGATTAGAAAAAAAGCGAACAAGACAGAATTCTGAGTATCAGATAGCTCGTTTTGTTCGCTTCTTATATTTAAGGTTAGACTTTTGTCCTAGACTCTTTTAATTTACTCTCCCAACTGGGCGCTGTAGGAGATAATCTGGTCAACTGTATCTGATAAGAACTGGATGGTATCACGGAGTGGTTTGTCTGTTGAAATATCAGCACCGATAATCATAGCTGACTCAAGTGGTGTCTTGCTACCACCTGATTTGAGGAGATTGAGCCAGTCCTCAGCTCCAGTTTCTGAATTTTTTAGATGAAGGTAACCAGCAGTCGAGATGACTAGTCCTGCTGAGTAAGTGTAACTATACAAGCCCATGTAGTAGTGAGCTTGGCGCATCCAAGTCAGTGCCGCATCATCGTCGATTTCAATAGCATCGCCCCAAAAATCTGTCAAAACTTCCTTCATAATGCTATTTAGTTTGCTTGCTCCAAAGGTTTCTCCTTCTTCAATCAATGTATACACCTTACGCTGGAAGGCTGCTTCCAAGAGGTGGGTAATAAAGTTATGGAAGTAGGTATCTGTCAAGCGATGGGCAAGAGCGAAACGTTTTTGACGTGGGTCGTCAGATTGGTGCTCCAAGTAGTCACTGAGAAGCAATTCATTGAAGGTTGACGGTGCTTCAACATAGTAGGTCGACATATGGGCGTTGAAATAGCTTTGGTGATTGTCTGAAAAGATGAATTGACCAGAATGCCCAATTTCATGAATCAAGGTATAAACATCGCTCAAACGACCTGTCCAGCTCATGAGGACATAAGGGTGCACGCGATATGGATCCGCCGCATAACCACCAGAATCCTTGCCACTGTTAGCAGCAAAGTCCACCCAGCGCTCTTCTTGATAGCGATCAACTTCCTGACAATATTCTTGTCCCAAAGGTTCTACGGACTTCATGACCAAATCATAGGCATCGTCAATAGTCACTTCAGGATTGAGGGCGCTGTCCAAGTCCAATTTCCAGTCCGCAAAGGTCATCTTTTCAAGACCATTGACCTTGGCAACATGCTTGAGATATCGCTGAGCGACTGGCGCAAAGTCCTTCATGATGAGGTCAATCTGGCGATCAAACATAGCACGGTCCACTTCCTGCTCAGCTAGAAGATAATCAAAAACTGATTCGTAGCCCTTCATATCTGCCAATAGTTTTTCAGACTTGACTTGGGCTAGATAGGCTGCTGCAGCCGTATTTTGGTGCTTACGAAGACCTTCTGAGAAGGAACGGAAAGATTTCTCACGAACCTCAGCATCCTCATGGTTTTGGTAGAAGTTTTCATAGGTGACAAAGCTGTTTTTGTAGGTCTTGCCATGGGCTTCAAAGTCAGCCATTTCAAAATCCCCAGCTCGCATCTTAGTGTAAATGTCCTGTGGACTGTAGAAAACTTCACCCAGATTGGTCAAGGCCTTTTCTACATCAGCCCCTAGGTAGTGGGCTTTTTTGATTTTTGCCTGACGAATAGCTGCCGTCAAATGAGGCAATTTACCCAAACGGTCCAAGACTTCCTCGTCTGCTGCCACTAGAGCATCGTCAAAGAAGGTCAAGGCTACACTGGCATCTGTTTCAAATTCCATCCCAGCTTGGGCAATATTAGCAAATTCGTCATTGCTATAATCTGTCGTCTGAGGCATAAAGCCATAGTTGCCAATATGGCTCATCTGAATGTAGATTTGTTCCAATTCCGCAAAGGCCTTCTCAAAATCCTCAAAAGTATGAAGATTACCTTTGTAATCACGGCTAAATTGATTAATGTCTTCTCGAGCCTTCTCGATTGCACGCAAGAAATCTTCACGATCTTGGTATAGGGCTGTTAAATCCCACAGTTCCTTCTCTGGAAATTCTGAACGGTGTTTTTGTTCCATTTTCTTCCTCTCATTTCTCTAATTCTAATAAAACACTAAGGGCTGATAAGGCGTAAAGCGGTGCTGTTTCTGCTCGCAAAATGCGAGGGCCAAGTCCTGCTAAGACTGATCCCTTAGCTTCAAAACTCTCAATTTCTGCAGGTGACAAGCCACCTTCTGGACCAAAGATAAAGAGCAATTTGTCTCCTTTCTCGAGTCCAGTAACTGCTTGTAAAAGCGCAGCGCTTTCTCCTTCTTTGGCCGACTCTTCATATGCCACTACTATAGAGTCAAACTGGTCCAGTTGAGCTAGAAAGTCTGATTTTTTCTCGAAAAGTGTGACACTTGGTACTAGATTACGCTTGCTTTGTTCTGCTGCTCCAAGGGCAATTTTTTCTAGTTTTTCAATCTTTTTACCCAATTTCTTGCCATCCCATTTGGCGACCGACCAATCGGCAGGGAAGGACCAAATCTGGCTGGCGCCCAGTTCGGTTACTTTTTGAGTGATAAACTCCAGCTTGTCTCCCTTGGGGAAGCCAGATGCGATAGTCACCTGGACTGGCAGTTCCACATTGTCATCTAGTTCTTCTACCAATTCAAACTGACGAGCTTCCACATCCAAGACGCGCGCCAAACGTTTAATTCCATCATCAAAGACTAAGGTCACCTCATCATCTTCTTTCAAGCGCATAACCTGAAACATATGCTTGCTGGTTTCCTTGTCCTCGATGGTGACAGGAGAGATAGCACTGCCTTTGACAAAATACTGTTGCATGCTAGCCTCCAATCACACCGGAAATATCCTTGGTTTTCTTAAAGACACAGGCATTCCATTCCCCTTGAACCATGTGAGTTTCGAGGAAAAATCCAGCTGACTCAGCCGACTCGCGCACCATATCCCACTTGTCCTTGATAATGCCACTCATGATCAGGTAGCCTTCATCCTTAACCAAACGATAAGCATCATCCGTCAGATGAACGAGGATATCAGCCAAGATATTAGCTACAATCACATCTGCCTCAATCTCAACTCCCTTAAGCAAGTCTCCTGTTGCTACATGGATGTTTTCCATGCCAGGGTTGAGCTCAATATTTTCCTGAGCAACACGAACCGCCACATCATCTAGGTCATAGGCGAAAATTTCCTTAGCTCCAAGTAG
Organism: Streptococcus sp. SN-1; assembly: GCF_041154385.1. Lineage (NCBI taxonomy): Bacteria > Bacillati > Bacillota > Bacilli > Lactobacillales > Streptococcaceae > Streptococcus > Streptococcus sp. SN-1. Next base: position 1,640,170 of record NZ_AP028929.1, read on the forward strand.
CGAGCTAGCAATGGAGAGGACGCCTGATCCAGTACCCACATCTAGCACTGTTTCCCCACCACGAAGAACCTGTTCCAAGGCAAAAAGGCTCATCTTGGTCGTTGGATGGGTTCCTGTTCCAAAGGCCATACCAGGATCTAGCTTGATAATCTTTTCTCCCGCAGTCGCCTCGTATTCTGTCCAAGAGGGAACGATAGTCAAATCATGAGTGATACGAGCTGGCTCATAGTATTTCTTCCAGTTGTCTGCCCAGTCTTCCTCAGCCAAGGCAGTTGTCCCCATCTTGACCTCTCCCAGATCCATAAAATCGGTTAAGTCTGCTAAGCGAGCCTGCAAATCCGCTTCAACCGCTGCTACATCAACCGTTTCAGGGTAGTAGGCGGTCACAACGATTTCATCTTGTTGCTCGACCTCTGGAAAAATCTCGCCGAAACGGTCAATATTTCCCACATAGTCCATACTGTCTTCGATTGCGACTCCTTGCGCTCCCAGCTCAATCAAGAGATTGGAAACTAACTCCTCCCCCTCACGCTTCACTGTAACTTTTAACTCTTGCCATATTTCCATATTTAAGATACCAAGCCCGTAAAACACAAAACCAAAATAGGAAATTCTCTGAAGACGCTTGTGTCTAAGAGAAGTTTATCTTTTTGGTACAGTGTTTAGGGCGGGTTCAGTTTAGAAATTTAACTGAACCATCCTTTCTAATCACTTACTTTTAAATAATCCCTCAATCTACTCTGCAACTGCGGAACTACTTGACTGGATGTCAAAAATTCCTCAATGTTCATCAGTTTATAGGCTTGCCCTTCATCTCCAAATACGATACTGTCAAACTGATTCTGTGTCAACTGTCCAACTAGAAATACAGATTGTTTATCTGCAAAAAGCATACTTGGATAAACCTTACTCCAAAGCAGACAATCCTCAATCAGATGAATTCCCAGTTCTTCATAAACTTCACGCGCCACGCACTCAAAAGGACTTTCATCACCTTCACGTCCACCGCCTGGAAGTTCCCACATATTGGGCCAGGGAATGTTTGCCTTATCATCGCGTAAGATAGTCAAGAGCTTATCCCCACAAAACAAAGCAATCTTACAACCTGTGAAATCAGAAATCTCTACTTCCATGTTAGACTCCTTCGGTTAATTCCTTTTCCAGCTCGGATAACCAGTTTTGATAATAGCTTTTCTCATCCCGTAACATCCGGCTGCTATTCATTTTCTGTCTAGCAATCTTCATAGCCTTGTGAGTTTGAACTACATCTTTCTTTACCCTAAATTGATACCAAGCTTGAATGACCTGCATATCTGCTGTTTTTAGAGATAAAAAGGATTTGACCCCTCGAATACTTGCATATTCTTCCGCTTTCTTATTATCTCCTTCCATCAGAGCAATTTGAAGAAGGTATAATTGAGAAATAGTTTTAGACATTGAATTATTTGTTTTCTCTAGCACAGACTGAAACTGTTGCTTTGCAAGCTCTATATTATCATCCAATATGAATACCAACCCCTGAAGAGTCTGAACACTTTCTGCAAAACTCCCTCTCGCCTCCTCATCAACAGGCATGATAAAGTCTTTTAAATCATATTCTTGAGGAGCTAGCAAGGTCTGGGCAGAATGCCTCAACATCAAGTAGGCGTATTTCGTATTTTCAGGGTGTTGTAGCAATTCCCAAATTTTTGCGCCATCGGTGATGCCGACTGGCAAAATGTTATTTAGGAAGAAAGACAAATTAAGAAAAATCCAAGTCCCTGCAAAATACCAGCTTCTTGTCAAAAATCCAAACACTATCGCCAATAATATCAAGCTGAGATGAACCATCAAGCCTCCTGAAAGCATCAGGAGGATTCTTTGATCGCTTTCATCCTCTTTTAAACCAATGTATTGAGCACCAACATTTTTCAGAATGGCTGTTCTACTAAGACGAAACTTGCCTGACTTTTTGGTCAAAATAAAATGTCCTAATCCAAAAGCCACCAGCCGATAGCCTGTCAAGTAGCCACAAAAAGCATGTCCCAGCTCATGAAGAATAAAGATTAAATACATACTTAGAAGAGCGAAGGCATAACCAAAAGCAAAGACTAAAACTGCGGAATACCCCAGCTCTGCAAATGCCATTGTTCCACAAGCAAAAGCCAGCATAATAAAGACAACAGCTAGCACATAAACCAAATAAATCCCAATTTTCTTCATAACATCTCCAACCAACTCCTAGTATCTTGGATAAGGATAAAACTCTCCCTCTTCCAAGCCAACTTTTCCTTCTTCAAAGACTTCTTGGTTCCATTCCATGACAAATTCTTCTGCTTCTGGGTCTTCCAAAAAGTCCATAAGGGCATCTAGCCCAACCTCAGCAGTATCTTTTAGGAATAGTGCAAAATAGTTTAAAAATTCGCGAGAAAAGCCTTTTTTAGGCAAGTAAGGTATGACAGTCAAATAGTCTTCCTCATTGACGGTTGATTTGGCAGGATTGTAAAAAAGCACTGCTTCTTCAAAGAGAATATCATCCGATGAAACCTCTCCGTCTTCATCTACCATCTCCACACCTGTAGCGTTTTGCGCTTCCAATAGAAAACTCACTTCAACCGCGTGGTTGCGCTTGTCCCAACTAATCTCAAAGTCAAAGGGAAAATTCTTCTCCAACTCTTCCTCTAAAACATCTAAAAATCCGTATGTTGCCATTTTGTCCTCTTTCTATGCGACTCTTAAATCGCCCCGATTGCTCGGAAATATGCTAAAATAGATACTACCATCTTACCACATATACATCAGAAAATCCACGTTAGAAAGGACTGCTATGCCAGACAATCTCGCGCTTCGCATGCGCCCTAAAACCATCGACCAGGTCATCGGTCAGGAGCATCTGGTCGGACCTGGAAAAATCATCCGTCGCATGGTGGAAGCCAATCGCCTGTCCTCCATGATTCTCTACGGACCTCCAGGAATCGGCAAGACCAGTATTGCCTCTGCCATCGCTGGAACTACTAAGTATGCCTTTCGAACTTTCAATGCGACAGTTGATAGTAAAAAGCGACTGCAAGAAATCGCCGAAGAGGCTAAATTCTCTGGTGGTCTCGTCCTATTGCTAGACGAGATTCATAGACTAGATAAAACCAAGCAAGACTTCCTCTTACCTCTCTTGGAAAGTGGTCTGGTCATCATGATTGGCGCTACGACTGAAAATCCTTTCTTCTCTGTCACTCCTGCCATTCGTAGCCGTGTTCAAATTTTTGAGTTGGAACCTCTGTCTAACCAAGACATCAAAGAGGCTCTGCAAATAGCTCTAAGTAACCCTGAGCGTGGTTTTGATTTTCCAGTAGAACTAGATGAGGATGCGCTGGATTTTATTGCTACCTCTACAAACGGAGACCTTCGCTCTGCCTTCAACTCACTGGACTTGGCTGTTCTCTCTACCCCTGAGAATGACGAGGGCATTCGCCATATCACCCTCGACATCATGGAAAATAGCCTGCAACGGAGCTATATTACCATGGACAAGGATGGAGATGGCCACTATGATGTTCTCTCAGCCCTGCAAAAGTCTATCCGTGGCTCAGATGTGGATGCCAGTCTCCACTATGCTGCCCGCTTGATTGAGGCTGGTGATTTGCCAAGTCTCGCTCGTCGCTTGACTGTTATCGCCTATGAAGATATCGGCTTAGCCAATCCTGAAGCTCAGATTCACACCGTGACTGCTCTGGATGCTGCCCAAAAGATTGGGTTCCCAGAAGCCCGCATTCTCATTGCCAATGTCGTCATTGATTTGGCCCTTTCTCCAAAATCCAACTCAGCCTATGTAGCTATGAATAAGGCTCTTGCCGACCTCAAAACATCAGGGCACTTGCCTATTCCGCGACACCTGCGTGATGGGCACTACAGTGGAAGCAAGGAACTGGGGAATGCCCAAGACTATCTCTATCCACACAACTATCCTGGAAATTGGGTCAAGCAAGACTATCTACCAGAAAAAATTCGTAATCATCACTATTTCCAAGCAGAAGATACTGGTAAATATGAACGGGCTTTGGCTCAAAGAAAGGAAGCTATCGACCGTTTGCGAAAAATCTGAAATCCTTTTCAAAAAATTGCACTTTCCTCTTGATTTTTTTTGAAAAAGTGGTATTATATAAACATAGAAACGCTGTGGTGTACGACTTCACACTTAAGTGTTGACCGACTATTTTTTGTATTATTAGGGAAACAAAAGTCTTCTAACAGCATGTAGGCCGTCTCACACGGAAACAGCTTCAGTTAGAGCGAGTTGCCCACCTGCTTAATTGCGCGGGTTCAATACAAACCGTGAAGTTTCGGCACCAATACAGCTTTTTTCTTTGCCTCCTTAGCTCAGCTGGCAGAGCAGCGGACTCTTAATCCGTGGGTCACAGGTTCGATCCCTGTAGGGGGCATCTAAATACAACAGGAAAAAGCCTTGTAAATCAAGGCTTTTTTTGCTTGTCTATAACTGATTTACCCCATCATTTGTCCCACATTTTAAATCTATCTTTTCTTTTTGAATCAAATTACATCTTTACAAATAGTGTAAAGCCAGTTACTTTTGCTTTGATTCCATACAATATTTTCATGTAGAGAAGACAAATTTTATCTTCTCTTTTTATTTTCAAAATAATAAAAACTGATTTTCTTTTCATAAATCAGACTGAAACTTCCAAATTTTCCATTTTGTTTATTGACATTTCCTCTAAAAAGGTGTATAAAATTTTTATTATCAAACTATACTATACTATATAGGGGGTATTGAAATGAAATTTTCTAATCGTTTACTGCTATTCCTTGCAGGAGTTGTTTTTGTCCTTTTAGGACTTTTCCTATTTACAAACCCAGTAGCTAATCTTGTTGCTTACAGCTGGTGGATTGCATTTGGTTTACTGGTTTCTTCTATAGCAGCTATTTTAGGCTATTTCTCTGTACCAAAAGAGCTTCGCTCACCAGCTCATCTTTTCCAAGGGATTGTTAATCTTCTCTTAGCTCTTTACCTCGTTGCCTATGGCTTTGTGACGCTGCCAGTTGTCATTCCAACTATTTTAGGAATTTGGTTAATTGTAGAAGCCATTATAGTTTTCTTTAAAGGCAATCGTCTGGGATTGATTTTCCCTATTATTGGCAACCATATCATGTGGATAGCGTTGCTTGCATTTTTACTAGGTCTAGTGATTTTGTTCAATCCAGTAGCTACAAGTGTCTTTGTCGTTTATGTCGTTGCCTTTGCATTTTTAATTGTTGGTTTCACCTATATCCTTGATGCCTTTCGTAAATAATCTAGCTGCCATTTTGGGCATATTAAAATAGCTGGGAAGTTACATTCTCAGCTTTTTCTGTTGCCTCCTTAGCTCAGTTGGTAGAGCAGTAGACTCTTAAGCTATGGGGCGCAGGTTCGAGCCCTGCAGGGGGCACATCTAAATCAACAGAAATAAGCCTTGAAACCAAGGCTTTTTTTAACGTCTAATAGCTTTTTGTAGAAAAGTATTTAAAAATAAAAGAGAAGAGAATCTCTCACTCTCTTCTCAGTATATCTTATTAAATTTAGTTTTTCTTAATCTAGCTGATTTTCCTTTGCAACGACAAATTCCTTAACCAATCGATAGATAACAGCAAATATCGGTGTAAAGAATATCATCCCAAGTAAGCCAAAGAGATTGCCTCCAATACTAGCAGCCGCAAGCGTGAAAATAGCTGGCAAACCAATAGACTGACCTACAACTCTAGGATAAATAAGGTTTCCTTCAATCAGCTGTATAACTTGATATAGAAGAAGAGAAAGTAAGGCTTGAGTAGGACTCACTGTGAAGATAAAAATCGCTCCCACAACACAAGCAATCATAGGCCCTACATAAGGAATGAACGATAGCACTCCTGCAAAGATACCTGTCATTACTCCATAGGGTATCCCAAACACGCTGTAACCAACCGCTATCATAACTCCTATGATAACTGCTTCAATCAGCTGACTCATCAAAAATTGGTCATAAGTCTCTAGTGCTACTTGTCCAATGTAAGTCAACTTTATCACCACCTTCTCTGGAAGAAAAACTTTTAGAAGTCGACTCGTCATCGCTGCCAAATGTTCCTTACTGGATAAAAATAAAAAGGTGAAGACTATAATCAAAAAGGCATTCATCAAACTTGAAAAAATATTGCCGATATTACTAGTCAGACCTGATAAAAAACCTATCAAAGCTTGGCTAATAGAACTAGATTGTCCCTGTATGCCTGATACGATAGTTGACAACATGTCTTTGGTTACAAATTCCGAGCTGCCTAGAAATTTCCCAAGTTGAGTAAGGACTGTTGAAAGGACTGTTCCCAGCTGACTAATAGTCTGAGCTAGGGTTGGCAGCACCAAAACCAAAAGAGCAATCACGATTAAGATAAGAGCTAGGAAAACAAGTACCATGGCAATCGGACGACGCAACTCTGCCTTTACCTTCAATTTAACTAAGTACTGTTCAATTTTTTTCATAGGAACATTAAGCACAAAAGCAATAACAGCACCATAAATCAAGGTTGATATTACATCAAAGAGAGAGATTGCTCCTGATATAAAGCTCGATGCATTCAGAATTACAAGAGCAACCAGCCCTATAAAAAGTATTAACGGGGTGTATTTTTTTACTAAGTTCATAAATTCTCCTTAATAAACATGTTTAGATACGACTATACTATTTGGTTTTTCAAACTCTCGATTAAGGTAGGCTTGGTAAGTTCCTGGAGCGATAAATCCTTTGGGTGAGAGGATATCGGTGCCAGCCTGACCGACTATGGTATCAGCCAAGAGCACACAGTTTGTAGATAAGACAAAGTAGGATTTAAACTTAGATTTGATAAATTTATAAAGTTCCCCATCTGTCTCATGTCTGATTTTATAAGCGTAGGTGTAGTCTTCCTTACCATCACCTGTCATGATTTTATCTGCACTTGGCTCCCATGGAATCGTCAGTTGTTTCAATTCAGCCAACTTTTTCTGAACTGCTTTTTCCATTTCAGGCGTCAAATCTATCCCATAACCAAAAAGCGTTTTTTGACTCTCACGTTTACATAGGTCAATGTACTTGTCACGATCACAGAAATATAAGACACCATCTCCTACCATGCCAAATAAGGTCTCAGAAGACGGATCATAGTTGCCATAAGAAATAACACGGCCTTGATAGCAGATATCCACATGACCAATTGCCGAAAACAGAGAGGTCTCAGCTGTATGAACAAAAATTTCTAGCTCTGCTGTCTTACCAGACTTCACTATTCCAAGATGGATATCCTCTCTCTCATCAGCATTTTCCTGCATGAATTTGTTAATTTTTGCTAAAGTTCTTGCAGGGATGAGAGCGGCTAGGACAATAGGTAAGCTCATTCTTACACGACGTTTGAGATGGTTTTTCCCAATTTCCTCCTCAAACAAGAAACCATCACGGATATTGGACACACCATAAAGGAAAAAATAAGCCCCTAATACAAAGAGTTGAAAGACAGAATTTCCTGTAGAGGACAAAAGACTAGTCCCACCAAGAAAAACTAGTACGAGTCCATCTAGTAAGAGACGAAAACGAGGTCGAATTTTGTTTTTGCGGTAGAGAACATAGGTGACAAGGTTAATACTAGCATGAAAAATCTGATAAACTCCAATCACAAGAGCCAAAATATAAATCGGCACATCCGTCGCAAGATTGGAGCCAAGCAAATATCCCAGCACTAACAATTTAACCAGTGCAACTCCCAAGGTGTCCGTTGACTGACTTTTTTTGAAAATACGTAATACTAAATCTAAGACCGTTGCTATCCAAGCTAAAAACAGAACCAGTCGAATAACCTTTACTGGCAACCAAGTCCCCGTGACCATCAAGATGAGACCTAGCAGAACAAACAAGAACCCCTGAGCAAGTAATTTCTTACCTGTCAGACCTAAAGATAGAATTTTCGCCATATAAAAACCTTTCAACAATAAAAATTAAACACTCCGATTAAACTGACTAGTAAATAGCCAACACTACAAACAGCCTGTGCCAGCAACATATGGTGACTAGAAATGACTGTAATAATGTCACCATCTTGTCTTATGCACTTCTAAAATTTGTTATATTGATTAGAAACCAGAGCTTATAAAAACTAGCTAAACTCGAGAGATAGACACAATTGCGACGAAAAAATGTATAACCAATTCAACTTGTTAAGGTAAGAAAGCATTATTTCCAATCTATTAATTATTCATCTATTACCTATTATGACACAATATTCCCTATAGTTCAACTTTTTACTTGTTTTTATATTACACGGACTAAAAAGTTTTCAACAGTTGATTGCATTTGTTTTAATAAGTTTTAACCTTTCTTGGTTAGATAAAAAAAGAACCATACAGTTTAGAATCTGTATGGTTTTTGCCCCACTTTTGTCCCATTTTTAAATCATGACATTGAAAATACCTAAAATCACTTATATTTCAATATTTTTAATTGCTCTCAATATGAAAGTCCTTTCCAAATCCCTGTAGGGGGCATCTAAATCAACAGGAAAAAGCCTTGGAATCAAGGCTTTTTTGTGTAGTCTTAGCACTAAAAAACGATAGAAAAAACACCCCTTCTGAACTGCACCCCAAAAGTTAGACAGAAAAAACCTAACTTTTGTGGCGCAGTTCATTCGCGTCACATGAAGTTATTTAAGCATCTCTTTTTTTATTACCATTTTCTGTTATAATAAATTGTACTTCTAAAATAGAAAGGTCTTAAGATGACAACTCTTGTTAAACATAAACGTGTAAATTATTCAGAACTTTTTTATGATCTAGTTTTTGTTTTTGCGATTTCAAAAGTAACTGCTTTAATTCACCATCTTCATAACGGTATTTTGACTTGGAATTCTTTGCTTGATTTTTTCATGTCTGTCTTGCTTCTCATCAATGCCTGGATGATTCAAACCGTTTATACAAATCGCTATGGAAAGAACTCTTTATTTAACATGCTAATCATGTTTATCAATATGGGACTTTTACTCTTTATATCCAATTTGATTAAAGATGATTGGCAACAATATTTTCATTATGTCTGTTGGGCTATTGGTACATTAACCCTTACCTTATTTTTTCAATATTTGGTTGAGTTTTTTAAAAAATCAACCGATAATGTTCATAGGGAAAGTATCAAAGGTTTTCTATGGATAACAGGTCTACGAAGTTTAGAAATCTATCTAGCAGCTCTTCTTCCTATTTACATTGGAGTCTATATCCTTTATGCTAGTATTCTGCTAACATTTATTACGCCAATTACCTCGATTAGTAAAGATGATCATTTCCAGATAGTTCTCCCCCATTTAATCGAGCGCATCTCCCTTCTTGTCATTATTACGTTTGGAGAGATGATTATGGGGCTAGTTAACTTCTTTACAATCGAGAATTTCTCGATTTATTCGGTTCTTTATTTCATTATTATGCTTTCTCTGTTCTTGTTTTATTTTGTTCAATTCGACCATGCTATTGATGAAGAATCTAATCAAAAGGGACTATTTCTAATTTACAGTCACTATCCTATTTTCATTGGACTTCTTATGATGACCGTTTCGATGAGTTTTCTTCTGAATCCTGAAACTAATCTTCTCTTTGCAACCAGCTTCTTTTATATCGGAATTGGCCTCTTCCAAGCTGCTGTCCTAGCAAATGGGCCCTATAACAAACACTATCTTCGCTATTCGAAAAGTTACTACTGTGTCCAAGCTACACTCTATCTGGCTGCCTTGATTCTCTCTTTAATCTTTGCTTCTAATCCTATAATAGTAGTAAGTATTACAACCATTTTAGCTCTAGCTATAGCTATTCATTCTATTTATTTTTATATGACACAGACTAAAAAACATTCCACACCTTACTGGGAGTTGTTTTAATGAGTTTATAACATAAAAAAGCCTTGGAACCAAGGCTTTTTTGCTTTCTATCTAAACTTTTTCATGATGTATTTTCGTACAGGTGCTTCAACCACTTGAACGATTTCAAATCCTTCTTTTTGATAAAGGTGCTGGGCTGCTTGATTTGCTTCGAGGACATTTAAAGAAATACTACCTATGTCTCCATTTTCAAAGATCAAACTAACAAATTTCCTTAAAGCCTGGCTACCTAAGCCTTGCCCCTGTTTCTGGGGGTTGATAAAAAATCTCCCGATATGAAGATTGCTGTTTTCTTGCCTGATTTTCTGGATAAGCCCCACAAACTCTCGTCCATCAAAGATAGAAAAGATTCCTTCCAAATCTTGCAAGACTTGAATGGTTAAGGGAAAAGGAATCATTGTTCCCATCCATTGTTCTTGAAAGGATTTGCCAAGGGAGTTGGACCATTGGCATACGAGCTGAGCGTTTTCTGTACTTACCTTTTCTTCAAAACGAATTGTCATCTTTTCCTCACCATCTTATCTATGTTTCTTTATTATACTACTTCTCCTATTTTTTACGAATAAATAAGTATGATTGATATTTATTTTTTTCTTGTCGGGAGCATTCTCGCTTCCTTTCTTGGTTTGGTCATTGACCGTTTTCCAGAGCAATCCATTATCCAACCTGCTAGTCACTGCGATTCCTGTCAGACTCGCTTGTGCACCTTAGATTTGATTCCGATTCTGTCACAGGTCTTCAATCGCTTTCACTGTCGCTACTGCAAGTCTCCTTATCCCTTCTGGTATGCCCTTTTTGAACTAGGTTTAGGCCTCCTCTTTCTGGCTTGGTCTTGGGGATTACTTTCCTTGGGACAAGTCATCCTAATCACCACTGGTTTGACCTTAGGCATCTACGATTTGCGCCATCAGGAATACCCCTTACTGGTCTGGATTGTCTTTCATCTACTCCTAATGGTCTGGTCTAGCTGGAATCTGGTCATGGTCTTCTTCCTTGTTCTCGGAATTTTGGCTCATTTTATCGATATCCGCATGGGTGCAGGAGATTTCCTCTTTCTGGCTTCTTGTGCCCTCGTCTTTAGCGCAACCGAATTACTCATCTTGATTCAGTTTGCTTCTGCTACGGGGATTCTTTCCTTTCTCCTGCAAAAGAAAAAGGAAAGACTTCCTTTCGTGCCTTTCCTCTTGCTCGCTGCTTGTGTGATTATTTTTGGTAAGCTACTGCTTGTTTGATAAAGTCCTGAATCGGCTCTCCTTGGTGGAGAGCTTTTACAATTTTCGAACCAACGATAACACCATCTGACACAGCATTGAAGCGTTCTACATCGGCTTGACTAGATACCCCAAAACCTGTCAAGACTGGAATGTCAGCCACTTGATGCAATTGTGCCAAATGCTTGTCTAAATCTGCTCGGTAATTGCCTGATTTCCCTGTCACTCCATTGATGGCAACGGCATAGACAAAGCCCTCCGCCCCTTCAATCAACTCCTTCTGGCGCTCAATCCCTGTCGTCAAACTAACTAGGGAAATCAAAGCGATGTCTGTATCTGCCAAAAATGGCTCTACAAAATTGGCATGCTCATGAGGCAGGTCTGGGATAATCAAGCCTTTAACTGCTGTATCTGCCAAATCTTTGACAAAGTTCTCCACACCGTACTGAAAGAGAGGGTTGAAGTAGGTCATGATAACAAGTGGCACCTCTGTTTGAACAGTTTTCAAGGTTTCAACCAAAGCTTGTGTCGAAGTCCCATGAGCTAGACTGCGCAAACCAGCTTCTTCGATAACAGGTCCATCTGCGACAGGGTCTGAAAAGGGAATACCCACTTCAATGGCAGAAACACCCAAATCTTCTAAAAAGTGGATTGTTTCAGCGAGTCCATCCAAACCTTTCTCGTGGTCTCCAGCCATGATGTAGGGAACGAAAATTCCTTTTCCAGCTGCTTTTATAGCATTTAATTTTTCTGTTAATGTCTTAGGCATGAGCTTCTCCCTTCTTTGCTGTATCTGCTTCCAAGCGGTCTTTAACTTGAACCACATCCTTGTCCCCACGACCTGATAGACAGACAATCATGGACTTGTCTGGTCCAAGTTCTTTGGCCAATTTCACCGCAAAGGCGATAGCATGGCTAGATTCCAAGGCTGGGATAATCCCTTCCACACGAGACAAGAGTTGGAAACCTTCCAAGGCTTCCTCGTCTGTGACAGGAACATAGCTGGCACGTTTGATATCGTGGTAGTGAGAATGTTCTGGACCGATACCAGGATAGTCCAAACCTGCTGAGATAGAGAAGGCTTCAAGAATTTGACCATGGGCATCTTGGAGCACATCCATGAGAGAACCGTGGAGGACGCCTGGACGACCCTTGGTCAAGGTAGCTGCGTGGTGCTCTGTATCCACACCAAGTCCAGCCGCTTCAGCCCCATACATGGCTACAGACTCATCTTCTACAAATGGATGGAAGAGCCCGATGGCATTAGAACCACCACCAACACAGGCTACTAGGGCATCTGGTAAATCTTGACCTGTCAAATCACGATACTGTTGTTTAGCCTCTCGACCGATGACACTTTGGAAGTCACGAACGATTTCTGGGAATGGATGAGGCCCCAAGGCAGAACCAAGGATATAGTGGGTATCATCGATATTAGCTACCCATGAACGAAGGGCTGCATTGACCGCATCCTTGAGCACGCGCGAACCGTCTGTCACTGCCTCAACCTTAGCTCCCAAAAGCTCCATACGGAACACATTGAGGGCTTGACGTTTAACATCCTCTTCACCCATATAGATGGTACATTCCATGTTAAAGAGGGCTGCAGCTGTTGCAGTTGCTACACCGTGCTGGCCAGCACCCGTCTCAGCGATAATTTTCTTTTTACCCATGCGTTTTGCAAGCAGAACTTGTCCCAAGGCATTGTTAATCTTGTGGGCCCCTGTATGGTTAAGATCTTCCCGTTTGAGGTAAATCTTGGCTCCGCCGATATGCTGGGTCAAGTTTTTTGCGTAGTAAAGAGGAGTTTCACGTCCCACATACTGGCGCAAAAGTTGATTTAATTCCTCTTGGAAACTTGGGTCTGCCTGACTTTCACGGTAGGCCTTCTCCAACTCCAAAACTGCTGTCATCAATGTTTCTGGGACAAAACGTCCGCCGAATTTTCCGTAAAATCCATCTTTATTTGGTTCTTGATATGCCATTCTTTACCCTCTCTATAAATCTTCTAATCTTTTCATGATCTTTTTGTCCATCTGTCTCCACTCCGCTCGATACATCTACTGCATAGGGAGTAAAGTATTGAATTGCTTGTACTACATTGTCTTCATTAAGCCCACCTGCGATAAAGAAAGGCTGAGTTAGTCCAATCGTATCCAGTTGAGCCCAGTCAAAGGTCTGGCCACTCCCAGCCACAGGGGCATCAAAGAGTAGATAGTCTGCCTGAGAATTGGGCACATGACCCTCTCCATCCACCTGCACAGCCTGAATACTGTCACAAGGCAAATTCTCAAACAAATCATCTGCCACCTGACCGTGAACTTGAACCAAGTCCAAACCAACTTTGTCAATGACTTCTAACAGTTCTGCCCGACTTGGTGAAACAAATACACCAACCTTTTTGACACCTGCAGGAATAAGCTTTGCCAGCTCAGCAGCCTGATCCAAGGTCACCTGTCTTTTACTAGGTGCGAAGACAAAACCGATGTAGTCGGCTCCTGCTGACACAGCTGTCTCCACCGCTTCTTTGGTCGATAATCCGCAAATTTTAACCTTTGTCAATCTGCAACTCCTTGATTCTCTGGGCTACATCTTCTGCCTGCATAAGAGCTGTCCCTACCAAAATTCCGTTAAAGTATGGTGCTACTCGTTCCGCATCCTGCCCTGTGAAAATAGCAGATTCAGAAATGTAATAGCGTCCTTCCTTAAAGTGCTGGGACAAGTCTACACTGGTCTGCAAGTCGACTTCAAAGGTAGTCAAATTGCGGTTATTAACCCCGATAATTTGAGCTCCAAGGCGGTGTGCTACCTCTAGTTCAGCTAGATTGTGAGTCTCCACTAAAACTTCTAGACCAAGCTCTGTAGCGTAGTCATAGAGTTCCTTGAGGCGTTCTTCTGACAAGGCAGCCACGATGAGCAAGATAACTGTCGCACCGGCATTGCGAGCGCGGATGATTTGCTTTTCATCGATGATAAAATCCTTGTTCAGCGTCGGAATCTCTACCTGACTTGAAATCTCTCGCAGATAATCCAAATGCCCTTTAAAGAAAACTTCATCTGTCAGAACCGAAATCATCACTGCGCCATTTGCTTCATAAGTCTGGGCCTGTTGCACAATATCCACATCAAGATTGATATCTCCCAGACTAGGACTAGCCTTCTTGACCTCAGCGATTACCTGCAAACGGTCTTGATGATTCTGCAAAAATTCAGCCAAGCGATAGGTCTGGCGCAGGGGCTGGATTTCCTCCAGCTCCATCTGCTCGACCTCACGCGCCTTCTGCTCCAAAATTCGTGCTAAAAATTCCTGACTCATTTTTGGTACTCCTGTAACAGTCTGAGTTTTTCAAGGGCCTTGCCACTAGCAATCACTTGACGGGCCAAGGCAACTCCCTCCTTGATATTATCTACCTTACCATTAGCATAGAAACCAAGACCAGCATTTAAAACTGTAGTCTCCAAGAATGGACTTGGTTCATTTTTAAGAACGCTGAGCAAAATTTCTGCATTTTCCTGAGCATTGCCACCACGGATATCTTCGATAGCGTGGCGCTCCATCCCTAAATCCTCTGGAGTAAAGCTTGACAAGCTGATTTCACCATTCTCAAGAAGTGCAATCTTGGTTGTTCCGTTCAAACCAGCTTCATCCAATCCTTCTGGCCCAGCAACAACGATGGCACGTTTGCGGCCCATATTTTTCAAAACCTGAGCTGTACTTTCTAGAAGTTCTGGACGACTAATTCCAAGAAGCTGTGTTTCCAAAGCCATTGGATGAATCAGTGGACCAGTCAAGTTCATGATTGTTGGAATTCCTAGTTCCAAACGAGCTGGCATGATGTATTTCATAGCTGGGTGCATATTTTTAGCGAAGAGAAAGACGATGCCAGTTTTATCAAAGACCTTACCTAGTTCAGCTGGTTTGAGGTCTAGGTTGATGCCTAAGGCTTCGAGGACATCTGCAGAACCAGATTTAGAAGAAATCGAGCGATTACCATGTTTTGCCATATGAACACCGCCACCAGCCAAGACAAAGGCTGCAGTTGTAGAGATGTTAAAGCTGAAAGACTTGTCCCCACCTGTACCACAGTTGTCCATAGCATCATGAATTTCAGTTGGAATATGTTGGGCATGTCCTCTCATGACTTGGGCAATGGCTGTGCGTTCTTCAGGTGTTTCCCCCTTCATCTTAAGAGCCAAGAGGAGTGAAGCAATTTGCGCCTCCGTTACACGCCCAGTTACGATACGCTCAATGACATCCGTCATTTCCACACCTGATAAATTTTCAAATTTTGCTAGTTTTTCAATAATCTCTTTCATCCTAGTTTCCTCACTTTACAACCTTCTCGATAAAATTCCGAATAGAAGACAAGCCATCTGGCGTTCCGATACTCTCTGGATGGTACTGGAAACCATAAATTGGTAGATTTTTGTGTTGAATTCCCATAATGGCCTGGTCATCAGTTGAACGAGCTGTCACTTCGAAGTCTTCTGGCATTTCCTCAATCAAAATACTGTGGTAACGCATGACCGCACGGCCATCCTCAATACCTTGATACAAAACAGATGGCGCTTCAAAGTTGATATTGCTCTGTTTCCCATGCATGACTTTTGGAGCCAAGCCTAACTTACCACCAAAGACTTCTGCAATGGCTTGATGACCCAAACAAATTCCAAGAATCGGTTTCTTGCCAGCAAAATCACGAATCATATCTTCCATCTTTCCAGCATCAACTGGCCAACCTGGACCGGGAGAAAAGACCAAACCATCTGCTTTTTCAGCTTCTTCATACAGCTTGGGATCATCATTTCTCAAGACCTGAACTTCTGCAAAGTTCCCAATGTATTGGGCCAAGTTATAGGTAAAAGAATCATAGTTGTCAATCAATAAAATCATGGTTTTAGTTCTCCAATTCTAGTCATAGATTTAGCCTTGTTAATGGTTTCTTTGTATTCGTTTTGGGCGATGGAGTCGTAGACAATCCCTGCCCCAGCCTGCACATAGGCTGTTTGATTTTTGAGAATCATCGTTCGGATGGCAATGGCAAAATCCATATCACCCGTTGCCGACAAGTAGCCGATTGCTCCTGCGTATACGCTACGTTTTTCTTTTTCCAGTTCATAGATGCGTCTCATCGCTCGAATCTTTGGTGCTCCTGAAACTGTTCCAGCAGGAAGTGTTGCTTTCAAGGCATCCATGGCAGTGAGTTCTGGAAGCAAACGCCCCTTAACCACGCTGGTCAAATGCATAACATAACGGAAGAGCTCCACTTCCATATACTTGGTAACTTGAACACTGGCCGTTTCAGAGATGCGACCAATATCATTACGACCCAAGTCTACTAACATTCGATGCTCTGCTGTTTCCTTCTCATCCGAAAGCAGGTCTGTCGCCAAAGCCTTGTCTTCTTCATCCGTAGCTCCTCTTGGTCGTGTACCCGCAATCGGATTGGTTGTCACGATGCCATTTTTGACAGAAACCAAACTTTCTGGACTAGCTCCGATGATTTGATAATCCCCAAAATCATAGAAATAGAGGTAATTAGATGGGTTGGTCACACGGAGATTTCTGTAGAAGTCAAATGGATTGCCAGTAACTTCTGCTGAGAAACGCTGGCTGAGTACACATTGGAACATATCTCCGTTACGAATCAAGTCACGAGCTGTTTCCACCATTTCTTCAAACTTCTGAGGAGCGATATGGGGTTTGAAGTCAAGTGGTGATAAATCCAAATCTTCAAATTCATTTGGAGCAGGAATGCGTAATTCCTCAAGCACTTGGTTCAAGGCTTTTTCCAAGTCTTCTTGACTTCGCTCACTATAGAGAGCATCCTCGATGACATGGATTTTTTCCTTCTTGTGGTCAAAGACCATGTAGCTCTCATAAACAAAGAAATGCATGTCTGGCGTCCCAATTGTGTCCTCAGGGATTTGACCAATTTCTTCATAAAGCGAAATCATATCGTAGCCAACAAAACCAATGGCTCCCCCACCAAAAGGTAGATCTGAATGGTGTTGTCTCTTATGAGTCACTTCATAAAGAAAATCCAAGGGATCACGATCAATCACTTGACCATTTTGATAAAGGACCCCATTTTCAAACTTAATCTCAAAAACAGGATTATAGGCTAGGATAGAAAAACGAGCTGTTTCCTTGTCTCTCGGAATACTCTCTAAGATAACCTTGTGTTGCCCCTTTAGGCGCATGTAAGCCAAGATTGGTGATAAGACATCTCCATGAATGATTCGTTCCATTGTAATTTCCCTTTCAGTTCTAATTCTAGTTGGTGGCGACTGTATAAAAAATCCCCACGCAAAACAACTTGCGTGAGGACGAAATTCGCGGTGCCACCTCAATTATAGGATTTCTCCTATCTCTCATTCCTGTCTCAGATACCTCCTGTAACAGGCTGTGCGATAAAGGGCACTCCCTTGAGAATTATGTTTTCTTCTCTTATTTCAGATGGACCCAACCTTACAGCTTTCTCTGCTTGTTTCCAGCAACCACAAGCTCTCTGTGAGAGAAAGGACTGTAATTTTTCCATCTATTATTTTTTAGCTTCTAGGTAGTCTGCAATAGCAGCTACGTCCTTGTCTCCACGACCAGAGACATTGATGATGATAATATCATCTTTACTTAGTTTTGGTGCACGTTTAACCGCTTCTGCGATGGCGTGCGAACTTTCAATCGCTGGGATAATTCCTTCTGTCTTGCTGAGAAGGAGGAGAGCCTGAACAGCTTCTTCATCCGTCGCAGCAACATATTCCACGCGACCTGAATCTTTGAAGTAGGCGTGTTCTGGGCCAACCCCTGGATAGTCCAATCCAGCTGAGATAGAGTAAACTGGAGCTAGCTCTCCATCTTCCTTAAAGACTGCATAAGTCTTCATGCCGTCGACAATTCCGATACTACCTTTTGTCATAGTAGCTGCGTGCTTGTCTGTATCAAGTCCGTGACCAGCAGCTTCAACCCCAACCAATTTAACTTCTTCATCAGCCACATACTGAGAAAAAGCACCGATGGCATTGGAACCACCACCTACACAGGCAATGACATAGTCTGGTAAACGGCCTTCTTTTTCTAAGATTTGACGGCGAGATTCTTCACTGATGACCTTTTGGAACTCGTGGACAATGGTTGGATATGGGTGAGGTCCCACAGCAGATCCCAGAACATAAAAGGCTTCCAAATCATTCATCCATGCTCCAAAGGCTGCATCAACAGCATCTTTGAGGGTACGAGTCCCTGTTTCAACTGCATGAACAGTTGCTCCCATCATCTCCATACGGAAAACATTGAGACGTTGACGTTCCACATCTTCTGCCCCCATGTAGACATCACAGGCCATACCAAACTTGGCTGCAGCCGCTGCTGTCGCAACACCGTGCTGACCTGCCCCTGTTTCCGCAATCACTCGTTTTTTGCCCATGCGTTTAGCCAAAAGAATTTGTCCTAAAACGTTGTTGAGCTTGTGAGAACCAAGGTGGTTAAGGTCTTCGCGCTTGAGATAAATCTTAGCGCCACCTAAGTGATCTGTCAAGCTTTCCGCAAAATAGAGCGGTGTTTCGCGACCTGAATAGTCCTTCAAGTAATGACGAAATTCTGCCAAAAATTCTGGATCATCCTTGTACTTGTCAAATGTCACTTCCAACTCGTCCAACAAAGCCTGAATCGGCTCTGGTACAAAACTTCCACCAAATTGTCCAAAATAACCTTTAGTTGTCATAAAATTTTCCTCTTTCAGTATTGATTTCAAGATATGAAAAAAGCCCACACACAGAATATACTTCCATGTGAGGGCGTTGGTAACGCGGTGCCACCTCAATTATAAAGGGACTATTCCCCTTTACATCTCTGCCTTGTCTAACAACAAGTTGCACTGTAAGGTGTGCGCACCGAATTTTCATTGTTTCAAATTCATTTTTAAAATCAGCCCACTTTCACTACTTCCAACCACCTGTTCACAATCACCACAGGCTCCCTGAAGATCAAAAATAGTTACTTTTCTGATTTGTTGAACTTATTTTAATACTTTGTTTTTTCTTTGTCAAGACTTTTTTACAATTTTTTTGAAAGATGTGTGATTCGAATGTGATAATGTCTTTAGTAAATCGAACGTGAAAATGTCCCACTTATTAGAAATTGGATCCAACTCAATAGAAACTGAATGGAGGCTAAACAGAACTTACTTTAGAACACTCCATCTTTTCCATTAGGATTTTCAAGAATTAAACAATACTAGAAACTCTGTCTCCTAACAAGTTTAGTAGAAACTTCAACAGATGTGACACTTTCCCCCTTTATAATTGCTAATACCCCTTCAATCATTTTTTTAGCCAACATGATATAATCAGGAGAAATTGTAGATAAAGCTGGAGTATAATATTGAGAAATTGGAATATTGTCAAATCCGATTATTGAAATATCATCAGGAATAGTAATTTCCTTCTCATAGCAAGAACGAATCAATCCCTGTACTTTTTCATCACCGGATACAAAAATCAAATCAGGATAATTTTGATTAGATAGATGTCTTGTAGCATATAAATAAACCGAATCTATTGTAGTTAGACCATATACTACTTTCAAATCCATTTCATAGTTATTATCATTTAAAAAAGCACGAACCCCTCTCTCTCGATCAATATTAACAAGGGATTCTCCTCCCATAAGTAACCACATACTATTAATGTTTTCTTTTGATACTAATTTCATCATGTCATAAGTGGCCTGAAAATTGTTGTTAGAAACATACACAACATTAGGTGTTCTAGATTCTCCAAAAACTATGAATGGCATTTTATTCTTTTGCAAGTAATTAATCCGAATATCTTCTTTACTTTCATAAAATACTATTACACCATCTATCAAGCTTCCTGTACTCGAGATTATTGAATTACTAATTGTATCTTCTTCACTAAAATATTCAACAATAGCGTTAACACCATACTCTTTACAAGTTTGTAAAACTTTATCTAATAAAGTTTGAAACCAAATTAAAGGAAAAGAGTCGATTTTTTTTACAGAAATCAATATATTTATAGCTTCTTTTTTAGTTAAATTTTTTGCATACGCATTTGGAATATACGACAATTCCTCTATAACTTTTTGAATCGCTTGATAAGTTTCTTCTTTAACATTTACTCCACCATTAATAACTCGTGAAACTGTTTTTGGAGAAAAACCTGATAAACGTGCAATATCATAAATAGTTACCTTTTTCCCATTTATATTTTTCATTTCAGTCCTCCATTACGAACATTCTAATATTACTATACAATATTTAATTTTTTTTAACAAGAGAATTTTGTAAATTATTTAAGATCCACAAATACACAATATTAATTTTACAAATATTCTTCCCCTTCAAAAAAGTTTAAATTGCAATTCACACCTTTATTTTTAAGAATGTTTCCAACTTCACGACAAATAAATTCATATGAGAAAAAACTACCATAAAATTGTAGATTAACTTTTTCAGTAAAAATTGTTGGATTTATAAAAATATATAATAGCCTGTCAATGTAACATTCTAACATAGACTTAATTTTTACTTTAAAAATAACATTTGTTATCAACTCATCAGGAGGTAAATGAAAGGGAAACACCATTTCACAAATATCATAAAAAGAAATAAATTTGTATACTTGTATCAAACAATTATTATCAAAATATTCTATTTTACCTAAATCAAAATAGATTTTAAAATCTTTCATAAAAACCTCTGAGCAAAAATCTACTCAAAAATTAGATGATTAAAACATCTAAAAAACAAAAGGACAAAAACATCTGTCCCTTTGTTTACTAAATTTCAGCTAATTTCTTCGACATAAATAACACCTACAATATTAGCAATTTCTTCCATCAAACGAAGATGTTCAAATCTTCCTGATAGTTCTAGAGTAATAAATGATGCTATTTTTTTTTCTGGAACATCAAAATATTCAATTCTTTCTGAATTAACATCTCCAAATGCAGTTCTAGAATCAGTCATTCTAATGCCATTCTCAGCACAGTATACTAGTACCCGATTATATGCCTCTGTAGATCTAACAACGATATACAATTCGATTATCTTTGAACGACTTTGAAGATATTTTTTTAAAGGTTGGAACATAGTTATAACACTCCAAACAGAAATTGCTCCTAGTACGGCTCCTTCATAAAAACCAACACCTATAGCTAGACCGATTCCAGCTGAAGCCCATATTCCGGCTGCAGTTGTTAAACCAGTTATTTTCTTTTTATCTGTAATAAGTATTGTTCCAGCCCCAAGAAAACCAACACCTGATATAACTTGCGCACCTAAGCGTGTAGGATCTCCTGTACCAAATTTATAAGATACATACTCATTAGTCATCATAATTAAACATGCAGCCAGACAAACAATACTATGTGTACGAATACCTGCTGGTTGAGATTTACTTCCTCTCTCTAAACCAATTACTCCACCAATAACTAATGAAAGTACAATTCTTAATACAATTTCGATATATGATAGTCCTAAGCTTGTTGCCTGCATTATTATTTCCTTTTTCTACTAGCTGGTCTCTGAGTAAAGTATAATACAGAACCAGAAATTATCATTAATACAATAGTATAAACGAACACAAGTGCTTGAGCATTTGAAGTTGCTGTTTCATCACCTGCTGAACGAATAGTTATACCCAGCGGTTGAGCTAATGGATGGTAAAGAAATACAGATAAGTCGAAGTCAGTTAATAAAGAGTTAAAGTTTAAAGCAATAACAGAGAGAACAACCGGTAAAATAAATGGAATGATAACCTTCATCATAGTATAAAAAGGTGAAGCACCCATACTTCTTGCTGCATCTTCCATCTCATCATCAACACTAAATAAAATAGCACGTACCATTCTATAAGAAAATGGGATTTTTACAACTATATATGCAATAAGTAGAATTACCAAACTACCTACCAAAATCTGATTCAAGACAAGAAATTGTGGCTGATTAAAAGTAAATAATAAACTTACTGCTAAAAGTGTACTTGGTAGTAACCAAGGAAGTAGAGCACCATATTCAAATAAGAAATCAAAGCGAGCTTTATGTTTTCTGACAACTCGAGCAAATATAACTGCGAGAATTGTTGCTGTTGTCGCAGCGATAATAGAATAAATAAAGCTGACCAAGAATGGAGAGAATGCCGCACTATTACTAAAGAATAAGCGATAATTTTCTAAAGTAAAGTTTGATAATGTTAAGTTACCTGTTTGAATTGCAACTGGATCTGTAAATGAGTATAATACTATAAAAATTAGTGGAAGCATGAAAACTGTGAACAATCCATATGCTACAATGTGAGCAATGATATTCCAAGGCTTAGATGCAATTTTTTGTTTTTTAAGAGGCGCTTTAGTCTTAGAGATAGAAATATAATTTCCACCTTTTTCTATCTTATTCATGATAGTAAGCAAAATTGTAGTTGCAATACCTAAAATAATTGCAAGTAAGGCAGCTAAATCACGAGAATTCCCCATCCCTGCAAATGTAATAATCATTGGATTTATAGTTTGAAATCCTTTACCACCAACAATCATGGGTGCTGCTACTGCAGACAAACCACTAAGAAAAACCATAATAGTAAGTGCAAATAGAGTTGGAATTAAGGTTGGTAACACTACTTTTCGGAAAACAGTAAATGGTTTTGCTCCCATATTTCGTGCAGCCTCAATAGTGTGATAGTCAACGCTTCGAATTGTATTTGTTAAAAACAATGTATGATTAGCAGTTCCTGAAAATGTCATAATGAATAAGACTGCACCATACCCAATAAACCAGTTAGGGTCTAAAGAAGGGATAACATTTTGTAAAAATTTTGTTATCAATCCATAAGGACCATAGACAAATTTATATCCAGTCGCTAAAACCACTCCTCCATAAATTAAAGAGGTCATATAGCCTAATTTTAAAATTTTAGCACCTTTAATATCAAAGTACTCTGTAAATAGAACACAAAGAATACCTACGACATTAACTGTAATAATGAGTGAAAATGCTAACTTAAAACTGTTCATAATACTCTGAAGTGCCCTCTCAGATTTTAGAACACGATGTACAGCTTCAAGGGAAAATTCTCCTCCTTTTACAAATACATTCACTACTAGATCAAAGTTTGGATAAATAATAAATGTTACTAGGAACCAGATTAACCCTAAACGAATAAGCCAATCTTTTAAATTTAATTTATGACGCATACTGCACCTCCTTAAAATTGCAGAACGTCTGATGGTGTGATAAATAAGTCCACACTTTCTCCGACAGATCTAATAGCAGCCTGACTATCAATACTTGTTACATTAAGAATCTGACTTTCAGAAACTTTTATTGTATAGTGAATTGTAACTCCAGAAAACTCAACATCAATAATTGTTCCTTTTAGAATGAAATCTTGTTCAGTTTCACGATTGAATCGAACTTTCTCTAATCGAATGTATCCTTTTTTATCTTCTAAGAAAACGCTTGCATTTTTAAGTAATACTTCGTGGACTGTTTCATCGGTCAAAACATTAATATCGCCAATAAAATCACATACAAATTCAGTTTGAGAATTATGATAAATCTCTACAGGTGTACCGACCTGTTCGATGTATCCATTGTTAAAGACTGCAATTCTATCAGATAAAGTTAAGGCTTCCTCTTGATCATGAGTAACATATAAAGTAGTAATACCTAACTCTTTTTGAAGTCTTTTCAACTCTTTTCTCAAATCTACACGTAATTTTGCGTCAAGGTTTGACAATGGTTCATCTAGACAAAGAATTTTAGGTTCAAGAACCAGAGCACGAGCCAATGCTACCCTTTGTTGTTGACCCCCAGATAATTCTGATACATTACGCTGTAACTGTTGATCAGAGATCTTAATTTTTGCTGCTACTGCTGATACTTTAGCTTTAATAACATCTGGAGCTACCTTCTTAACTTTTAAACCAAATGCAATATTATCAAAAACAGTCATAGTTGGAAATAGCGCATAAGATTGAAATACAATACCAATTCCACGCTTTTCAGGTTCCAAATGAGTGACATCTGTTCCATTAACTTCAATACTTCCTGATGATGGATCTAGAAAACCTACCAATGCTCTCAAAGTAGTTGATTTACCACATCCTGAAGGCCCAAGAAATGTAAAAAATTCACCTTCATGTATATCTAAATTCAGATTATCAATTGCAACAAAATCACCATATTTAATTTGAATATTATCAAATTTAATCATCTCACTAAC
Source organism: Streptococcus sp. SN-1 (assembly GCF_041154385.1). Taxonomy (NCBI): domain Bacteria; kingdom Bacillati; phylum Bacillota; class Bacilli; order Lactobacillales; family Streptococcaceae; genus Streptococcus; species Streptococcus sp. SN-1. The sequence goes on from NZ_AP028929.1 coordinate 1,664,520, forward strand.
TCCCTCTATTACTAAACCAAAAGCCTCTCTTTATTTCTTCCATAAATTTAGAAATAATAGAGAGACTTGGACATAAAAATTAACTCTTATTTCTTATTGTACGTATTCTAATTCAGCTTTTTCTACCCATTCATCCAAATGCTTTCCAACAGCTTCCCAGTCAATATTTTGTGGTTTCACTTGATCAATAAATTTCTTAGTATCTTCTGGTAGATCTTTGAGGGCATCTTTATTTGCAGGAATAGATCCAAAGTTCTTACTATATTCTACTTGAATTTCTGATTGACCAAACCAATCAATAAATTCTTTAGCTAACGCTTGTTTTTTACTAGTGCTTAAAACCATAGTTTGTTCAGTTACAAATGGTACACCAATCTCAGGAGTCATAACTTTGAAAACAACATTTTGTTCTTTTTGTCCAACTAATGCACCAGAACCCCACATCATTCCATATTGTATTGGATCTTCTTTGTCTAACATCTTAACAATTGAACTTTCTCCCTTTTGAAGAGTGTATGCATTTTTCAAATATTCTTTTGCTACTTCCCAACCTTTTTCGGAAACACCTAATTCACCTTTATCATCAAGGTATCGAACTAAGATACTTGCTAGAATTGCCCGTCCTGTACCACCTTGAAGACCAGAAATTGAATACTTACCTTTATACTTACTACCTAATTCAGTCCAATCTTTAGGCATTTCTTTTACATCAGGCGCCCCAATTAAAACTAATGGTTGAACAATCACAGGATTATAATAATTATCTTTATCGGATAAAGATTGATCAATTTTATCTAACCATTTAGGCTTGTACTGTACTAGTAATTTTTGATCTCTAATTTTATTTGAATCAACAGCACCAATTCCAAATACCATATCTGCAACTGCATTATTCTTCTCAGCAATAACACGGTCTGCTAATTGAGCGCCAGGGATATCAACCATTTTGATATTAAAACCAGCTTCTTTTGCTTTAGCAGTTAACCAATCACCACGACCATTTGAGACTGAGTTCGAATAGATTACTAGTTCTTGACTTTTATCAGCTTTTTCTTCAGATGAAGAAGCAGTCGTAGAATTTGAACCTCCAGAGCAAGCAGCAAGTGTAGTAAGAGCAACTCCCGTTGCAAGTACAGTAGACCAAACTTTCATTTTTTTCATGATAAGTTCTCCTTTTTAATTATTTTATTTAAATTTTTCGTGATATGGAACAAATTGTCTCATATCTTCAAATACAGTATAGTCAATACGGTTTACAGTAATAGTTGGAATCTTCTCTAATAAAATTTCAGTTAATTCTGCTCTGACTTTAGTAAACTCTTCTTCCTCCTCTTCGGTTAGAGGAATCCGAAGATACCCAATTGAAATATGGAATTGATATCTATCATGATTAGGGAAACGAACACCTGCTTTTTCTGAGACATAAGTACGAATTTCTTCTAATCTCTTTGCAGAAGCTTCATCTGCAGGTTCAACTAGTATGTTTTGTTTTCCCATTTCAGTTACACGCATATGAATTTCTTCATCCAACAATGGAAAAATTTCAAGTTGTTTAGCAAAGTAATCATGTATTTCCTGTAAAGGTGTATCTAGAGGAAGATTACTGCTCCAAAACTCCGTTTCACGATTTTCATGGCACAACAATTCAATTACAGTCATGTGAATAGAATTCCTTGGAGTTAAAGTAAACTTATCGATAAATGGTAATTCTCTATAACGTGATTGAATAATATCAACAACTTCCATCAAATCTTGTTTAGTATAAAGATTTGCTACAACTGTATTCCCAGGGAAATGATTAAATTCCCCATTCTCTTTGAACTTAATTTTTGTTAAGTTTTTCATATAAAGACCTTCTTTTTTATATTTGACATCGGTGTCATCTTGTTTACATTATACAATGAAACCGTTTCCTTTGTCAAGCGCTTTCAAACATTTTTTTAAAAAAATTTATCTTTCATTAAATATGCATTTCATTAAAAGGTTAAGTAATTTTTCCAAAATACAGCACTCATATAGACAGTATCATCAATTATAGCCATTGGGATTTTTTGATTGCCAATTCCATGTATCTCTACACATGTCTTCAATCGATTTTGTTGTCCTCCAATTTAATTCCTTATATGCTTTGTCTGCATTTGCATAACAAGTCGCAACGTCTCCTGATCGTCTTGGTACAATTTTATACGGAATTGGAACCTTATTAACACTTTCAAATGTATTTACAAGTTGTAATACACTTGTGCCTTCTCCTGAACCAAGGTTATAAATATAAACATCTGTTTTTTCAGATACTTTTTCTAAAGCTTTTATATGTCCTATTGCTAAATCTACTACATGGATATAATCGCGAACACCAGTACCATCTACCGTATCATAATCATCTCCAAAAACACTTAGCTCTGGTCGCTTACCTACCGCTACTTGTGCAATAAAAGGCATTAAGTTGTTAGGAATGCCTGATGGATCTTCTCCAATCAACCCCGACTCATGAGCACCAATCGGATTGAAATAACGAAGCAACGCAATACTCCACTCTGAATCTGCTACATGAACATCTTTTAAAATTTGTTCAAGCATCACTTTTGTGTACCCATACGGATTCGTTGCACTTGTCGGCATCGTCTCAATAAGGGGAGACTGATTGTGAACGCCGTATACAGTCGCACTCGATGAAAATACAATCTTTTTAACATTAAACTCTGACATCACTTCAACAAGAGCTAATGTGCTCATAATATTATTTTCGTAATACATTACAGGCTTTTGCACGGATTCGCCGACAGCTTTGTATCCTGCAAAATGAATTGCAGCCTCAATAGATTCTTGTTCAAAAACTTTTCTCAATCCTTGTTTATCACAAACATCTAATTCGTAAAACGCAGGACGTTGCCCTGTAATTGCTTCAATACGATCTAATACTAAAATGCTTGAGTTTGAAAGGTTGTCGACAATAACGACTTCCTTACCTAAATTTAGTAATTCTACTACGGTATGGCTACCAATATAACCAGCTCCGCCTGTTACCAATATTGCCATTTTTACTTCCTCCTAATTAATTCCAACCGATTTAACAAATCTCATAAATGCTTCTTGTCCGGTTTGAGTATTCTTATAAACACCTGCATCTTCGAGAACTCTCGCAAATACTTGCCCTACTTCATGTTGAACTACGCTATGAACCTCTTCCTCTTTAAGTCCAGGATATTTTTCTTTCAATTGAACGGCCCATTCTAAATGATAATCAGCAATTGCGTTATCTTTTCCTAAAAGATATTTCTCAACTTCTTCTAACTCTGTTTTCAAACGAGGTGGTAAAATCGCAAGTCCCATCACTTCGATTAACCCAATATTTTCCTTTTTAATATGTTGTACATCTTGATGAGGATGGAAAACACCATCTGGGTATTGTTCAGTAGTATGATTATCTCTTAGAACAATATCTAATTCATATCTTCCGTCCACTTTACGAGCAATAGGAGTCACCGTATGGTGTGGGACATCTGCAGTCATTGCAATGATGTCTACTTCTAAATCTGAATATTCTCTCCACTTATTTAGAATTTTAGTAGCTAAATCTAACAAGCGATTTTTATTTTCACTTTGTAACCTAATTACTGACATTGGCCATTTTACAATACCAGCATTAACATCCTCAAAGTCTTTAAAACGAAATTCACTCTCAAATTTTGCTTTTTCCATTGGGAAAATATATTTCCCTCCCTGGTAGTGGTTATGACTAAGAATGGAGCCTCCTGAGATAGGAAGATCAGAATTTGAACCAGCAAAATATCCTGGCAAAATATCAACAATCTCCAATAATTGTTCAAATGTTTTAGAGGTAATAGCCATTGGTACATGTTGACTATTCAAAAATATCGCATGCTCATTAAAATATGAGTAGGGAGAATACTGGAATCCCCATACTTCGTCACCAAGTTTCAACCGAATAATTCTATGATTCGAACGTGCTGGATAATTTATTCGACCTTGATATCCTTCATTTTCCATACATAGTAAACATTTAGGATAATTAGTTGCTTTTACTAATTTTTCAGCAGCAATTGTTTTTGGATCTTTTTCGGGTTTTGACAAATTTATCGTAATCTCTAGCTCTCCGTATTTAGTTGATGCTCTAAACTCAATATTCTTAGCAATAGCAGAAGTTTTAATATAATCACTATCTTTACTTAACTTATAAAACTCTTCAACTGCTTCTTGAGGTGATATATCATATGAACTCCAAAAAATATCATTTAATCGACTAGGTAAAGGAACTATGAAATTCATTAACTCTGCTCCTAAACATTCCTTTTCCTCGATTAAATCTTTAATTTTACCGTTTTTTAAGGCGATTTCCACTAAGTAATCTTTTATTTGTTTCAGGTCATTTTCATCGGAAATGCGATCAGTTCCCTCCTCACCTATTAACGCTAGTACTCTATTTTTCACATATATTTTGTCAATTTCATTATACATTCCGTATTCAATTACTCTATCAACAAAATTATCAATAATTGTTTTCATATATTTTTCTTTCTAATTTATGTTCCCATATTTTCTATACATTATCCATTTATAAATTGATTGCGTAGTATGAGCAATTTTATCAAGGTGATGAATAATATCCAAAGCACCAATTACTTCAGAAACGTTCCCATCATCTTCAAATATGTAATTCATGATTTTCTTTTCAATATTTATACTAAGCTCTTCTATCTCATTCTGTTTTTGTATAACAACCATATCTAAACATCCAGATTGTTCCTCTCTATAACAAGATATAGCCCTATTCATATGCAGTCCGATAACTTCATGAAGTATTTTTATTTCTGAAATAATTTTCTTCAAAATTTCATTGTTTTGAATAATCTGTAGATTTTTTAAAATTTCAACAATTCTATCCCCAATACGTTCAATGTCAGTTGATATTTTTATTACACTAATAATTCTTCTTAAGTCATATGAAACGGGATGTTGTAAACAAATTAACTCATATCCTTTTTTATCAACATTTAGAACTGACTCATTTATGATTAAATCTTCTTTAATCAATTCTATTCGTTCTTCATTTGATAAATATTCAAATAACTTCTCATATTTATCAAGCACAGATACCCAAATGGTCTCTAAATTATTTGATAATTCTATAATTTCATTTTCTAAATATAACCTTAACATTTAGGTACCTCTTCTTAACAAAGTTCAATAGTAACAATTAATATTTTAAACAATATATCAAACATCAATAACTAGAATACTTGCATCATCTTTCTTTCCATAGATTGGATCAATAGCAGAAGAATTAAATCTCATCTTAATTAACTCTTCAAAAGTTTTATTTTGATTATTTTGATAGAATTCATAAAAGCCATCGCTCATTAAAACAATTTGTTCACTAGTAACATCTATTTGATTAATAATAGCATGGTCTAAAAATCTCTCATCCAACGAACCTATCCAGTACCCACTCGGTTGATTAGATAATTTTCTGATTTTTTGTAAAATAATTTTTTTATTTAAAACACTATTTGTACCAATTGAGTCTTTTATCTCATTTTTCCCTTTTTCAAATAAGTTATCTACTCTATGATCAGTTATTTCCATTTCGTTTACTAACATGACGCAGTCACCTAGCATCATATACTCCAACTTTTTTTCTGAAAGTTTAGCAAATATAAAAGCAAATGTTGGTAAGCGATAATACTCTGTTAATTCATATGAGTTTAAACCGATTTCATCTTTAACCTCGAGTAAAGCAGTTTCAAATATTTGTTTAAGAGTTTTTGATTCTTTACAATTAACCGACAAACTTTCTGATAAAATATGTACAACTTCTGAGACTGAATAACCTATCTCCTCTTTAGAATTATATAAATCTGTAGCTCCATCAATAATCCAAAAATACTGATTTTGTGAACCTACAGCATCCTCATTTTCTACGGAACTTCCTTGTATCGAACAAATTTTATTTATCTTTGCCATAATACTTCAACCCTTTTAGTGTCAAAAGTAAACCAATTCCTGTCACTGTTAAGAATAGTTCCATAATCTTGTTCGAACCAGTCTTTGGTAATTTTTGTTTTACATCTACTATTTCTTTAGATTTATTAATATGATTTTCAGTTTCTCTTCCATCTCCAACTATTTTATGGTTCACTTCTTCTGTCTTATTATCTTGTTTATTGTCGATCTTGTCATTCATTTGTCTATTATCTTTACTTGAGTTAAACTCTCCGTTCTTCTGGTTACTATCAATTACATTATTTGAATTAGATTGTTTTTCATGCACATATGAACTTGTTTTAAATTTTTCCTCTTTGTTTTTTTCTTTTTCGTTTTTATCACTTAAATTATTTGTTACAATTTTGTAAAGCCCATTCTCCGTTACAATATTGAAATTACCATCGCTATCACGTATAACAGGTTCTTTCCCATTTGCATTAGATTTGATGAATGATATATACTTACCGGATAAATTATAAAATTGGTTATTTAAAACGGTTATTTTACCCTTTGAATCCTCAATAACAATTCCTTCTTTACCACCGAATATACTATTCTCTGACACTACTAAATTATCACTAACTCGTAATAATTCAATATTTGGTTGTTCTGTTTCCTTAGAATTATTATTAATTACATTTTTTGTTACAGTAATATCTGATACTTTTCCTAAATATTCTGCACTATCTTTTGCTACTCTAATAGCCTTTGTTTTAGGATCAGAAATATAAAATGTATTTTCAGTAATAACGACTTTCTTATTTAAATCAAGTTCATCTTTTACATTTTTATAACTAAAAGCATTTATTAAGGCTGCACCATTTTCTCTATAATGTACACTTTCTCCTTTTACTTTCTTATCAAATCTATTTCCTTTAATTAAAATATCAGTAAATCCTGTAAAACGTACACCAGAATACATCATGTTATCAAAATGATTATTTAAAATTTTAATATTAGAGGGGTTCTGTGTCGACAATGTTTGATAGTGTGTACCAATTGCTGTTACTAATTCTCCAGATTTATCACTTTTACCAAAATATGAATTTTGAATAGTAATATTTTCAGATTTTTTCCCATCATCATTCAAGGCATAAGGAAAACCTTTTCTAGTTAATGGTTCAATCTGAATGCTCTCCTTACTTATGATTTGCCCATCCTTCATCGTTTTGGGTAAGGCTTGCCCAAGAAAACGAGAATTATCAACTAATACATTTTTCGAACCTGCAATTTGAATAGCATGCCCTTGATAACTATCCTTGAATGTTACATTTTTTATAGTTACGTTATTTGAATTCCCAATAGCAAATGCACCTGAAGAATTTATAAGTGGTAGATTTTTTGCTTTAGTTCCTTCTTCATTCAAAGCACCGTTCATATCAATCGTACCACCAGAATAACTAATATCTTCTGTTGGGCCCCATTCTACTTGCGCACCATCATCCGTAAATAAACCTGTCATAAAAACAATAGAAGGGTGATTCTTAATATTTATACCATTTAGAATGGTAGCTTTCTCATTCAATTCTAAGTGTGTATGACTTTTTAAAAAAACAATTTCTTTTACTAAATAAGTTCCTTCAGGAAAATATACATTTCCTCCACCTAGCCCTTGAGCTGCAGCATCTATTGCATCTTGAATTGCTTGTCGATCATCATGAACCCCGTCACCTATTGCTCCATAATCTTTAACATTCAAAGCTACGTGTTCGTTCAGATTAGTACTTAAAATAGTATTCACTTCCATCCCAGAGATGTTACCCATCATAGTATCATTTGTTATATCAGGTTTATTTTGATTAATACTCACTCCTCCATTATTATCAGTACTTAAACTTGAATTGTTATCAAGACTGAGAGTATCAGAATGGGGTTCCGCAGATAATGATGTAGATGTGCTACTCAACAAAGAGTTCATTTGCATATTATCTTTAGACGAAGAAGTTTCACCAACTACTTCATTAGCTAAAACACTTTGTGTTCCAATAAATAAAACCGCTAAGAGAACTGAGCAAACTCCCACCTTAGACTTACGAATAGAGAAAACCTCATTTTGTTGAAAAGATTTCATATTAGCCTCCAATTAAAAATATTATGTCCTAATTTAATATTCATATAAATTCCATACCAGAAAATGACACCGCTGTCATTTTCTTTATAATATATTTTTAAATCAAAATTGTCAAGGAATAACACAATAAAATATCAAAATTGTGAAAGCGTGACCATTTATATATCTAACCATACTTCTAATAATTCTTTAGCCTTCCATTCAAAAGTGATTACTATCTTTCTTAGCTTGAACATAAAAATATCCTATTCACTGTATTTAAAGCATGTTGATATCTCGTAAAATACTAATTTATAAATACAAAAACAAATATCTTGTCATGCAAGCATTCACCAGGTATATTTACATGAATATCGTTCATATAGCGGATTGAAATCAAAACAATACAATATATTTCTTAAATAGATTTTCTATAAAAGCTAAATTCAAGCTCTATAAAAATAGACGCAGTTCTTCTAAAATACTGGAATAGGACATATAGATCATTGTAGACACGTATTTTATAGATTATTTCAAAAGAATGACTAGAACATGAAAAATAGTCTCAAAACTTTGAACAATATTCTGAAAACAAAAAAGAAAGACGCGAGTTTCCACAACCTCATTCGTGGAAACTCGCGTCTTTCAAAAAATAGGGTGAATTGAAAACTAGAACAAGACACTACATTTTCTAAATGATGCCTAATAAAAATTCTAAATGCTACACCAAATTGCTCACATCTCATTTCAAACCATACAGTATATTGAAACTATAAGAGTACACCTTTGCTTCTAAAATATTGCTAGAAATTAATTTGACTATCCTGATTGATTTGTCCTGTTTTTATTTCATTTTACTATAGGACTTTCAATTGAAAACAACAGTTTTACACTCAATTAGACTTTTTAGAAACAGAATCACTATTACTTGACTGTAGTTTGTCATTTTTTTGATGAAGTTAGCACTTTTTCAGAAACTGTTTTGAAAGTCTCAATGATATAGTCCACTTCTTCATCGCTTAGTTTAGTATGAAGAGGGAGCGTAATTTCATTTTCAAAGAAGGCATAGGCCTTAGGATAGTTCGCCATATCAAAGCCAAGATTCTTATAGGCTGTCAAGAGCGGAAGTGGTTTGTAGTGTACATTACTTGCAATTCCTGCTTTGGCCAATTCTTGGATGATGAGATTGCGTTCTTCTAAGCTTGCTCCTTCTACATGGGTGATGTAGAGGTGACGTGAAGATTCGACAGTTTCAGTCTTGTGTGCCAATGGATGGATACGAGAACCTGCAAAACCACTATCATAGCGGTCCACGATGTCCTTACGACGGCCAAGCAAACCAGAGTAACGGTCCAATTGTACCAAACCAAGGGAAGCCATGATATCAGTCATATTGCACTTGTAGGCTGGTGTGACGATATCGTATTCCCATGAACCTAACTGCATCTTAGCCAGGGCATCCTTTGTTTGACCATGAAGGGAAAGGATTTGGAATTCCTTGTACATTTCTTCGTCATCAATCGCTGGATTGGCTTTCCAAGTGGCACTTCCACCCTCCGCAGTTGTAAAGTTCTTAACGGCGTGGAATGAGAAGGAAGTAAAGTCCGCGATTGATCCAGCTGGTTGTCCTTTATAAGTAGACCCCAAAGCGTGGGCACTATCAGAAACAATCACAATACGGTTAAAGGCCTTTTGCCACTTGCTTGAAGCAGTAAAGAGATCACGTTTTTTCTCCACAACTTGGAACAAACGATCATAGTCGCAAACAATCCCTGCGAGCTCTACTGGGATGATCACCTTGGTCTTTTCAGTGATAGCTTGCTCAAGCAAGTCATAGTCCATCTCAAACGTATCTGCTTGAATATCCACCATGACAGGGGTTGCCCCTACGTGAGTGATAACACTACATGAAGCTGTATAGGTCATGGCTGGAACGATGACTTCATCACCAGGTCCAACTTCCAAGACGCGCAAAATCAACTCAAGCGCGGCAGTCGCAGAGTTAAGACAGACAGTCTTGGGCGTCTGTGTGTATTGAGACAAGCGACGCTCCAGTTCTTTGGTCTTAGGACCTGTTGTAATCCAACCAGAACGCAGGGTATCCGCTACTTCAGCAATTTCTGCTTCCGTAATATCGGGTGGTGAAAATGGAATATTGTAATTTGGCATTGATTTGCTCCTTTTATCTGTACTCATTCTCTCATGACTACTTTATTTTAGCACTTCAAACACGGTTTGAAACATGATTTTGATGTCTCCAAGGAAACTAAACTCTCGGAGATAGGCAAGGTTATAGCGCATCTTTTCAGGGAGGACATGTTCAACATAGGCTTGGTCAACTGACAGTCCTTTCTCCGTCATTTGACTGATGATCGTATCCTCATCCTTATAGTTGATGCTGGCTGGAGAGGTAATCCCTGCTGGTAAAAGCAAGGTCGCCATCATTTCAGGGCTATACTGCTCTGTGTAACGTGGAACTTCAGGACGCGTCCCTACAAAGGACATCTCGCCTTTAAGAACATTGATCAGTTGAGGCAGTTCATCCAAACGGACACGGCGGATAAAATTGCCAACCTTGGTAATGCGGCTATCGTTAGCAGAAGTCACCAGACTCCCTTTTTTATCCGCATCCGTCACCATGGTACGAAACTTCCAAATCTTGAAAGGACGGTTGTACTGGGTCACGCGCTCTTGCTTGTAAATCACTGGCCCCTTGCTATCCAACTTGATCCATATGCTCAAGATGAGAAAGATAGGAGAGGTCAGAATCAGCAAAACTACGGCTAGAACCCAGTCCAAACAACGCTTGAAAATCAACGAACCCTTCCTTTTAGAGACAAGCTGGTAGTAAGACTCAACCTCGCTTGATTTCATTTCCACGGGCAAGTCTTCCCATTTCAGCATGCTGTTTCTCCTTTGTTTTTATTATACTATTTATCAACATTTTTCATTATACCACAAAATGGAAAAGGCGGTGAAAGAAATCTGTAATTTGAAGGATTTCCTTCTTATGCTCAATGAAAATCAAAGAGTATTAGGACATGGCCCCTGCTTGCAAACTATACATCTTGTGATAGGTTCCTCCCAATCCCAAAAGTTCCTCATGGGTTCCGCTCTCGATAATGCGCCCCTTGTCCAAAACATAGATGCAGTTGGCGTCTTGGATAGTAGAAAGGCGGTGGGCGATGGCAATGGTTGTCCGCCCCTGTCTCATCTTAGCCAGTGAATCTTGAACCAGACTTTCTGTTTCAGAGTCAATATTGGCTGTCGCTTCATCTAAAATCAAGATTTTAGGCTGACTGGCGACTGTTCTGGCAAAGGCAAGAAGCTGGCGCTGTCCAGTAGAAAAGCTCGAACCACGCTCGGAAACGGGTGCATCATAGCCTAAAGGAAGTTCTTGAATAAAAGAATCTGCATCCACGAAGGCTGCCGCAGCCTGGACCTGCTCATCACTGATCTCTTGGTACATGGCGATATTGGACTTAATAGTCCCATGATAGAGGAAGGGATCCTGCAAGACTAGACCGATATTTTTTCTCAACTCTTCCTGACTGTAGTTCCTGATATCCACATCATCCAAGAGAACTCGCCCTGACTGGAATTCATAAAAGCGCATGAGAACATTGATAATCGAAGATTTCCCAGAACCTGTATGCCCCACAAAAGCAATGGTCTCACCCTTGTTAACCGAAAAGGAAATATCATCCAGAATCGGATGTTTGCCATCATATGAGAAACACACATGTTCAAAACGTATATTGCCTTCTTGGATTTTGGCTTGCCCATCTTTCTGAAGAGGTTCATAGGTCCTCTCGTCTATCAGGGCAAAGACACGACCTGCAGAAACCATAGAAGTTTGAAGGGTTGAAAAGTTTTGCGTCACCTCAATCAAGGGGTCAAAGAGACGATTGATATACTGGATAAAGGCATACATGGTCCCGGCCGTTATTCCCAGATAAAGTCCACGATAGCCAAAATAAGCCATCAAGACCGCATAACCTAAGAGTTTCAGCAAACTCATGGCAGGTCTCAAAAAGAGGGCATCCAAGGCTACAGAACGGTTGGCGTAGACCAAGTGTTCTCGGTTGATCTCATCAAATTCCGCCTGCAGGCGTTTCTCTTGATTAAAGGCTTGGATTATTCTGATTCCTTCGATATTTTCAGCCAGCTTGCTATTGATATCTGACAAGAGACTTCTGGTTCTCTCAATGATTTTCACTGATTTTTTCCGATAGAGATTGACCAAAAGGAAAATCAAGGGGAGAAAGAGCAAGACTAATACTGTCAAACGAAAATCCAATACCAACATGGTATAAAGAGTTGTCAGAAAGATGAAAACTGCTGAGATAAAGCTAGATAAAATCCCCGAAAACATATCACTGATAGTCTCGGTGTCATTTGTCAAACGAGAGACGATAGAGCCTGCTGGCGTCTTGTCAAAATAAGACATGCCCAGCTTCTCCATATTGGCAAAGGCATCGCGACGAATATCCCTTACAATACTGTAGGATACCCTCGCAAAGAGAAGATTGCCGACATACTGGACCAGAGTTTGTAGGATATAAAGGCCATAGTAGGCCAGTAAAACGGTCACAGCAAGTTGGTTGAGATTGCTGAGATACTGGTCAATAAAGTGGGAAGCCACAAGGGGAATGACACTTTTGATGACCGTCGTCGCTAGGAGAAAACTGAGGGCCAAAAAGGTCAGGAGTCCATAAGGCTTGAGATAAGACATCAAGCGCTTCAATACAGTCCATTGTTCTTTCTTATTCTGCATCTTCTTCTCCCTTCATTTCCAACTGCTGAGACTGGTAGGTTTGGGCATACCAGCCATCTAGAGTTAGCAGTTCTTCGTGCGTTCCCCGTTCGATAATTTGACCATTTTGCAGAACCAAAATCAAATCTGCATGGACAACTGCACTAAGGCGATGAGCTGTGATAATGGTTGTCTTGTCCTTTCGCGTCTCCTTGAGGTTGTCAATAATCGCATACTCCGTCTTGGCATCCACGGCCGACAAAGAATCATCCAAAATCAAGATATCAGGGTCTAAAATCATAGCCCGACTCATGGCCAGACGCTGCTTTTGACCACCAGAAAGACTGACTCCCTTTTCACCAATCAGTGTATCAAATCCTTGAGGCATGGCTACAATGTCTTGGTAAACTTGGGCTAGCTTAGTCGCTTCCTCGACCGCTGAAAGGGGCAAGTTAGGTTTGCCAAAGCGGATATTGTCTAAAATCGAAGTCGCAAAGAGGAACTGGTCCTGAGGGACATAGCCCATAAGACTGCGAAGATCTGTCAGACGATAGTCACGAATATCGTGGCCATTCAGATAAATGGCTCCTTTATCCACATCGTATTCACGCAAGAGGAGTTTGATCAAGGACGTTTTTCCAGAGCCTGTCTGACCAACCAAGCCCAGGGTTTGCCCTTTTTCTAAACTAAAGTGAATATCCGTCAGTGTTTCCTCATTTTCAAATGCAAAGCTATCAATGGCATACTGCAAGCGCCCATTTTCAATACTGTCTAGAGGAAACTCAGGGTCTTGTACAGGTGATTCCTGAGACAAAAGTTCCTCAATCCGCTGATAGGAAACCTTCCCTCGCTGAGTGATATTAAAGAGGAAACCAATAGCCATAAGAGGCCAAACCAGCATATCCAAGTAGCTGATAAAGGTGACCAGATTCCCAACCGTGATTTGCCCTTTCTGAACCATCAAGGAGCCGACCAAGAGGGTTAAAACATAGGAAGAACCAACAAACAAGAGAACCATGGGGTCAAAGAGACTATCGTATTTCATGGTTTGGAGGTTCTTTTGGAAGGTCAATTCATTGACTTCCTGAAAGGACTTCAACTCATCTGCCTGATAACCGAAAGACTTGGTCACTTTAATACCTGATACAGACTCCTGTACCTTATTATTAAGTTCGGAAAAGGCAGCCTGTGATTCGCCAAAAGCCTTGTGGGTCTTTCTCCCTAGACGACTGGTCGCATAAGCCATGAAAGGTAAGGGTAAAATGGCAACTAGGGTCATTTGCCACGAAATGCTAAAGAGCATGGTCAGCAAGGTCACCAAAGCCGTGATAGAAGCATCCACCGCAGACATAACACCGCCTCCTGCCAGACGAGTCAAGGCATTGATATCGTTGGTTGCGTGTGCCATCAAGTCCCCCGTCCGATAGGTTTGATAAAAAGCTGGAGACATTCTTGTGAAATGCTCAAACAAGCGAGACCGCATAATCTGTCCCAAACGGTAGGAAGTCCCTAGAATATACATACGCCAAACATAGCGTAGATAGTACATCCCAAAGGCAGCAAGAAGCAAGTAAAATAGGTCAAGAAGGAGGTCCTGCTGGGTTAATTGCCCCGATGTGATGGCATCAATGACCCGCCCCATGACCATAGGTGGAATAAGATTGAGGACGGAAACCAAGACCAAGGCCACAATCCCGACTAGATAACGGCGTTTTTCTAACTTGAAAAACCACCAAAGTTTTTGAATAATGGACATAAAATCCCTTTCTGATTGCAAATAGAAACCTGAGGCCAAGACCCCAGGTTTTTCTTATTCATAGGTTACAACTGTGACGGCACCCTTGTCATACTCAGCGATAAAGATATTGGCCACATTGTCATGTCCTTGTTTGCTTAGATTATCAAGCAGCCACTCTTCGCTACGGCCAATCGATTCCAAAACATCGACTTGGATCACACCGTCAGTCACAACTGGATACTTAGGATTTTCATCCCCCATTTGGACCACGATGAGTTGGCCATTTTGCTCCTGCACAGCGCATTTGACCTGTTTCATCTGGAAAATCCCTTGGCTACGAAGTTTGAGAGCAACTTCTGCTGCAGACAAACCAACTGAACGACAGGCTTCTGGGTCAATCTGCCCATTTTTGATAAGGAGAGTTGGTTTTCCATCAATCAAGCGTTTGACAAAACGAACATTGTTATTGAGCCACTTTAGGGTCAAGACCAAAATCGTCCACATCATCAAAATCACTGCATACTGGAGAATACTGATAGAACTATTGTAAATCACCCCACCGATGATACCACCGAGAACATAGTTCTGAATTTGGTCTGTCGCAGAGTTAGGTGCTAGGTTCCCCTTTCCTGTCACATTGATAACAAAAACAAGCGAGAAGAGCCCCAAGGCCAGTTTGATTAAAATTTCCATATAATTGAGTGTCATTTGTTTACCTCCACCAATTCAATAGCATCTGTTTGATGCAATTCTAATTTCTCTAAAAGATACTTGTCTGGTTGGCTCCCGTTCATGGCACGATAGACATTTGAACCTACCTTGACAAGCGCTCCATCAGTGGCTGCAGAAGTATTGACATAGACTTCTGATTTATCCACTCCCAAGTCTTTGGAAACAACCTCTATGAAATGAAGGGAGGTTTGAAATTGATTGTTAGAGGCTTGATTGGTCTGGTATTTTGAAATTGTCACTAAAAGCATGGCCACTAAGGTCAAGGCCAAAATCATGACCAATTCCCGAAACTTAGTCCCCTTTTTATCTCGATAGGCCTTAAAGGCAAAAAATCCTGTGATAGCTAGGAGAACAATTCCAAAGCCAATCATGATTCCATTTTGCTGACTGATTTGGCTAAGTACATAGTCATATGAGTAAAATTTCATTTATTTTCACTCCCTTTCATAAAATCATTCTTCATTATAAACGAAAGAGAGTGATTTTTCAAGCCATACGTTGGGGAAATAGACCTTTTTTTGGTATAATAAAATCTATAATCTGAATGAAAAAGGTAACTTTATGAAACTTATCTCATGGAATATTGATTCCCTCAACGCAGCCCTAACGAGTGACTCAGCTCGTGCCAAATTGTCCCAAGAAGTCCTACAAACCTTGGTCGCTGAAAATGCTGATATCATCGCTATTCAAGAAACCAAACTTTCTGCTAAGGGGCCTACAAAGAAACATCTAGAAATTTTAGAAGAACTATTTCCAGGCTACGAAAACACGTGGCGCTCTTCCCAAGAGCCTGCCCGTAAAGGCTATGCTGGAACTATGTTCCTCTATAAGAAAGAACTTACGCCTACTGTCACTTTCCCAGAAATCGGTGCTCCTTCTACCATGGACTTGGAAGGCCGTATCATCACTCTAGAATTTGATGAATTTTTCGTAACACAAGTTTACACACCAAACGCTGGTGATGGCCTCAAACGCTTGGAAGAACGTCAAGTCTGGGATGTCAAATATGCAGAGTACTTGGCTAAACTAGACAAAGAAAAACCAGTTCTTGCAACCGGTGACTACAACGTAGCCCACAATGAAATCGACCTTGCAAATCCTGCTAGCAACCGCCGCTCACCTGGATTTACCGACGAGGAACGTGCTGGATTTACCAACCTTTTGGCATCAGGATTTACAGACACCTTCCGTCATATTCACGGCGATGTCCCTGAACGCTACACTTGGTGGGCACAACGCAGCAAGACTTCTAAAATCAACAATACAGGCTGGAGAATCGACTACTGGCTCACAAGTAATCGCATCGCTGACAAGGTGACCAAGTCTGACATGATTGATTCTGGTGCTCGCCAAGACCATACACCGATTGTCATGGAGATTGAACTCTAAGAGGAGAAAACGAATGGACTATCAAGCTGTCATTCCTGAATTTGTAGTATCTGACATCGAAAAATCACGCCACTTCTACTGCGACCTGCTAGGATTCTCTGTCGAATACGAGCGTCCAGAGGAGAAATTTCTCTTCCTCTCGCTTGAAGACTGCCAACTTATGCTAGAAGAAGGCAGCGCAGAAGAATTAGCTCAGCTGACCTATCCTTTCGGGCGCGGTGTCAATATTTCCTTTGGCATTGCAGATGTTCCTCAGCTCCACCAAAAACTGCTGGAAGCTGACTATCCTATCCATCGTCCCCTGACAAAAAGAGAATTTCGAGTAGGAGATAGCTTTATATATCCACATGAATTTGCAGTTTTGGACCCCGATGGCTATTTTTTAAGATTTAGCGAATAGAGAATAGAAAAAATCCTTCAAATCAGAAAAGGCATATTAGCAGGTCTTGAAGAAACTTGATAATATGTCTTTTATAATGAAAAAATCTTCTAATACTCTTCGAAAATCAAATTCAAACCACGTCAGCGTCGCCTTACCGTACTCAAGTACAGCCTGCGGCTAGCTTCCTAGTTTGCTCTTTGATTTTCATTGAGTATAAATGTTAGCCAATAAGTTAATCTTTGTCCGCTTTTCTTATATTTGTTCGTTTTTAAAACAAAAACACTAACAAAATATTTGATTTCTAAAGTTATTTAGTGTAAAATAAGAACATTGGCTCAAGCCTATTTAAAATTGAATATCATTTTACTTGTTTATGTCGTGAATTGGCACGACGTTTCTACAAGGTGCCGGAACACCTAACAATAAGTAAGTCAGAAGTGAGGTATGGTCGTTTTTGCCATGCCTATTTTGGGGACTTACTTAGAGATTAAGTAGGTCCTTTTTCTATCAGTTTTACTGGATATAAATCTGAAACAAGCAAATAGATTATCTTTTAGACTTTAGGAGGTCTTATGAAATTATTAGAAGAGCGCATCCTCAAGGATGGGCACATCTTGGGTGACAACATCCTCAAAGTGGATTCCTTTTTAACCCACCAAGTTGACTTTAGCTTGATGCGAGAGATCGGTAAGGTTTTTGCGGAAAAATTCGCTGCTGCTGGCATTACTAAGGTCGTGACCATTGAAGCGTCGGGGATTGCTCCTGCTGTTTTTACAGCTGAGGCCTTAAACGTTCCCATGATTTTCGCTAAAAAAGCTAAAAACATCACTATGAACGAAGGAATCTTAACTGCCGAAGTTTACTCCTTTACCAAGCAGGTAACCAGCACCGTTTCTATCGCTGGAAAATTCCTCTCACCAGAGGACAAGGTTTTGATTATCGACGACTTCCTTGCTAATGGCCAAGCTGCTAAAGGCTTGATTCAAATCATTGAACAAGCTGGTGCCACAGTCGAAGCTATCGGTATTGTGATTGAAAAATCCTTCCAAGATGGCCGTGATTTGCTTGAAAAAGCAGGCTACCCTGTACTATCACTTACTCGTTTGGATCGTTTTGAAAATGGTCAGGTCGTATTTAAGGAGGCAGATCTCTAATGCAAACTCAAGAAAAACATTCACAAGCAGCCGTTCTTGGCTTGCAGCACTTACTAGCCATGTACTCAGGATCTATCCTGGTTCCCATCATGATTGCGACAGCCCTTGGTTATTCAGCTGAGCAGTTGACCTACTTGATTTCCACAGATATCTTCATGTGTGGTGTGGCAACCTTCCTCCAACTCCAACTCAACAAATACTTTGGTATTGGACTACCAGTCGTTCTTGGAGTTGCCTTCCAATCAGTCGCTCCCTTGATTATGATTGGGCAAAGCCATGGTAGTGGTGCTATGTTTGGAGCCCTCATCGCATCAGGGATTTACGTAGTTCTTGTTTCAGGCATCTTCTCAAAAGTGGCCAATCTCTTCCCATCTATCGTAACAGGATCTGTTATTACCACTATTGGTTTAACCTTGATTCCTGTCGCTATTGGAAATATGGGAAATAACGTTCCAGAACCAACTGGTCAAAGTCTTCTGCTTGCAGCTATCACTGTTCTGATTATCCTCTTGATTAACATCTTTACCAAAGGATTTATCAAGTCTATCTCCATTTTGATTGGTCTGGTTGTTGGAACTGCCATTGCTGCTAGCATGGGCTTGGTTGACTTCTCTCCTGTTGCAGCAGCACCACTTGTCCATGTCCCAACTCCACTCTACTTTGGGATGCCAACCTTTGAAATCTCATCTATTGTCATGATGTGTATCATCGCAACGGTTTCTATGGTTGAGTCGACTGGTGTTTACCTAGCCTTGTCTGATATCACGAAGGACCCAATCGACAGCACGCGCCTTCGCAACGGTTACCGCGCAGAAGGCTTGGCCGTACTTCTCGGAGGAATCTTTAATACCTTCCCTTACACAGGATTTTCACAAAACGTTGGTTTGGTTAAATTGTCAGGTATCAAGACTCGCCTACCAATCTACTATGCAGCTGGTTTCCTGGTTCTCCTTGGACTCCTTCCTAAGTTTGGCGCCCTTGCCCAAATCATTCCGAGCCCTGTCCTTGGTGGTGCTATGCTGGTGATGTTTGGTTTTGTATCTATTCAAGGGATGCAAATCCTCGCCCGTGTTGACTTTGCTAACAATGAACATAACTTCCTTATCGCAGCAGTATCAATCGCAGCAGGTGTCGGACTCAATAACAGTAATCTCTTCATCAGCATGCCGACAGCCTTCCAAATGTTCTTCTCAAACGGAATCGTTGTAGCTAGCCTACTCGCCATTGTCCTCAATGCGGTACTAAATCATAAAAAGAAATAAGAAAAAGAGGTGCGAGCCTCTTTTTATGTTATATCCTTACCTGTCTGTCTTCTGACCGTTGGCCTGTGACAAACATGGTGAAGGTTGCTTTGCAGACATTTCTGCCTTCTTGATTGGTGATATCGACATCCACTACACAGGTTGTGCGACCTTGATGGACACATTCTCCTTTGATGGTCAGCACATCGTCGAGTTTTCCTGCTTTGAGGTAGTTGATAGAGGATTGGAGAGTCACTCCGTCTAGTCCTAGCGAAATGACCACCAAACCACTGATCTGATCACAAAGTGTAAAGAGATAGCCACCATGGGCATTGCCATAGTAGTTGAGCGACGAGTCCACTACTTTGGTCGTCACAACAACGTGACCATCTCTCATTTGTTCAATTTCGTAATTTTCAAAGGCAGATATAGCGTCAAAATGAAAATCTTTCATCGTTTCCTCCTGATATTTCAAACGACACTATGATACTACTTTTTATAGGACTGTGCAAGGAGAAAGCTCCTAGTCTGGCAAAATTCCGACCTGCTCTACAAAGCGCATAAAGGCTGTCTGACCTTGTTCCGTCTGCTTATAGACTCCTGCATCCTCAAGTACACGCGCAAAGATAGTACCCACAGAGTCCTTGACGATTTCAAGGGCTTTTTCTTTATCTGTTATGTCTGGATATTGACCTCTAAGTTGGTCTGCCCATTCCTGATGATAAGAGGCAACTGTATCAGCTTCTCCTACAAGATAGCTAGCAACTTGCTCCACTTCTTCTTTCAAACGTGGTGGCAAGATTGCCAAGCCCATGACCTCAATCAAGCCGATATTTTCCTTCTTGATATGTTGGACATCCTTATGGGGATGATAGATACCATCAGGATGCTCTGCAGAAGTCTGATTGTCCCGCAAGACCAAGTCCAACTCAAACTGGCCATTTCGTTTACGAGCAATTGGTGTGATGGTGTGATGCGGTGTCCCGTCTGTCTCTGCCAAAATCTGCACACTAGAATCTGAATACTGACGCCATTCCTGCAAAATCTTGTCAGCTAAATTGATCAAATCTTCTTTGGAATCCGAAGTCAAACGCAAGACTGACATGGGCCACTTGACAATCCCAGTCTTGACCTGCTCAAAACCAGCAAATTGAAAGGTCTTTTGCAAAGGAGCCAATTCCATAGGAAATATGTGACGGCCTCCCTGATAGTGATCATGAGTCAGAATAGAGCCACCCACAATCGGCAGGTCGGCATTAGAGCCTGCAAAATATCCTGGAAACTGCTCTACGATAGCCAGCAGACGTTCAAAACTCTGACGACTAATGGCCATGGGACGATGCTGGCCATCTAAGAAAATACAATGCTCATTAAAGTAAGCATAGGGCGAATACTGGAAGCCCCACTCCTGACCAGCCATTTCAAAACGGATAATACGGTGGTTGCTGCGAGCTGGGTGGTTAACTCGACCATGGTAACCCTCATTCTCTAGACAAAGCTGACACTGGGGATAATTGCTAGCTTGCACCAACTTGGCTGCCGCAATCTCTTTGGGATCCTTTTCAGGCTTAGAGAGGTTGATGGTAATTTCAAGTTCACCGTAATCAGATGGAACACGATAAGCGATATTCTTAGCAATGGCCTTGAGTTTGATGTAGTCATTTTTCTGACTGAGTTGGTAGAAGTCCGCTATCGCCTGCTCAGGAGATTGGGCGTAGGTTGCCCAAAAGTCACGATTGACCTGACTCGGACAAGGAGTTACCAAGTCTATCAATTCAGCACCGAGGATTTCACGCGCAGTCTGACTATCCTCAATCGTCTCTAATCGAACGGCTTCCTCAACCAGCTGGTCCTTGAGGTCAATCACTTTATCCAGATCCGTCTCAACTTCCAAAACACCGTCTCCCACTCGTGCCAAGACACGATTGGTCAGGTAGATTCGATCCATTTCCTCAAATGAACTTTCAGAAATGACATGTGTTACAAATTTATCTACTAAGGTCACTATAGAGCCTCCTTTTGACTAGTCAAGGACGCGAGTGCCACCTGCAACTTCAGCGATATAGAAGCTTGGAGCGTAGCCAACTACTTCCTCGTAGTGTTTGCCTACAGCTTCCTTAAAGGCATCAACAGCATCTTTTTGCACCAAAGCAATGGCACATCCGCCAAAACCTGCCCCTGTCATACGAGTACCGAGAACTCCTTCTTGTGCCCAAGCTGTGTGAACAAGGGTATCCAATTCCAAACCAGTTACTTCATAGTCATGCTCTAGGGAAACGTGTGACGCATTCATCAAACGACCAAATGTTTCCAAATCACCTGCCTGAAGGGCTGCTTGCGCTTTAAGGGTACGTTGATTTTCAAGCACAGCATGACGAGCACGTTTCAAACGATTTTCATCTTTAATCAGGTAGCTATATTGATCAAAGGCCCACTCGTCTAATTCACCCAGGGTCTTAATATCCAAGGCAACTTGCAATTCTTCCACTGCTTTTTCACACTCAGCACGGCGTTCATTGTACTTAGAGTCTGCTAGTTCACGACGTTTATTGGTGTTCATGATAACAACAACATTGTCTTTTAAATCAAGTGGCACCAAGTCATACTCTAAGGTGTTGGTATCTAGGTAAATAGCACGTTGGTCAGCTCCCATACCGATAGCAAACTGGTCCATGATACCAGAGTTGACTCCGATAAAGTTATTTTCTGTTTGTTTACCAATTTTAACCAAATCCAAACGATCTAATTTTAAATCAAAGAGATGCTCTGCCACTACCCCTGTCAAAAGTTCCAAGGATGCTGAAGAAGACAAGCCAGCACCATTTGGGATATTCCCATAAACATAAAAATCAAAACCTTTGTCAATCACGTGTCCAGCTTCTTGCAAGAAATGAAGAACTCCTTTTGGATAGTTGGTCCAGTTATGCTCTTTTTCAAACTTGAGGTCAGCTAGAGGTACTTCGATAATGCCCTTGTCCTCAAAGTTAGCTGAGTAGAAACGCAAGACTTGGTCATCACGCTTGCGAGCTGCACCGTAAGTTCCCAAGGAAATAGCAGCAGGAAAAACGTGCCCACCGTTGTAGTCCGTGTGTTCACCAATCAAATTGATACGACCTGGTGAAAAGAAGGTTTGGTCTGCTTCTTGATCAAAAACAGCAAGAAAGTCTTTACGAAGTGCTTCAGCAGTAAGATGTTGTGTCATATGATTTCTCCTTTGACTGTCCGTTAAGTCACCTTAACGTGTAATCGTTTTCTTCTATTGTATCCAAGGGATTTCCCAAGGTCAATCCTTTTTACTAAACTTTTACTAAACTATCGGTAAAAAGCAGAAAAATATGATATACTAACCTAAAAGAAGGAGGAGTTATGGCTACCTTAAAAGACATTGCACAGCTAGCCTCTGTCTCTATCGCGACCGTATCCCGTGTCCTCAACCGCGACCAGAGCCTATCTGTCACCGAAGAAACCAGACACCGTATTTTAACCGTTGCTGAAGAGCTGGGCTACACCAAGCACCTCAAGACAGGCGATTCCCACAAACCCAAGCAAAAGATTGCCATTATCCAATGGGTCAGCGAACAAGGGGAGTTGGACGACCTCTACTACTACCAGATTCGCCTAGGAATAGAAAAAAGAGCCCAAGAACTGGACTATGATATCTTACGCTATTTTAATGACCATCCTTTTACCCTGAGCGAAGAAGTGATTGGGATTCTCTGCATCGGAAAATTTAGCCGAGCTCAGATTTCCACCTTTGAGGAATACCAAAAGCCTCTTGTCTTTCTAGATAGTGATACTCTTTCACTAGGACACACCTGTATTATCACGGACTTTTATACTGCCATGAAACAGGTTGTCGATTATTTCCTCAGTCAAGGGATGAACCGTATCGGGATTCTAACAGGGCTTGAGGAAACAACCGATCAAGAAGAAATCATTGAGGATAAGCGGCTGGAAAATTTTAGGAACTACAGCCCAACAAAAGGGATCTATCATGATGAACTGGTCTTTCAAGGAAGCTTTACCGCCCAGTCTGGCTATGACTTAATGAAAGAGGCTATTCAGAGTTTGGGAGACCAACTGCCACCTGCCTTTTTTGCAGCTAGCGATAGTTTAGCCATCGGTGCCCTCCGTGCCCTCCAAGAAGCTGGAATCAGCCTACCAGACCATGTCAGCCTCATTTCCTTTAACGACACCAGCCTGACCAAGCAAGTCTATCCTCCCCTCTCTAGCATCACAGTTTATACTGAAGAAATGGGCCGAGCAGGTATGGATATTCTTAACAAGGAAGTACTCCACGGTCGCAAAATACCTAGCCTGACTATGCTGGGAACCAGACTGACATTGAGAGAGAGTACAAGGAATGATTAAGATATTAGAATCTAGGCAAAAACTAAATTTCAAGATAAAATGAAGTAAATATCCTCACAATAAAACGCATAGTATCATATTTTCAATGCCTGATACTATGCGCTTTTTACTTTTAAAGACTTTCCCCCAACCTCTTTTCTAATGTTGATGCCCATGAGGTTGCTCTAAGGCTGTTACCTTTCGCTTATGTTGCGCATGATTGCTTTGACTGGTGTCCACTTCGATGGTAATATTCTGAATTCCTCTTTCTTCTAAGAGCTGACGTACTTGATTCTTTGTTTCCGTCATCTGCCCCCAATCCTCTAAACAAAGATGGATAATGGCATTATTTTCCAGACCATCCATGGACCAAATGCTAAGTTGATTGACACTTTTGACATTAGTCAGAGCATCCAAATTCTTCTCCAAATCACCAGTCTCTACTCCTTCTGGCACAGCGTCCAAGAAAATCTTGAGCGCGCTCCAAAAGCGAGGAATGGCTTTTGTTAGAATGAAGATGGAAATGACAAGAGATAAGAGCGGATCAAGGATATACCAATCTGTAAATCGGAGGATAATCGCCACTAGAATGACAGCCAACCAACCAAGTGTATCTTCAAAAAAGTGCAGGCTGAGAATTGACTCGTTCTTTGTCTTTCCCTTACGAACTACTAGACTAGCTAGCACATTGATACTGACTGCAATAATTCCTAGCCAGAGGATACCTTCATCATTGACGGGCTGTGGATTAAAAAGTTTAGTTACATTTTCCAAAATCACTAGGATGGATCCTGTGATAAGAATCACAGCAGTCACCAGGGCCCCTAAAAGACTAAATCGCTTGTAACCCAAGGTGTACTGCCTATCTTCTTCTCGATTTGAGATCGTTTCCAAAGAGGCCGATATGCCAATGGCTATAGCATCTCCCAAGTCATGAACAGAATCAGCAAGAACAGCACTCGAACCAAAGATACCTCCTGTGATAAACTCAACAATAGCATAGCTTAAATTTAAGAAAAAAGCTATCCAAACAGTATATTTTGCCTTCATCTTTCTCATTCCTTTGTTATAATAGATTTATGAACACCTTCTTCATTATCATTATCCACTAAAACTTAAAGAAAGGATAGAAGCAAAATATCAGCTTTATTCAGTTCTGAACAATTTGCCTCAAGTGTCCATATGACTAACATTGACCGCCGTATCAGCAAAACAAAAAAAGCTATCTATCAAGCTTTTCTACAACTATTGAACGATAAGGGCTACGAGTCCACTACAGTTCAGGATATCATTGATCTCGCAGATGTGGGACGCTCCACCTTTTACTGTCACTATGAGAGTAAGGAACTACTTCTGGACGAGCTTTGCCGCTACCTCTTCCATCACCTCTTTGAAAGAGAGGAGTCCATTTCAACTAAGGTTTATCTCGCCCATCTCTTTCTTCATTTTCAGAAAAACCAAGACCATATCACCAGTCTGCTATTTTCCAAAAATGACTACTTCCTCCGTCAACTCCAGAGAGAGCTAGAACACCATGTCTATTCCGTGCTAGCTGATGATTTAAAAGAAGCTCACCCCAGTCTGCCTACTTCTTACATCCAACACTTGGTCGTGTCCAACTTTATCGAGACATTAACCTGGTGGCTCAAAAAAGGACAAGATTTTACAGACCAGGAAGTTGTCCAGTTTTATCTAGACCTTCTCATTCCTAAAAATTGAATAGCAAGTAAAGCTCGGTTGCCTTATTTCTAGGCTACTGAGTTTTTTATCTTTTCAACAACAAAAGAGGACCCGCCGATCCTCTTTTTCATAATATAAAATCCTGTATTGTCAACTCTATCTGTTTTATCCCAAGACTTAAAACAGTACTTTCAAACATCTTTTCCTAGTTAGGTAAATCCGTATTCTGCTTAGCAGCCTTGCTCCATTGATACCAACCAACTAGACTGTTAATGAGATAAATCAAGTATTTCCCTTGGATTTGCAGGCTTTCTCCCCACCAGAGATAGATTGAAAAGACATTAGTAGCAACCCAGAATATCCACTGTTCACGGTAAACAGCTGTCATGAGGATTTGCCCTACACCATTGAATGGGAACAGCTTAAGTTGGGAGACGAAGTTCGAATAGTGATGGGACAGTCTCCTAATTCAGAAAATTATACTGATGATCCTAATTGGCGCTAAAAATGCGAAGACCTATGAAGACCTATTTTGTATTAGTCAAACAAAAAATCCAAAAGAAATGGTATATGATTATGACCATGAAATAAAGTAAAATAAAACCGAGTGATCTGAGGAAGCACCCGATGATCATGAAACGTTATTAAACACAAAAGTCACCCATGTGAGTTCTTGCCAGAAGCTGAAGTTAATCCTTCAACCTGGAAAACCCGCAGAGGTGACTTTTTCTATACATCTCGATTTTTCTGGCAATAATCATTAACCGATAAATATGTCTGTGAATCACCCAGCGACTCCGCTATGTCCATAATCCGCGGTGGTAGTAATCCCACTCGCTGGACAAGTTCGTGATTGCTGAACAATTCCCGTGGACTGCCGGCGAAGCTAAACTTCCCGTGTTCCATAACATACACCGACTCAAACTCGGCGGCGACCCAATCCATGTCATGAGTGATGGTCACAACTTGGTGGCCCGAATCAGCCAACTGATGGAAAATTGCGGTCAACTTGCGCCGGCTTTCCCAATCAAGCGACATCATCGGCTCATCAAATAAATAAATCGCCGGATCCACTGCCAAAACTGTGGCAACGCTCAACAGCTTGCGTTCCGACAATGACAGGTCATATGGACTTTCAGCTGTTTTATCATCCAAGCCAACTCTTTTTAGAGCCGCTAAAGCCCGCCTCGTAATCGTGTCGTGGTCATCCATGACCTGCGCGACACTCCACTCCACCTCTCGTTGAACGGTCGGGTTGAAAA
Source organism: Streptococcus sp. SN-1 (assembly GCF_041154385.1). NCBI lineage: Bacteria > Bacillati > Bacillota > Bacilli > Lactobacillales > Streptococcaceae > Streptococcus > Streptococcus sp. SN-1. The sequence goes on from NZ_AP028929.1 coordinate 1,691,260, forward strand.
GCTGATCGTCAGGATTCTGAAAAGTAATCCCAACCTTCAGTAACTTTTCGACTGGTTTAAGATCATTAAAATTTTCTCCATCGATCTTAATCACACCGGTTTGTGGTGTCAGCAAGCCCGTCAACACTTTGAAGAGCGTTGATTTGCCGGCACCATTTTGGCCGACAATCGCCACCATCGGATCGGCGAAGTGTTTGTCTTCAACATCCAAGCTAAAGGACCGTTCCGGATAAGTGAACGTCAGGTGGCTAAGTTCAATTGTGGACATAACGAACCTCCTTCAGATCAGCGTAATTCACCGGATACCGGCCATCAGCCAAGTGCCAATCCATTTTTTGAGCAAGTTGCTGGATTGTAGGGGCTGGAATCTGCCAGTCAGCTGCCAAGTGATTAAACACCTCACCCGGCCTGCCCTGGGCTACCATTTGACCCTCGTGCAGCACCCACACAACGTCGGCGACTTCGCACAAATCGTCAATTTCACTGGTGACAATGAAGACAGTCGTCTCTTTGACTTGGGCCAGCCATTGGAAAAATTGCCGGCGGCCAAGGGGATCCATCTCACTGGTCGGATCATCCATAATCAAAACAGCCGGATTAGCCACAATCGCCGTGGCAATTGCCAACCGCTGGATCTGACCACCGGAAAGGCTCTCGGGACGCAAATTCAGCTGTTCAATCAGCCCCATTTGCGTGGCAACTTCTTCAACCCGTTTTTGAATCAGTCCTTCAGCCATTCCCTGATTAATCAAGTCAAAGGCGATTTCATCGGCAACCGTGTCTGCCAAACCGCTTAGTTGGCCAGCTGGATTTTGCAGTACAACTCCATTCATGGCATTATAAACGGGCCAATTGTCGGACACTCGCTGGCCAAACATGTGCCAATCGCCCTCAATCTCAGCAGACACAATTTTGGGAATGACCCCTGCCAGCACACGGCACAAAGTCGATTTGCCGGAGTGGCTATTCCCGATAATCCCAACCACCTGGCCGGTATGAACCTCCGCGTTAATCTGACGCAGTTGTGGTTGCTCAGTACCCGGATAACGGGTGGTCAAATTTTCAATTACAATCCGTTTATCTTCGTCCATATCTTCCACCCAATCAATAAAATTGCCAATCCAGTCAGACCAATGTGCAGCGTCCGCGACAGGCGATACACGCGCTGGGAGGTTCTGACAGTCCGGTTGAGATTATCAAAACCTCTCAGTTGGAGAGAAATCGACCGCGTCATCGATTGATCCAAGGTCTTAATCACCAATGGAATTAGAACCGGCAGGACTGACTTTAATTTCTGAATCAACGTTTTTTGCGGATTGGTTCCGCGAACTTTTTGTGCCTGCTGGATTTTCCGCATATTGCGCATCATTTCCGGCAAAATATAACACACCGACATCAGAACGTAGACGGTTTTATAAGACAATCCGGACAGTTCCAAATAGGCCGCGTTTTCTGAAATACTCGTGGTCACCATAAAAAAGCCACTGGTCAAAATAATTACCAATACTCGACAACCCAGAGTGGTGGCGTAAATCAGGCCTTCTTTGTAGAACGACACCCCAAGCACAGAAAACAGCACAGTTTGATTCCGACTGTAAAATAACCCTTGGATGATCAGCATGGTGCAAATCAGAAACAGGCTGAATCCCAGCGCCTTAAAGGTGGTAGAACTCAATTTGGAAAATAACAATAGCAGTGTTGCGACAAGAATTAATCCGGCCTGAAGCAATAAATTCATACTGGCAAAGCTCAACAACGTCATGTCCAAGATGAACAAGAGCTTAGTAATCGGATCGATCACCTGGTACCACTTGAGCTTGACCCGTGGCGCTCCAGAAATCAATGTTTTATCAGTCATCATTTATCATCGCTAAAGAAGTGCACCATCCGCTTCGGCAGCTGACGATAGATGAAGAATGACAGGTAGGCCACGCAGACTTTATCCAAAATATCCAAGACAAACTCATCGGTAAATGAGGCCAGCCACACTGGTGCATGATTGGCGACCATTACCGCAAACAATGAGTCACCCCAAGCGATACCGGTCTGACCACCCCAAAAGATGACGTTGAGTGGCGTTGAAATGACAGCTGAAACGATGGCAATAATAATAGCAGAAACAAATACTCGTCGCGCTGACGAGAACCACCCATTGGCGTGCAAAACTCCGACAGCAATCCCAATTCCGATGCTGGTAATCGCATACACGGTTGAAATTGGCGATAAGGTCAGCCCATAGATCACGTTGTTGATGAAACCACTAATGGCACCGGCAACCGGCCCAGCCAACATGCTGGTAAGAAAGGTTCCCAAAGACCCCAGCCAAACGGGCAACTTTAACCCCTCCGCCAAGGCTTTGGCAACATAGTTAATCCCCACGGCAGCGGGAATCAAAGTCATGGTAGCAGCACTTAACTTAAATTTCCACATACTGGTACGATGAATCGGTTCTGTTTTCATAATCTTCTCCTTTTGTTTTTAAAGAGCCGTGTCTGGATAGACTTTCGGACGCAACGCTCTATTATATATCTACTGAACTGTCTATACACAAGATTTCCAGCCTTAGTCGACATGAGCTGGAAATCTTTATTTGTTAAGTAGTTCACAACACATTATACACCTATTTTGTGAATAGTCAAGTGTATTTACAGTAAAATTTTAGAAAATCCTAAAAATTTCTCTTATTTTCCATTTTTAATGACATTTAATAACTCTAACTTAAAAAAGCCCAGACAACATTGTCTGAGCGTTCTTCTATATAGTCGTTTAAGTAAGTTGAACTTACGATTCTCAAGCTATTTCTTCAACAAACCTTGTTCTTGTAGAAACTCCTTGGCTACTTGTTCTGCTGACTTGCCTTCAACACCGACTTGGTAGTTGAGCTGGCTCATCTGGCTTTCAGTAATTTTACCAGCCAATTTATTGAGAACTGTTTCCAACTCTGGATGGTTCTTGAGAAGAGCTTCTTTCATCAGTGGAGCCCCTTGGTAAGGTGGGAAGAGTTGCTTGTCATCTTCCAAGACTTGCAAATCATAACGCGCCAACTCTGCATCGGTTGAATAGGCGTCCGTGATTTGAATATCGCCTGACTGAATAGCCTGATAGCGAAGGGCTGGCTCCATGGTCGCTACATTGAGATTGAGACCGTACATTGATTGCAAGCCCTTATTTCCATCTTCACGGTCATTAAACTCAAGGGTAAATCCAGCCTTCAGCTGCCCTTCCACTTTTTTCAAGTCCGAAATGGTCTTCAAGCCGTATTCTTGAGCAATCTTTTTCGGAACAGCTACAGCATAGGTATTCTGATAAGACATGGGTTTAAGATAGGCTAGATGATCCTGCTTAGCAATACCATCACGCGCCACCTGATAAACCTGATCTGGCTCATGACTCACTTTCGGTGATGGTTGAAGTAGACTTTCAGTCACCGTACCAGTAAATTCAGGATAGATGTCAATATCGCCTTTTTTCAGAGCTTCATAGAGAAAGCTTGTTTTCCCAAAATTTGGTTTAACAGTCGCAGTCATACTGGTATTTTCTTCAATAAGGAGTTTATACATATTGGCCAAAATTTCTGGTTCTGGCCCCAATTTCCCAGCAATGATCAAGTTCTCTTTGTCTTTTTGAGACAAAAGAGCTGGACTATAAGACAAACCGAGCAATATTGTCACCAAGGCAAAACCAGAAAAAATCGTCCGCAATTTTGCTTTTTCCATCACTTTTAGTAGGAAGTTAAAGGCAATGGCTAGCACTGCAGAAGAAAGGGCCCCAATCAAAATCAAACTGGCATTATTACGGTCAATTCCCAAAAGGATAAAGGAACCCAGTCCCCCTGCCCCAATCAAGGCCGCCAAGGTTGCCGTACCGATAATCAAGACAGCTGCCGTCCGAATTCCAGACATCATAACAGGCATAGCAAGTGGAATTTCAAACTTCTTGAGTCGCTCCCACCTAGTCATCCCAAAGGCAATCCCAGCCTCTTGTAGACTTGGATCAATTCCCTTGAGTCCAGTGATAGTATTTTGCAAAATCGGAAAAATCGCATAAATCACTAGTGCTGTCAAAGCAGGCAAGGTTCCAATTCCCATCAAAGGAATAAAGAGCCCCAACAAGGCCAGAGACGGGATGGTCTGGAAAATCCCTGCAATCTGCAAGACCCAATCCGCCAACTTCTCATGAAAGCGAAGATAAACAGCCAAGGGAATCGCGATAAAAATAGCTAGTAACAAGGTTAAAAGTGACAACTGCAAATGTTGAGATAGAGCTGTCAACCAATCACTAAAACGATCCTGAAAAGTTGCAATTAAATTAGTCATGAACACTACCTCCAAACAAGTCTGCTACAAAGTCTGTGGCAGGCGCTTTTAAAATGGTCTCGGGATTCGCTACCTGGCGAATCTCCCCATCCTGTAAAACAGCAATACGGTCCGCCAATTTCAAAGCTTCATCCGTATCATGGGTTACAAAAATTGTTGTCATCCCAAACTCTTTATGCAATTCTTTAGTCAGAACCTGCAACTGTTTTCTCGAAATAGCATCAAGAGCCGAAAAAGGCTCATCCATGAGGAGAATCTTAGGCTGACCAATCATAGCACGAACAATACCTACCCGTTGCTGTTCTCCACCAGATAATTCACTAGGCAAACGATGCCCATACTCAGCTACTGGTAAACCAACCTTTGCCAAAAGCTCTTCAGTTTTCTGAGCAATTTCTTCCTTAGTCCATCCCTTCATCTCAGGAATCAGGGCAATATTTTCCGCAACCGTTAGATTAGGAAAGAGAGCAATAGCCTGTAAAACATAACCAGTAGAAAGACGAAGTTCACGCTCATCATAGTCTTTGATGCGCTTGCCATCCATATAAATATTTCCATCAGTTGGTTCCAAGAGGCGGTTGACCATCTTAATCATGGTTGTCTTACCGGACCCAGATGGCCCAACTAAAACCATAAACTCTCCATTCTCAATCTGTAAATTGACATCTCTTAAGATATCTTTTTCTGTGTAGCGTAGCGCTACATTTTTGTATTCAATCATTCTTTGTCCTCAATTTAAAACTTTCCTCGGTTGGTCAAATCTTCAACCTTTGGCATAATTTCCTTATTATCCCAATGCTCCACAATTTTCCCATTTTCTAGACGGAAAATATCGTACTGGGCATAAGCAAGGCCATCAATCTGAACCTGGCCATAGCTAACCACATAATTTCCTTGTCCCAAAAGCTGGAAAACAAAGTCAAAAGTGGCCTTTACTTATAAACAGTTAATTTTTGCTCTATTCTAATCCTCATTTTCTTCCTCTTTCAGATTAGCCAAAATTCTTTCTTGAAAGGCTTCAAACTGCCGAATTTCTTCCTCTGAAAATCCTTTGTAAAAGATCGTATCCAATTTCTGACTGACACATTGCCCCACTTCTTTTTGTGACTGCCCCAAATCTGTTAAAACTAGATACTTCTTACGCTTGTCTTTCTCACATGGAATAACAGTTACAAGCTTTTGTTCCTCTAGCTTTTTTATCATAGTCGTCAGCGTATTATTAGCAAGCCCCGTCGCAAGCGCGATATCTGTCGCAGTTGCGCAGCCAGTTTCACTATTCCATAAAACCGCTAAAATCTTACCCTGTTCACCCCTATAAAGAGCTTCAGGATCTTGGCTCAGTAACTTTTGAAAAATCCGCCCATTCAACAAACGAATATGATGGGCTAGCAAATGACTATCTTTCATAACACCTCCAATTTATTTCGATATCGAAATGAATAAAATAATTGTAACACTCATTGTTCTAACTGTCAACTATTTCGATTTAGAAATAATTTTTCCAAGTAAAAAAATCTCCTACCCAAGGCAGAAGAATTTTTTAATCTTATAAACTTAATCCGTCATGTCCGATACCAAAGTTCGATGCTCCAACGGAATACTGCACATAACTAGCAAGAAAATAAAACCTGACTGAATCCAGAAGAGGGCCAGATCAAAGATTCCGTGCACAGCAACCACTGTAAGGAAAGATAGATAAAGACCGATAATCGGACGTTTCCCCGACTCCTGACTCATATCCATCATCAAGCGAACAGGAGCAACAGAAGATAAAACTAATAAAATAGTTCCCACAATTCCGTAACTCAGAATCGTATCAATGTAAAGGCTGTGAGCATGTTCATGATAAGGAGCATGTATCCGAGGATACGAGTGCATGTAGGTCAATGGCCCCTCACCCCAAAAAGGATTTTGCTTAAACAAGGCCATTCCAGCATCCCAGATAGAAATGCGTTCTTCCATAGAAGAGTCTAAAGTCCCCATCCGAACTCCCAAATCACTAGAAAAGAGGAAGCTCAAGCCAATCGCAAAGACCCCAATACTAAGCCAAAAAGCCTTCCAGTTTTTAATGGTCGTAAAGAGATAGATAATTGCTCCAGCGATAATAGCAGGAAATGCAGTTCGATTTTGCGTAAAGTTCAAACCAAAGAGATTAACAAAGCCTGCAATCACACAGAATACTTTCAACCAATTCAACTTGGTCGTTGTAAACAGATAGAAGGCAATCATGATACAGAAACAACAAATAATTCCATAATAATTAGGATTAAAGAAAGTCACTTCTGCCCGATTCTGATGCCACACCTGCATATTGGGTGAAAGAAAAGCATAGTTAAATTTCTTCACAATTTGGAAATGTTCTAAACTCGCAAAAGCAGCTGACAAGACGCTACCAAACAAGACGAGCTGCAAAATCAATCGAAAGAATTTATGTGATAAAATCGACTGATAGTGCAAAAAGAAAACAGTAAATAGAAAAATTCCTACTGAAGCCACAACTCCCATCCAATTTTGTGCAAAAACGGATATAACAGTACTATAGCCAAGAAAAAGAAGCAGCATCGGATGCTCCCCCATTTTCTGAAGAATACTTTTCATGTCTCCTGTAAAAATCAAACTGATAATATATAAACAGAATACAACTACAAAAAGATAAAAGGGTAAAAAGATACTCAGGATAATTCCCAATAAAGTCAGCTCTTTACTAGACAACCCTTTCAGCTTTTCAATAAAGCCTATTGATTTCAAAATGAATCCTTTCTCTCCAAATCAGCTGATTCAGATAATAGTAAGCTATCCTATATTATACCACTTTTTGAGCAATTTGAAAACAAAGGAAACGCTTCCTAGTTAAAAAAGGAGCAAAAATACTGAGATTTCACACCTCAAGCTTAATGACTACATTTACTCTAAGAAAATCATACCGTAAATACTAGGCATATGTTAAAATAGTAGTAATTAAGCAACTAGCCAAACTAGATTCAAATCAGATACTATTCCTAAAGAAAGGAAACACTATGAAATCCTACCAAGCTGTCTACCAGATTCTAGCTAAAGAAACCGACTATATCAGCGGAGAAAAAATCGCAGAAGAACTATCTCTAAGCCGAACGTCAATTTGGAAAGCCATCAAGCGTCTAGAACAAGAAGGCATTGAAATTGATAGTATCAAAAACAAAGGATATAAACTAGTGAATGGAGACCTTATTCTTCCAGAGATTCTAGAAGAAAACCTTCCAATTAAAGTCAGTTTTAAACCCGAAACAAAATCAACACAGTTGGATGCAAAAGAAGCAATTGATTTAGGGGATAAAACAAACACTCTCTACCTATCTTCCTATCAAACAGCAGGACGAGGTCGCTTTCAACGTTCTTTCTACTCACCACAAGGTGGTATTTATATGACACTCCATCTTAAACCAAATCTCCCTTACGACAAATTACCATCCTACACACTACTTGTAGCAGGAGCTATCTACAAAGCCATTAAGAACCTAACTTTAATAGATGCCGATATAAAATGGGTCAATGATATCTACCTAAACAATCATAAAATTGGAGGAATCCTTACTGAAGCAATGACCTCTGTAGAAACTGGCTTAGTCACAGATATCATTATTGGAGTAGGGATCAACTTTACAATTAAAGACTTCCCTCAGGAATTAAAAGAAAAAGCTGCTAGTTTATTTAAAACACCAGCACCTATTACCAGAAATGAATTAATCATAGAAATCTGGCGGACTTTCTTCGAAACACCAGCAGAAGAACTATTATACCTATACAAAAAACAGTCATTCGTTCTAGGAAAAGAAGTTACTTTCACACTAGATCAAAAAGACTACAAGGGACTTGCTAAAGACATCTCTGAAACTGGAAAACTTCTAGTTCAATGTGATAACGGAAAAGAAATCTGGCTCAATAGCGGAGAAATTTCACTCAAGAGTTGGAAGTAATAATAAACTAGCACAACCATAAAATCAACAATATATACAAATTTTAGTATTTCTTCAGCCCACTACAGTTGACAAAGAGCGCAAAAAAACTTCAGATAAGTAATCCAATTAAGTTTTACAAATCTGAAGTTTTTATTCTACTATTCTTAAAAATACAAAAAAAGAGCTATAAACTCTCAATAAAACGGAGAATAAGGGATTCGAACCCTTGCGCCAGTTACCCGACCTAACGATTTAGCAAACCGTCCTCTTCAGCCTCTTGAGTAATTCTCCTATTAATGGGCACGAGTGGACTCGAACCACCGACCTCACGCTTATCAGGCGTGCGCTCTAACCACCTGAGCTACGCGCCCAAGTTAAAAACTTGGTAATGTAATTTGAACAAAGTTCAAAGCGGGTGACGAGAATCGAACTCGCGACAACAGCTTGGAAGGCTGTAGTTTTACCACTAAACTACACCCGCATACATACT
>NZ_AP028929.1:1702500-1870000 GCF_041154385.1 Streptococcus sp. SN-1
TACATCATCTTACGATTTAGCAGAGAGCTGTGTTTTTGATAAACAGTTGCTTGGGCCTATTCACTGCGGCTGACTTAAAATCAGCACCCCTTCTCCCGAAGTTACGGGGTCATTTTGCCGAGTTCCTTAACGAGAGTTCTCTCGCTCACCTGAGGCTACTCGCCTCGACTACCTGTGTCGGTTTGCGGTACGGGTAGAGTATGTTTAAACGCTAGAAGCTTTTCTTGGCAGTGTGACGTCACTAACTTCGCTACTAAACTTCGCTCCCCATCACAGCTCAATGTTACAGATATAAGCATTTGACTCATATCACACCTCACTGCTTAGACAGACTCTTCCAATCGTCTGCTTTAGTTAGCCTACTGCGTCCCTCCATCACTACATACTCTAGTACAGGAATATCAACCTGTTGTCCATCGGATACACCTTTCGGTCTCTCCTTAGGTCCCGACTAACCCAGGGCGGACGAGCCTTCCCCTGGAAACCTTAGTCTTACGGTGGACAGGATTCTCACCTGTCTTTCGCTACTCATACCGGCATTCTCACTTCTATGCGTTCCAGCACTCCTCACGGTACACCTTCTTCACACATAGAACGCTCTCCTACCATACCTATAAAGGTATCCACAGCTTCGGTAAATTGTTTTAGCCCCGGTACATTTTCGGCGCAGGGTCACTCGACTAGTGAGCTATTACGCACTCTTTGAATGAATAGCTGCTTCTAAGCTAACATCCTAGTTGTCTGTGCAACCCCACATCCTTTTCCACTTAACAATTATTTTGGGACCTTAGCTGGTGGTCTGGGCTGTTTCCCTTTCGACTACGGATCTTAGCACTCGCAGTCTGACTGCCGACCATAATTCATTGGCATTCGGAGTTTATCTGAGATTGGTAATCCGGGATGGACCCCTCACCCAAACAGTGCTCTACCTCCAAGAATCTTAATGTCGACGCTAGCCCTAAAGCTATTTCGGAGAGAACCAGCTATCTCCAAGTTCGTTTGGAATTTCTCCGCTACCCACAAGTCATCCAAGCACTTTTCAACGTGCCCTGGTTCGGTCCTCCAGTGCGTCTTACCGCACCTTCAACCTGCTCATGGGTAGGTCACATGGTTTCGGGTCTACGTCATGATACTAATCCGCCCTATTCAGACTCGGTTTCCCTACGGCTCCGTCTCTTCAACTTAACCTCGCATCATAACGTAACTCGCCGGTTCATTCTACAAAAGGCACGCTCTCACCCATTAACGGGCTCGAACTTGTTGTAGGCACACGGTTTCAGGTTCTATTTCACTCCCCTCCCGGGGTGCTTTTCACCTTTCCCTCACGGTACTGGTTCACTATCGGTCACTAGGGAGTATTTAGGGTTGGGAGATGGTCCTCCCAGATTCCGACGGGATTTCGCGTGTCCCGCCGTACTCAGGATACTGCTAGGTACAAAGACTATTTTAAATACGAGGCTATTACTCTCTTTGGCTGATCTTCCCAAATCATTCTTCTATAATCTTTGAGTCCACATTGCAGTCCTACAACCCCGAAGAGTAAACTCTTCGGTTTGCCCTCCTGCCGTTTCGCTCGCCGCTACTAAGGCAATCGCTTTTGCTTTCTCTTCCTGCAGCTACTTAGATGTTTCAGTTCACTGCGTCTTCCTCCTCACATCCTTAACAGATGCGGGTAACAGGTAGTACCTGTTGGGTTCCCCCATTCGGAAATCCCTGGATCATCGCTTACTTACAGCTACCCAAGGCATATCGTCGTTTGTCACGTCCTTCTTCGGCTCCTAGTGCCAAGGCATCCACCGTGCGCCCTTATTAACTTAACCTTATTTTCTGACCTTTCAGTCATAAACTCTTATTAATACTACAGCGTTTTCGGTTTATTTTCTTGTTACTATTTGATATAGATATTCAATTTTCAATGTGCATTACTTGGTGATCTCTCACCAATGGAGCCTAGCGGGATCGAACCGCTGACCTCCTGCGTGCAAAGCAGGCGCTCTCCCAGCTGAGCTAAGGCCCCACAAGACCTCTCAAGACTAAACAAGACCAATGCGCAGTTCCTTATCCTTAGAAAGGAGGTGATCCAGCCGCACCTTCCGATACGGCTACCTTGTTACGACTTCACCCCAATCATCTATCCCACCTTAGGCGGCTGGCTCCTTACGGTTACCTCACCGACTTCGGGTGTTACAAACTCTCGTGGTGTGACGGGCGGTGTGTACAAGGCCCGGGAACGTATTCACCGCGGCGTGCTGATCCGCGATTACTAGCGATTCCGACTTCATGTAGGCGAGTTGCAGCCTACAATCCGAACTGAGACTGGCTTTAAGAGATTAGCTTGCCGTCACCGGCTTGCGACTCGTTGTACCAGCCATTGTAGCACGTGTGTAGCCCAGGTCATAAGGGGCATGATGATTTGACGTCATCCCCACCTTCCTCCGGTTTATTACCGGCAGTCTCGCTAGAGTGCCCAACTGAATGATGGCAACTAACAATAGGGGTTGCGCTCGTTGCGGGACTTAACCCAACATCTCACGACACGAGCTGACGACAACCATGCACCACCTGTCACCTCTGTCCCGAAGGAAAACTCTATCTCTAGAGCGGTCAGAGGGATGTCAAGACCTGGTAAGGTTCTTCGCGTTGCTTCGAATTAAACCACATGCTCCACCGCTTGTGCGGGCCCCCGTCAATTCCTTTGAGTTTCAACCTTGCGGTCGTACTCCCCAGGCGGAGTGCTTAATGCGTTAGCTGCGGCACTAACCCCCGGAAAGGGTCTAACACCTAGCACTCATCGTTTACGGCGTGGACTACCAGGGTATCTAATCCTGTTTGCTCCCCACGCTTTCGAGCCTCAGCGTCAGTTACAAGCCAGAGAGCCGCTTTCGCCACCGGTGTTCCTCCATATATCTACGCATTTCACCGCTACACATGGAATTCCACTCTCCCCTCTTGCACTCAAGTTAAACAGTTTCCAAAGCGTACTATGGTTAAGCCACAGCCTTTAACTTCAGACTTATCTAACCGCCTGCGCTCGCTTTACGCCCAATAAATCCGGACAACGCTCGGGACCTACGTATTACCGCGGCTGCTGGCACGTAGTTAGCCGTCCCTTTCTGGTAAGATACCGTCACAGTGTGAACTTTCCACTCTCACACTCGTTCTTCTCTTACAACAGAGCTTTACGATCCGAAAACCTTCTTCACTCACGCGGCGTTGCTCGGTCAGACTTCCGTCCATTGCCGAAGATTCCCTACTGCTGCCTCCCGTAGGAGTCTGGGCCGTGTCTCAGTCCCAGTGTGGCCGATCACCCTCTCAGGTCGGCTATGTATCGTCGCCTTGGTGAGCCGTTACCCCACCAACTAGCTAATACAACGCAGGTCCATCTGGTAGTGATGCAATTGCACCTTTTAAGCAAATGTCATGCAACATCTACTCTTATGCGGTATTAGCTATCGTTTCCAATAGTTATCCCCCGCTACCAGGCAGGTTACCTACGCGTTACTCACCCGTTCGCAACTCATCCGGAGAAGCAAGCTCCTCCTTCAGCGTTCTACTTGCATGTATTAGGCACGCCGCCAGCGTTCGTCCTGAGCCAGGATCAAACTCTCATTAAAAGTTTGAGTTCTCACTCATTTCTGTCACTGACAGATTTATTGTTTTTTCATTGTTCAGTACTACAACCTTAGTTGTAGTGCCCTGCACATTGGTTCGTCTTGTTCAGTTTTCAAAGGTCTTTGTCACTTGCTTCTCTCAAGTGACAACTATATTAGTATATCACAGTCGCTTTCGCTTGTCAACACTTTTTTGAAACTTTTTTGAAACTTTTTTCCATCAAGTGCTTCAACCGCAACATACCATAGTCCGTACGGGATTCGAACCCGTGTTACCGCCGTGAAAAGGCGGTGTCTTAACCCCTTGACCAACGGACCAGAGTTGTTTTCAACTCTTACTATTATACAGACTTTTTAAACTTTGTCAACTCCTTTTTGAAACTTTTTTAATTAATTTTACAACAGCTTCAGTTCGAGCGGTATGTGGGAACATATCGACCGACTGGATATAATGGAGGTCATAGACTTCTACTAAGCGTACTAAATCACGAGCCAAGGTCGAAACATTACAAGAAATATAAACCATTTTTTCTGGTACATAAGTAAGAATAGTATCTAATAGCTTATCGTCCAGACCAGTACGTGGTGGATCCACAATCAGAGCATCTGCTCGGTAGCCTTCCTTATACCAGCGAGGAATAATCTCCTCGGCTGTTCCAGCTTCGTAATGTGTGTTGTCAAATCCCATTCTTTTAGCATTTCGCTTGGCATCTTCAATGGCTTCTGGAATAATATCCATACCTCTGAGTGTTTTAACTTTCTTTGCGAAGGCAAATCCAATCGTTCCAACTCCACAATAAGCATCAATCAAATGGTCTTCTTTATTTACATCCAAGGCTTTTACCGCCTCGTTATAAAGAACTTCTGTTTGTTCAGGATTTAGTTGATAGAAAGCTCGAGGAGATAGTGAAAATTCATAATCGAGTACACCTTCTTGAATACTCTCTTCTCCCCAGATAATCTCTGTCTTTTCACCATAAATCTCACTGGTTTTAGCTGTATTTGTATTTACAGCTACTGTCACAACTTCTGGGAAATCTTTAACTAAGTTTTTTACTAGTTGGGTTAAATTAAGCTGACGGTTTGTAACAATAATAATCTGAACCTGTCCAGTCTTTCTTGCTCGTCTGACCATTATCGTTCTAACACCTAGAACTTTTCTCTCATCCGTGATTGGAATCTGGTGATAAGTAAGTAATTCTGCTAGACGATTAGCAATCACTTGGGTTTCCTTGTCTTGTACTAGGCAGTCTTTCAACTCTACTAAATAGTGAGAGTTTTGTGCATATAAGCCCGCCTTAACCTGATTCTTAAATTTTCGAGTCTGAAATTGTAACTTAGCACGGTAGTACTTTGGTTCCTGCATTCCAATAGTTGGACGAATTTCATAGTTTTCATATCCTGCAGGAGCAAATTTTTTCAGTGCTTGATGAAGTAAGTCCGTCTTGAACTCCAGTTGCTTATCATAATGCAGGTGCATAATTTGACAGCCTCCGCACTCATTGTAAATAGTACAAGCTGGCACAACTCGAAATTTAGACTTCTTGTTGACCTTTAGTAGCTTTGCTTCAACAAAGTTGCGTTTAATAGAAGTAATCTGACAATAGATATCTTCTCCTTTGAGAGCACCCGGCACAAAGACTAATGTTTTTTGGTAAAAACCGATTCCCTCACCATTAATTCCCATGCGCTTGATTTTTAATGGTATTTTTTGTTTCACTTTCAGATTCATACCCCTATCTTATCACATTTTGAGTTATAATAGAACTATGAAAATCACAAAACTTGAAAAGAAAAAAAGACTCTATCTGATGGAGCTTGATAATAACGATAAATGTTATATCACCGAAGATACAATTGTTCGTTTTATGCTATCGAGAGATAAGGTGATAAGCGAAGAGGAATTGAAAGAGATACAGGACTTTGCTCAATTTTCTTATGGTAAGAATCTGGCCCTCTACCACCTATCCTTTAAAGCACGCACTGAAAAAGAAGTAAGAGGATATCTGAAAAAATACGATATTGATGAAAACATCGTTTCTCAAGTCATTGCTAATCTTAAAGAAGATAAGTGGATTAATGATGACCAGTACGCTTATGCTATCATCAATGCCAATCAACTTTCAGGAGACAAGGGACCTTATGTACTGACTCAGAAACTAGCTCAAAAAGGGATTTCAAAATCTAGTATAGAAGAGAACTTGAAAGAATTTGATTTTTCGGAAGTTGCTCAACGTGTAGCCAACAAACTATTGAAAAAATATGAGGGAAAACTTCCAGCTCGTGCCTTGCAAGATAAGATTATCCAAAATCTGACCAACAAGGGCTTCTCTTATCCTGATGCTAAAGTTGCCTTTGACGAGTTGGATAGTCAAGTTGACCAAGAAACGACTCAGGAACTCATCTTCAGGGAACTTGATAAGCAATATGCTAAGTATGCTCGAAAATATGAAGGATACGAACTTAAACAGCGTTTAACTCAAGTTTTAGCACGAAAAGGCTACGATTTTTCGGATATAGCAAGCGCTCTCAGAGAATATCTTTAATATTTTCATGTAAAATTCACAGATTTTAGGTAATTTTATGGTACAATAGTAAACGATAAACTTATAAATTGTAGAAAGTTGGTTAGTTATGAAGCTTCCAAAAGAAGGCGACTTTATTACAATTCAAAGTTATAAGCATGATGGGAGTCTCCACCGAACTTGGCGGGACACCATGGTACTAAAAACAACAGAAAACGCCATTATTGGTGTCAACGATCATACACTTGTTACCGAAAGTGATGGTCGTCGTTGGGTTACTCGAGAACCGGCTATTGTTTACTTTCACAAGAAATATTGGTTTAATATCATTGCCATGATTCGTGATAATGGAATTTCCTACTATTGCAATATGGCTAGCCCCTACTATCTGGATGAAGAAGCACTGAAGTATATTGATTACGATTTGGATGTTAAAATTTTTACAGATGGGGAAAAACGTCTCTTGGACGTTGAGGAGTATGAGCGTCACAAACGCAAAATGAATTATTCTGATGATTTGGACTATATTTTAAAAGAACATGTCAAAATTCTTGTTGATTGGATTAACAATGGACGAGGTCCTTTCTCAGAAGCCTATGTAAACATTTGGTACAAGCGCTATGTAGAACTAAAGAATCGGTAAAGTTGTCAAAGGTCAGGAACAAAATCCTGACCTTGTTTTTTTGGTAGTGTAAAATAAATTGTGTAAACACAAAAAGGAATAAATCCATTATAGCAGAGTTACAACACATTACTAGAAAGAGATTTATGCAGAATTCGCGAAATATATAAAACAAATAGACCTACTGATATTTTTTAATGTCTTTGTTCCTTTAAATTTACAATAAACTTATATCGTTTAATACAAAAATACGGAGATGATTAGTATAAAAAATACAGGTCAACTTCGTATCAAATAATTTATTTTTTGGATTTCCACCTAGCATCAATCATTTAGTACAACATTTTAAAAATAATATCTTTACAGAGAAAATGCTATTTAATCTACCAACTCATTTAATCGTTTTTGAAAATATAAAGCAATACTTTTAGATTCAATAAACTCAAAATATTTTATGACATTGTTCATTTGTTTAATTCCAGATTCTTTAGATTCAGTCAGGTATATTTTATATCCTTCTACAAATTTGAATGTAGATTTTTCAAAAACTTTTGTGTCATCTTTTAATAATTTCTTTAATTTCATTTCAAAGTAGTCTGCATATATTAGATGTGAATTTTCAAGGCAACAGAACCAAAAATTTAAACAAGCTGACACAACTAAATTTCTATTCTTGCCGATTTTTTCGTAATAATGTGTACGCTCCAGTATTTCTTTTCCAACCCTGTAAATATAATCTATTTCAAAAAGATGATATAAATTACCAATCAGCGTTATCTCATAGGACTCCCATCGTTCCTTCTGGAATAAATAGTCATATACTAAATTTAGATCTTCTCTACTAACTACATAATTACAATCTATCTGATTTAATAATCCCTGAACCATAATTGTATTTATTTTATGAGTTTTTTCCCCATTCTTCTCAAAAAGTTTTTGTTGCTCATTTTTTATTTCCTCCAATCCTTTAGTATTCAAACTATAAAAATTCGGAGATAAATTAACCAAAAAATCATCAAGCTCCGTTCTTTTATAATGTTCTAGGTGATTACAAAAATTCTCTATCGAAACATTGATATTTGATAATAATTTAAAGAACGTTGAAAGAGAAATTTCATTTTCTCCTCTTTCAAATCTAGAAAGTTGAGATTTTGATATAGAATCAGCTGCAGCATACTCTAAAGAATATCCGTTTAATTTTCTAAAATATCGAAAAGCTTCTCCATAATTTTTCACAATTTCGTTCCCTTAACTTTCTTTTCTAGCGATAAACATACCATATTCTTTAGGAATGATCAACATACCATTATTAAACTCACTTTCCAATCTTTTACGTATTATTTCCTCTTCTAGTGAGCCTATTTCTGAAATTCCTTTAAACGATTGGATGTATTTAACTAGGTCATCTATACTAGTTACCTGTAACTCATCATCATAGAGTAATGTATCGACAGAGTTAAAATACCTACTCAGGTACCTTTTACCATTTTGTAAAGTAAACGTTTTATTTTCTAAATCTTGATTAACCTCATCTTTAAATAAACTTGCCAAATAATTTACAACTCCATTTTCACCAAATGTAGCACAGTAAAAAATTCCTCCGGTTTTTAAGACCCTATTTACCTCAGAGAGAGCTTTAGGAATATCATTCACATGATGTAAAAGCATATTAGCAATAACAATATCAAACGTTTCATTCTCAAAAGAAATCTTTTGAATATCCATTATCTCATAGTTGACATTGTCTCTATTTCCAATCACTGACTTCGTTGATTTTACCATATCTTTAGAAAAATCTGTAACAACCAACTGCTTCATTTTATCTATAGAATCACTATTACTTTTCCACAGTTCTCCTGTACCACATCCCAATTCTAGAACCTTTACTTCATCAGTGATTTGGTAGTTAGAAAATATCCAATTATTAAATCCCAATTTATTTTTTGAATACTTCTTATGCAATTCTACTCGAATATCAAGATTATCATGACTTTTATATTGTTCAATTACTTTATCAATCATTTTAAATGACCTCCACTCTATAATTTGACATTATATCACAAGAATAAAGATAGTGTTAAATAAGTTGTATAAATGCAAAAAAGGAATATTCCGTTATAGCAGAGTTGTAACACATTTCTATAAAGAAATTTATTCCTACGACTCAGTTTGGCATGCTTAACTTCCTAACTCAAAAACAAAGCATCGATTAATTTATCCGTTCTTCTTTTGAAACAGATTTGAACTGATAATTGCTCGTTTTAATTTAAAAAGCTCTTTTAAGCAAAACTTCATTTTTTTAAGAGTCCAAGGCTTGTTGAAGACTCACAAGCCTTGGACTAGAAATTCAAAGATTGGTCCAGCAATTTCTGTCTATCGCTTTTCTACTAGCAAAAAACCTACCTTGAGGCAAGTTTTCATTTATATATCTAATTTCGTAACAGTAAATTTGATGTGGGAATAGTCTTTTTCAACATCCTTATCCAGCAAGAACGCTGTGGCATCCTTCTTAACTTGAACCAGGTCAATATTCTGGGCTTGGGCTGCATAGACGCATCCACAATAACATTGACGGTAGATGTCATACTCTTCACACATCTCTACTGAACGTTTGTAGCCTTGATTTTTCTTGAAATCGCTGGGAAGATAATGAGTTGTGTAAATCTTTTGCACATCGATTCCGATGCTGTTAATGGTTTGAGAATTCTTATGAGGACTGATGGTTAAAGCCGAACCGAAATAATCAAAACCTAAATCCATAGCCACTTGCGCTGTTTTATCCAGGCGGTAGTCAAAGCAAACCTTACAACGGTCGCCACCTTCAGGCTCTTCTTCCAAACCTCGAACCAGTTTACGATATTCGTTAGGTTCATAAGGAGCTTCTAGGTATTGAACGTTATTGCCAGTCCGCTCATTGAAATCACTGACAAACTTTTTAGTCACATAGGCACGCTTATGGTATTCTGCCTTGGGATGAATATTGGAATTGGCAAAATAGATGGTCACATCAGCGTATTTGGTCAAATATTCTAGGGTATAGGTACTGCAAGGGGCACAGCAAACATGCATGAGAATGGTTGGCCGTTGCTCATTTTTCTCCCATACTTGGACCATCTTCTGCATGACACGGTCATAATTAATCTTCTGATTGGGGTTCATCTTGCTCAGAATCTCTTCTACATCGATCATGTTCTTCTCCTTTTTCTAGTCTTATTTTATCATATAAGTTAGGAGAGCTCAAATCAATTTAGAAATGAACATCATAAAAAGGAGGAATAGGCATTCCCTCCTTTTGTGTTTCCTATAGAAAGCTTACATCATGCCGCCCATCATGCTTGGATCCATTGCTGGAGCTGAGGCTACTGGTTCTGGTTTATTGGCTACGACTGCTTCTGTAGTCAAAATCAAGCTGGCTACAGATGCTGCATTTTGTAGGGCTGAACGACTAACCTTAACTGGATCGATAATCCCTTGATCAATCATATTGACCCACTCACCAGTTGCTGCGTTGAATCCTGTACCAACTTCAGCATTTTTCAAACGATCGATAACGATAGATCCTTCAAATCCTGCATTGTGGGCAATTTGACGGACTGGTTCTTCCAAGGCACGGAGAACAATATTGCGGCCTGTTGCTTCGTCTCCTGTCAATTTCAAATCAGCCACGGCTGGTATAACATTTACAAGGGCTGTTCCACCACCTGCAACGATTCCTTCTTCAACAGCTGCACGAGTAGCGTTGAGGGCATCTTCAATACGGAGTTTCATTTCTTTCAACTCAGTCTCAGTTGCAGCTCCGACCTTAATAACCGCTACACCACCTGACAATTTGGCCAAGCGTTCTTGCAATTTTTCACGATCAAATTCAGAAGTTGTAGTTTCGATTTGAGACTTGATAACTGCAATACGGTGTGAAATCGCTTCAGGATTTCCCGCACCTTCTACGATAACCGTGCTATCTTTGTCCACAGTTACTCTCGCTGCTTGACCAAGCGCTTCAATTGTCGCATCTTTCAACTCAAGACCAAGGTCTTCTGTGATAACTGTTCCACCTGTCAAGATGGCGATATCTTCAAGCATGGCTTTGCGACGGTCACCAAAACCAGGTGCCTTGACTGCCACCACGTTGAAGGTTCCACGAATCTTGTTCAAAACAAGAGTTGGAAGAGCTTCGCCATCAACATCATCCGCAATAATCAAGAGTGGACGATTGCTTTGGAGAATGCTTTCTAGTAATGGCAAGATTTCTTGGATATTGGAAATCTTCTTATCAGTAATCAAAATGTATGGATTTTCAAGGTCAGCCATCATTTTTTCGCTATCTGTTACCATATACTGTGAAAGATAACCACGGTCAAACTGCATTCCTTCCACAACTTCAAGTTCTGTTTCCATACCACGTGACTCTTCGATAGTAATGACTCCATCTTTGCCAACTTTTTCCATGGCTTCAGAGATGTATTCACCGACTTTTTCAGAACGAGAAGATACGGCGGCGACCTGAGCGATAGCTTCTTTATTGGCAACAGGGATTGCATTGTTTTTCAAGGCTTCTACTGCTGCTGCAACTGCTGTTTCAATCCCACGACGAATGCCGATTGGATTTGCACCTGCTGTGACGTTTTTGATGCCTTCGCGGACGATTGCTTGGGTCAAGACAGTTGCAGTTGTCGTTCCGTCACCTGCGATATCATTGGTTTTTGAAGCTACTTCTGATACCAATTTGGCACCCATATTTTCAAAATGGTCTTCCAACTCGATTTCTTTAGCAATGGTCACACCATCATTGGTAATCAAGGGTGAGCCAAATGATTTTTCCAACACAACGTTACGACCTTTTGGCCCCAAGGTTACTTTAACAGTGTCTGCAAGAATATCGACACCTCGGACCATAGCTGAACGAGCATCAGATGAAAATTTAATTTCTTTTGACATACTTACTTTCTCCTTCTATTCTTCAATGATAGCCAAAATGTTCGCTTCGCCAACGATGATGTACTTTTCATCGCCATCTTTGACATCAAGACCTGCATGGGCTTCAACCAAGACACGGTCGCCAGTCTTAACGCTTGGGGCAACCAAATCACCGTTCAAGGTACGAACACCTTGTCCAGTAGCTACAACTTGGGCTGTTTTTGTTTTTTCTTGGGCTGAGCCTGCAAGGACAAAGCCTCCAACAGTTTGTTCTTTTTCTTCGATTTTCAAGACCACACGGTCTCCTAATGGTTTCAACATCTGATTTCCTCCATAATGAGATAGATATCATTAGCACTCTTTATATCTGAGTGCTAATTTATAGTTCTATTGTATCACTTGGTCAGAAATAGTCAAGAAAAAAGTCTGACTTTGGCAAGATAAAAAGCCTGAGACAAACTCAAACCTTTTAATGCTTAAAATGGCAATTCTTCCTCTTCCAAGACTAGGTCTGCCAAGTCTTGGCCTGCGTTATTTTCACGCATGGCACGTTGGGCACGACTTTCCAAGAGTTGGAATCCTGTAACAAGAACTTCGGTCACATAGTTCATCTGGCCATTTTTCTCAAAACGACGGGTACGTAATTCTCCATCAACGGAAATGAGACTGCCTTTGGTTGCGTAGCTGGCCAAAGTTTCTGCTAGTCTACCCCATAGGACCATATTGACAAAATCAGCTTCACGTTCACCGTTTTGGTCTTTATAACGACGGTTCACAGCGATAGTTGCTCGTGCTACTGACTTGTCATTGTTGGTTTTATGCAATTCTGGTGTAGACGTTAAACGTCCGATTAAGATAACTTTATTATACATATTTTCTTCCTCCTACTTATCTATTCGCAGGAAATCAAAAAAAGTTACAGAAATTTGTAACTTTTCGAGAAAATTTTTTATTTTTTATGAACCATGAAACCTGTCGCCTGTTGATTGGCCATAATGGTCATATCTGTAATCTGCACACGGCGAGGTTGACTGGTCACATAAACCACTGTGTCTGCAATATCCTGAGCTTGCAAGGCTTCGATTCCCTGATAGACGGACGCAGCACGCTCTTTGTCACCATGAAAACGTACCGTTGAGAAATCTGTTTCGACAATTCCAGGCTGAATGGTCGTCACCTTGATGTCCGTTGCGATAGTATCAATTCGCAGTCCATCTGAAAAAGTTTTAACTGCCGCCTTGGTGGCTGAGTAAACAGCGGCTCCCGCATAAGCATAGATTCCTGCGGTCGATCCCATATTGATAATATGCCCCTGATTGGCTTTTACCATTGCTGGCAAGAAACAGCGAGTGACTGCCATCAAACCCTTGACATTAGTATCCAACATGGTCAGCATATCTAACTCTTCATAGTCCTGATAGGGTGCTAAACCTAGAGCCAGTCCGGCGTTATTGACCAATATATCAATCTGCTCTATCGTTTCTAGAATATCAGAGCAGACAGTCTTCACCATGGTCATATCCGTGACATCTAGTGGAAAGGTCCAAACTGTTTGATTTGGATAGGTTGCTGCAAACTCTGACTTAAGGACTTCTAATCTGTCTATCCGTCGTCCTGTTAGAACGACATTCTCACCCTGCTTCAGATAAGCCCGCGCAATCGCTTCACCAATCCCTGATGTCGCTCCCGTAATCACTACATTTTTCGCCATCTTATCCCCCTCTATCTGGTCTATCAGATACTGACAATTTCTTAGGCAGTCCAGTGTTTCGCTGGGTCGAATAGTGTTCCGACAACGTGGTCTTCTGATAATTCAATAACACCACGTTTTTGCGGAGCATTTGGCAGATGCAATTCACGAGGACTACACATCATTCCAAAACTCTTTTCGCCACGAAGCTCGCCTGGGAAAATGAGATTGCCTTTTGGCATCATAGCTCCAGGAAGAGCCACAATGGTTTTCAGACCGACACGCGCATTGGGAGCCCCTGCAACGATTTGCACTGTCTTGTCACTTGCGACTGCAACTTGGCAGATGTTGAGGTGGTCACTATCTGGATGAGCTACCATCTCGACAATTTCACCAACAACAAACTTAGGTTCCTTGTCATTGACAATTTCTTCTGTAAAGCCTTCCGCCTGTAGTTCTTGGTTCAAACGAGCGACTTGCTCATCTGTCAAAAAGACTTGACCGCGCTCTGCAATTTCAAACAAACTTGAAACTTCGAAAATATTCCAAGCTACTGTTTCCCCATTATCTTTGAGAAAAACACGGGCTATCTTGCCTTTGCGTTCCACATCCAGTTTAGCATCTCCGCTGTTTTTCACGATGACCATAAGGACATCACCGACATGTTCTTTGTTATATGTAAAAATCATTATTTCTCTTTTCTCCTATTTCAGTCCTGCTAAAAAGTCATTGATTTGTTGCTTGCTTTTACGGTCACGATTGACAAAACGACCGATTTCCTTGTCCTTTTCTAGAACAACAAGGCTAGGAATTCCGTAAACATCCCAGAGTTTGGCCAAATCCATATACTGGTCTCGGTCCACTCGAATAAAGGTAAACTCTGGATTGGTCTCCTCAATTTCTGGTAAGGCAGGATAGATATAACGACAATCGCCACACCAGTCTGCCACAAAAAGAAAGACCTTCTTGCCATCTTTCTCCACTAAAGATGCCAATTCTTCTAAACTTGCTGGTTGTATCATAAAACTTCCTCCTCATAGACTAGGTCTTCATTTTCATAGACAAAGGTATAATGACGGCCATCCTCAAAAATGACGCCACCAACCAAGCTCTCTAGACTGCTTTCATAGACTTGAACATAGAGGGTCGCAATTTCCCCCATGTCTGAAAAATGGTCTCGCACAATCGCTGTCAACTCTTCCTGAGTCTTCATGAGCTTATGGTCATCTGCAACTTTTTTCGTAGCAAGGGCAAGGCTCCCAATACCAAGCAAAGCCAAGCCTGCCATCCACATTTTTTTAGCTTTCATACCATTCATTTTAACACAAAAAAGGCTTTAGGACAAATGAGGAAGTAGCAGAAAAGCAAGTAAAAAGCCCCTTCCTTTAAGGAAAAGGACTTCTTATACTCAATGAAAATCAAAGAGCAAACTAGGAAGCTAACCGCAGGCTGCTCAAATCACTGCTTTGAGGTTGTAGATAGAACTGACGAAGTCAGCTCAAAACAGCGTTTTGAGGTTGTGGATAGAACTGACGTGGTTTGAAGAGATTTTCGAAGAGTATTATTCTTATTGCCAAGCGCCTGAGTTACCAACGTAGTAACCATCAGGTGTGTAGGTATTGCGAAGCATCTTACCTGATGAAGCCAGATAATACCACTTGCCATTATCTTTGACCCAATCATTCGATAACATGGCACCAGAAGAACTTACATAATACCAGTCTCCCTTGTCATAAACCCAAGTATTTGCTTTCATGGAGCCTGAAGTTGATAAATAGTACCACTTGCCTTGGTCGTAAAGCCAATCACTCGCAATCATGGCTCCTGATGATTTAAAGGCATACCAGTTGCTACCTTGATAAAGCCAAGTTTGATTGAACATGACTCCTTTATCATTCATAAAGTACCAAGTTCCCTTGTCCTTAACCCAATCATTCTGCACTAATTGACCTTGTTTTTGATAGTACCAGTTTTGGTTTGATTTTAGCCAGCTTTCTGCTTTTACAATCGGATAAAGTTCTTTGAAAGCTCCTCCATCATATTTGTGACTGATAGACTTTAGTTTTTCAAGTTTCAACTCGCCATTGTTATAGTCTGCCCAAGCAAAGACTTTTTGACCATTGACAGTCTCTGGTAAGGTAGCAGTGTAAGTCTTGGTTTGATAATCCCATTTTGTATCAAGGTAGGTGTATTGATTATTTGATTCTTCAATACGGTAGTAGCCTCTCTTTCCACTATCATTATGAATATCATCCACAACTTTCGTTAACCAGGTCTTCACTTCGTTTCCGCTCTTAGCCTCGACCTTGATATCTCCTCTATAGCCATATGGAACATAGAAATTCAGGTAACGCCCCTCTACGCCCATCATAGACTTGTCCTTTTCTTGACCTAGGAAATTGACAGTTTGATCTTGACCATTGAGACTGACCGTCCACTCGATTTTCTCGTTTTTTGGCAAATCCAATACTTTAATATCTACTTCATGGCCACTGTTGAATCGAAGAATCTTTCCATCTTGATACTGCACTCCACACTTGACAACCCATTCTTCTTTAAGCTCAAATGCCTGCCCTGAATGAGGAAAAGCCAGTAAAGCTAGACCTGCTAGAGATAAACCAAATAGTGTGATTTTTTTCATTGTAAATCCTCCTTAGGATTTTTTATGTTAATTATATCACTATGTTTTTATTTTGCAAATCTTATCCTAAATATGCAAGCAAAAAACCTCTGAGATTCTTCTCAAAGGTTCTGATTTTGCTAATTACTGTTCTCAACTGCTGCAGTCACAAAGGCAGTGTAGAGTTCTTCTGGACGATTTGGACGGCTTGACAGTTCAGGGTGATACTGACACGCTACAAAGAATTTATTTTCAGGAATTTCCACGATTTCGACCAAACGATTGTCTGGAGAAACTCCTGAGAAGACAAAGCCTGCTTCCTCAAACTGCTCACGGAAGGCATTGTTAAACTCATAACGATGACGGTGACGGCGTTGCACCACTTCTTGATTGTGATAAGCAGCCGCAGCCTTAGAACCACGTTTCAACTTAGACGGATAAAGTCCCAAGCGAAGGGTTCCACCCATATCCTCAACGTCAATCTGATCACGCATGATATCAATGATAGGGTATTTTGTTTCTGGTGCAAGTTCTGCAGAATTGGCACCTTCGAGTCCTAAAACGTGACGAGCAAACTCGATACATGTCAACTGCATTCCCAAGCAGACACCCAACATTGGAACATCATTTTCACGCGCATAGCGGATGGCTTGGATTTTCCCTTCAGTACCACGTTGACCAAAACCACCTGGCACGATGATTCCGTCCGCATCAGACAAAAGTTCTGCCACATTCTCTGCTGTCACATCATTGGCATTGACCCAATTGATTTTAACTTCTGCATCATTGGCATAACCAGAGTGTTTCAAGGCTTCGACCACTGAGATGTAGGCATCTTGCAACTCCACATACTTACCAACAAGGGAAATCTTGACTTGTTTCTTAAGGTTCATGACCTTGTCCACCATAGCTGACCACTCTGTCATATCCGCTACTGGTGCATCTAATTTCAAATGGTCACAGACAATTTGATCCATACCTTGAGCCTGCAAGTTCAATGGAATTTGGTAAAGGTGTTCAACGTCCAACGATTCGATAACGGCTTCTGGTGCCACATCACAGAACTGTGCTAGTTTGTTTTTAATTCCTTGACCAGCTGGTTGTTCTGTACGAATCACCAACATATTTGGTTGGATTCCCAATCCACGCAATTCTTTGACAGAGTGTTGAGTTGGTTTGGTTTTCATTTCACCGGCAGCCTTGAGGTATGGAAGTAAGGTTGTATGGATGTACATAACATTATCCGCGCCAACATCTGCCTTCATCTGACGAAGAGCCTCTAGGAATGGCAAGGACTCGATATCTCCTACTGTTCCACCAACTTCTGTGATAATGACATCCGAGTCGGTCGTTACAGCGGCACGCTTGATTTTTTCTTTCAAAGCATCTGTTATATGAGGAATGACTTGAACAGTTGCCCCAAGGTATTCTCCACGGCGTTCTTTACGAAGAACTTCACTGTAAATTTTACCAGTTGTCACGTTGGAATATTTATTAAGATTGATATCGATGAAACGTTCATAGTGACCCAAGTCCAAATCTGTCTCAGCTCCATCATCTGTCACAAAAACTTCCCCGTGCTGATAAGGGCTCATAGTCCCCGGATCGATATTGATATAAGGGTCAAACTTTTGAATGGTTACTTTGAGACCACGATTTTTCAAGAGACGGCCTAGACTTGCTGCGACGATACCTTTCCCAATAGACGACACCACACCACCAGTTACAAAAATATATTTCGTTGACATAGATTCCTCTTTCTAAAATGCTCAAGGCCTTGTTGACTACGAGGGGACATAGAAAACAAGACCCTACTAATAAGATAATCTGGGACGACTGCGCCAGATTCACAACTAAAATACAAGAAGATAACTTCTTGAAAAAACAAAAATAGCTCCCTAAGAACTAGGGAGCCCCGACCTCTAAAAGAGGTGCCCGAACAATATGATACCTAAAAATAGGACAATTGTCAATAGCAAATTTTTATTCCTCGATGTTTTCAGCATCATCATCTGAAAACTCATCGTCTTCTTCGTTGAGATCCACGTCTTCTCCCAAGTCATCTGGGGCGATTTCGTTGATTTCTGCATCGTAAGCTTCCACTTCATTTTTCTCATCATCTGGATTTTCATCATCGTATGAAAGAGCTGGATCTGCTTCGTATGCATCTTCGTCTTCTGGATCGTCCGCATTGTAGTCAATAGCATCTGAATCGCCATCCATGAAGGCATTGACACGTTTCTTCTTAGCTTTTGGTGCTACTTCATCGTCATCATTTTCCTCAAGAGCGATGATTTCTTCGTCGATTTCGTCTACACCATACCATGAACGAAGACCCCATTTATTGTCTCCAAGCGAGATGAAGCTACCGTCAAAGTTCAACTCTGTGTAGAACAAAGGCAAAGCTTCGCGGATATCGCTGTTTGATGTTCCAAGGTAGTTTTGAATTTCATTTACAAGATCGCTAAAATGCATCTCATGATCGCGACCACGAAGTTCCAAGATAGCACGCGCTACCTCAATCATAGATAGTTCACTTTTTTCTTGCCCAGCAAATACTTCTAATTCCAAAGCGTTTCTCCTCATTTATACTACTATCGCCAGAGCGAACAGACTCTGACCTCATTTTATCATTTACTCTTTATTTTACGATAATTTTGCGGAATAGTCAAAGGTTAAGGGGGAGAAAGTGACAGGACTTTTATTTCGCTAACTTCTCAAAGTAACTTCCACTTGCCTAACAGAAGTGGAAATTAGTCTAAAACGGATTTTTATTTCTTCGCTACCCAGCCGATGGTGTCAATAAGTGGGTGTACGGGAACGAATTGACTGAATTTATT
Source organism: Streptococcus sp. SN-1 (assembly GCF_041154385.1). NCBI lineage: Bacteria > Bacillati > Bacillota > Bacilli > Lactobacillales > Streptococcaceae > Streptococcus > Streptococcus sp. SN-1. Next base: position 1,721,323 of record NZ_AP028929.1, read on the forward strand.
ATGTTAGATCCTAATCATTTTTAAATCTTTTATTTCTAAATTTTTGATTTAGTATTAAATATAGTTCAGTAATCTTTAGAGTAGAATCTTTATGAAATTGCTCATATCTTATGGAGTCAGTAACATGACTAAGAGAATCGGAATAAAAATCTTCTACATTCATTATTTTTTTTGTGAAACTCTCATAAAACTTCGTATCTACAAACTTATATGGTGTTGTTTTCTTTCTTAAATTTTGAAGTAAAACAATCATTGGTTTTATACCTTCTAGTCTATTTGTAGTCGAATTAAACGAAATATTTGCTTCTACCTTCGGAATTATGTCTTTCATGTATTTAAAATAAATATCTTGAAAAAATTTAGCATCTGACTCTCGTTTTAAACGCTTGTTTTCAAAATGTAAGTTTATAATAAATGTGAAAATAGAGACAAAGATTGCAATAGTCGCTAATATATCAGAAGTTTTCATTAATCTAAACTCCCCCAAAAATTTTGAGCAAAACCATTTACTTTAGATTCAATAGTAAATTTTGATTTCACAGAGTTAAGTCCGATTTCTTCAAGTTCTTTATAGAACAGTCCCTGAACAAAAGAAGAGGCTACAACCTCAATTTTATCAGGAAATACTAAAGTAACTTTTTCTTGTTTTTCTATATAAGGAGCGACTTGATCGTTGTATGTTTTTTCTCCAAACTTTCTCCCCGATAAACTAATTAAAGTTCTATCATATCTATCAAAATCTAATTCAATTTTTTTCATCATTACATTCCTCCAGTACAAAATTAAGATTATAGGCCACTCCAGGGAAGTATACCTTACTTTTTGAATAAGATTCTGGATCAGGTTCGCAAGAGATAAAGTTTTTTCCATTAAAACCAACAAAACCATCAGAATCAGATTCGAGATATTTTTTCTTTAAGTTTATAATATTTTTCCCACTCATCACATAACAATAATCATCGTGAGTAAACTCTTGGATACTACTTATTAATTCTGTGCTTCCTTTTCCACCATTTCTAACATATAAATCTCTACCTGAAATTTTATCCTGTAAAGATGCTATAAACCAAAAGATATCTTCTGTATATTTTTTATTGAATAATTCTTTATGTATATTGAACGCTTCTCGGACTTTTAAATAACGACTACTTTCAATTATGTTAGAATATAATATTTTATGTTTAACTTTTTCTTCAAAATTTCGATTAGAAAAATTAATAATCGTAACATTCACTCCACCAAACGTTTTATTATTTTCTCTCTTATCTGTAAAATCATGTGAAAAATCAATATCAATTAAACAGTTACTTTCGCCATGTTCATGAGCATTGTCGACTAGTTCACCGATTGTTGTTGCTAATTTTTTAACCATGACCTCTTCATAGTCTGTCAAGGTATAATGTGAAAAATGCTTGTGATATTGGGACCGGAAAAGATAGATTAGGTCAGTTGTAAGTTTAGCCACACCAAATTCATCGTCTTTTGAAAGCCATTTTCTATATTTTCCCGACTGGGTTAATTCAAAACTTTTCAAAAACTGATTTGTCCTTTTAACTTTATCACTTTTCTCGAAATAGATATAATAAGGGTTTAGAAATATTAATGGTGAAGAAGTAACACCGTTAGTATCAATGCTAAAATTAGGATTCATTACAATTTGAAGATCGAAACCATTGATAACCAATTGATATGCAATACATTCTAATAGTATGTAACTTAGTTTATCTTCTACCTTTAATTCACCTAAATCTATTACAACTGGCAATCGTAGGGAATTTTTTATTATAGTTCCACAAAAATTAATGATATGCTTTAATAAGTCTCCCCCTAAAGGTTTATTCGTATTTTTAAATAAATAGACTGTCTTATTATTATATTTCCCAATTATCTTTTTCTTCGGTATAAAGTTATTATCAATCAATGTTTGTAAGTTATATTCCAAAGTTTCCAAATTTCATCTACCTCACCAACTTCTTCATCTCATCAATACGTGCGACGGTCGCATCGTATTTGGCTTGGTAGTCGGCTTGTTTGTCGCGTTCTTTTTGGACGACTTCTGGTTTGGCGTTGGCTACGAAGCGTTCGTTAGAGAGCTTCTTACCGACCATATCCAGTTCTTTTTGCCATTTAGCCAGTTCCTTGTCGAGACGAGCCAATTCTTCTTCGACATTGAGGAGGTCTGCGAGTGGCAGGTAGAGTTCTGCTCCTGTGATGACGCTTGACATAGCCAGTTCAGGTGCAGGGATGTTTGATGCGATTTCCAAGTGTTCTGGATTTGTGAAGCGTTTGATGTAGTTGACATTGCTGTTAAAGAAGGTTTCCAAGTCGCTATCGCTTGTCTTGACAAGAATTGTAATAGGCTTGCTTGGCGCTACGTTTACTTCTGCACGCGCATTCCGAACGGCACGGATCAAGTCTTTGAGGCTTTCTACACCTGTGTGAGCAGCAAGGTCTTCAAAGGCTGGATTGACAGTTGGGTATTCTGCTGTCACGATAGAGCCTTCTGAGATTTGTCCAAAGATTTCCTCTGTCACGAATGGCATGATTGGGTGAAGGAGACGAAGGATCTTGTCCAAAGTGTAAAGGAGGACAGAACGTGTGATGACTTTCTCTTCTTCATTATCGCTGTAAAGGACTTCCTTGGTCAACTCAACGTACCAGTCCGCAAATTCATCCCAAATGAAGTTGTAGAGGATGTGTCCAGCGACACCAAACTCAAACTTGTCAAAGTTTTCAGTGACTTTGCCGATGGTTTCATTGAGGTTGTGGAGAATCCAGCGGTCTGTGACATTTCCAGCTTCCTTGTTGACCACTTTTTCGACATTGGCAGTTGCTTGCTCAAGGGTCAAACCTTCATTGTTCATGAGGATGTAGCGAGAGATGTTCCAAATCTTGTTAATGAAGTTCCATGAAGCATCCATTTTCTCGTAAGAGAAACGCACGTCTTGTCCTGGTGCAGAACCGTTTGAAAGGAACCAACGAAGGCTATCTGTTCCGTACTTATCAATAACATCCATTGGATCAATCCCGTTACCGAGAGATTTCGACATCTTGCGTCCTTGCTCATCACGAATGAGACCATGAATCAAGGCATTTTTGAATGGCGACTTGCCAGTAAATTCCAAACCTTGGAAAATCATTCGAGATACCCAGAACGGGATAATATCATAACCAGTCACCAAAGTTGATGTTGGATAATAACGTTTGAAGTCTGCTGAATCGACATCAGGCCAGCCCATGGTTGAGAATGGCCAGAGGGCAGAACTGAACCAAGTATCCAAGACATCTTCGTCCTGAGTCCATCCGTCACCTTCTGGAGCTTCTTCACCGACGTACATTTCACCTTCTGCATTGTACCAAGCAGGGATTTGGTGCCCCCACCAGAGCTGACGAGAGATAACCCAGTCGTGGACATTTTCCATCCATTGAAGGAAGGTATCGTTGAAACGAGGTGGGTAGAATTCTACCTTGTCTTCTGTGTCTTGGTTGGAAATGGCATTCTTAGCCAATTGGTCCATCTTGACAAACCATTGCGTTGACAAGCGTGGCTCAACCACAACACCTGTACGTTCTGAGTGACCAACACTGTGGACACGTTTTTCGATTTTAACAAGGGCACCGATTTCTTCCAACTTAGCAACGACTGCTTTACGAGCTTCAAAACGGTCCATGCCTGCAAATTCAAAGGCAAGCTCGTTCATAGTTCCGTCGTCGTTCATGACGTTAACTTGTGGCAAGTTATGGCGTTGACCAACCAAGAAGTCGTTTGGATCGTGGGCAGGTGTGATTTTCACGACACCTGTACCAAACTCAGGATCAGCATGCTCATCCCCAACGATTGGAATCAATTTATTAGCGATTGGAAGGATGACGTTTTTACCGATCAAGTCCTTGTAGCGTGGGTCTTCTGGATTGACCGCAACTGCAACGTCTCCAAACATGGTCTCAGGACGAGTGGTCGCAACTTCAAGGGCGCGTGAGCCATCTTCCAGCATGTAGTTCATGTGGTAGAAGGCACCTTCGACATCCTTGTGAATCACCTCAATATCAGAAAGGGCTGTGCGAGCTGCTGGGTCCCAGTTGATGATAAACTCACCACGGTAGATCCATCCTTTCTTGTAAAGGTCCACAAAGACCTTACGAACAGCTTTTGACAAGCCTTCATCAAGAGTGAAACGCTCGCGAGAGTAGTCGACAGAGAGCCCCATCTTGCCCCATTGTTCCTTGATAGTAGTGGCATATTCGTCTTTCCATTCCCAGACCTTCGTCAAGAAAGATTCACGACCTAGGTCATAACGGCTAATGCCCTCTCCACGCAAGCGCTCCTCAACCTTAGCCTGAGTAGCAATCCCCGCGTGGTCCATCCCTGGAAGCCAAAGGGTATCAAAACCTTGCATGCGTTTTTGACGGATAATGATATCCTGCAAAGTCGTATCCCAAGCGTGACCAAGGTGAAGTTTACCAGTTACGTTTGGTGGTGGAATAACGATAGAATATGGCTTAGCCTTTTGATCGCCTGAAGGCTTAAAAACATCGGCATCAAGCCATTTTTGGTAACGACCAGCCTCAACCTCGGCTGGATTGTATTTAGGTGAAAGTTCTTTAGACATGTGTTTGTCCTTTCTAGTTAATATCTTTAAATAAAATTAGTATGTAGAAGATAGACTTTGATTCAACTCATCTTGTTTTTCTCATTATCTTCTATAAGCAAAGAAACGGTGAAAATTTTACATTAACTTTCTCTCATTATCTTCAGAATATGTTTATCAAAGTCCGATAGAATTTTTTGAGTTCGGTTAAATTTTTCATACTCCTGGATGGCTTTTGAGTCTGCTTGTTTCTTGGAAATACTTCCTTTTCCTTCTAAAATTTCGTACTCATTAAAAGATAGAAAACGATCAATACTATCTGCCAATCCTCGCATTGTAAAAGTATTACGGCGCTCAACCAAACCCTCAATATAATCAAAATAGGCTGTAACAGTTCGCTCTAGTTGTCGAATTTCTTTTTCTTGCAAATAATTTTTGGCTACTGTTACATCTGATTTGAGAACTCGTCCATCAGGTGCATTCTTCCAAGTAGTTAATCCCATTTTTTCTTTACTAGCATCTGCTTGCTGATAGATAATTTCTGCAGCCGTACTTCCAGTAATTGCATAATGAAATTTATTTTGCACCATAGCATAGAAGTTTTTAGTAATATCTGAGTTTCGATCATAATCTATGGCACATTCGGCAAAGATATCCGTAATTTGTTGATAGATTCGGCGCTCGCTAGAACGAATAGAGCGAATTCGTTCTAAAAGTTCACGGAAATAATCTTGTCCGAAAACTGTCTGTCCTTGTTTCAAACGTTCATCATCTAAAACAAAACCTTTGATGATAAATTCTTTCAAGGTCTTGGTTGCCCAAATTCTAAATTGAGTAGCCTTACTGGAATTTACACGATAGCCTACTGAAATGATAGCATCCAGATTGTAATATTCAAGTTCACGCCGGACAGTTCTATTGCCCTCTTGTTGAACCTGTGCAAATTTTGCACAAGTTGACATCTTATCCAACTCACCACTATCATAAATGTTTTTCAAGTGCTTTGTAATGACACTTCGTTCAACTCCAAAGAGTTCTGCAAGACCTTTTTGAGTCAACCAAAGATTTTCATCCTGTAAAAGGATATCTAGCTGAACATGGCCATTGGGTGTAGTATACAGGATGAAATTAGAAATTTCATTCAAGACAATTTCACCTCCCCCCTTCCATAAACAATTACTTCTCGTTCTTAAACTCTATGCCGTTTTCTTTCAGCTTTTTAACGGTTACGGGACCAATTCCCTTCAAAGCAAGAACTTCTTTTTCAGTCCATTTTTTGAAATCTGAAGACGTACGAATCCCATTTTCAACAAAGATGTGAACAAAATCCATCCGAATTCCCTTCATTTTTTCCTCATTCATAAAGGAATGCCAGTCAGTGACCTCGGATAAATTTCTTATCATACTGGAATGATTCGAAAATACTGGTTTACGGCGGAACTTTTTGGCTTCGTTTGTTAAAAATTTCGTTAAAATAATATTTTCTTGTAAATAGTCAAGCAGAGGATACAAACTAGCTTGTAGCGATTCAACTGAATTTGGACAATAGCATTCTTGATCTTCTATATCTATAACTTTGAATTGCCAATCTTCCTCTATAAAGAATTTAACAGCTTCATCATTGATTTCCACTAATTTTGCAAATAGCTGACTTGCTTCCTCAATTTTTCCTTGAGAAAAAGCAGAGATGATGGCATGAATAAGAATGGTATCATCCCGTTTCCCTTTATTCAATTCTTCACGATAGAAACGTTCAACCTTTAGTTCCTGACCAGTGATATGATACAAGGAGAGCATACAGAAGACAAAATTAGGAGGAAACCGTTCTGGTCGCTTACTCAAATATAGGTCAATCAATCCTATAGCCTTAGAATTGAAGTTCTCCATCATATAATACTCAATCAGAAACATCAGAGCAGACAGGATAGGGCGTGCTTCAAAATAATTCCAACTATTGTATCCGTTCATTTTCCATTTTTCTAAAACTAGAATTTCAAAATCCAAAACTTTTTTAAAAGTTGACAAATCAAAATCTTCAACTTCTGATAAGAACAAGTGAAAATCAGCCGCAAAATAATCTGGATTTATTTTTAAAACTTGTTTTAACAGTTTATTTCGCTTCTGTGTATTTGGAGTATGCATAGCTTCTCTAAATAAAGCGTGATCCTGACTCCAATCAAAAGTCCTATTTTTCAGTTGGTAATTGATTAGCTGAACATCTGGATACTCTCCGTGTTCATCAGCATATTGCATCACTGCTGTATGCAGTTCATCGAAATTTTGAATAGTCCGACGTTCTACAAAAGTTGGATTTTTGGCCATGATTTCTGTCCAAGCAGCCTCTTCTTCAGAAATAACTTTGATATCCAACTTTTGCTGGCGTTTTAATTCTTTTTTTCTATTTTTCTTTTTAGCCATCTATTTCCTCCTCTAACTCATCCTTCAATAGATTCGACTCAACTGACTTAGATATCCTTCGGGACTCAGCTACAGGCTTGAACGGGAATCTAAGCTTCTTTGTGATTCGTTTACTTTGAAGGTTGTACCCCAAGCCTGACCAAGGTAGAGTTTTTCCAGTTACATTTGGTGGTCAGAATCACGAACGAAAAAGATTGAGACTTTTGAACTTCTTGAGTCTTGAGAACGTCTTCATGAAGTTGTTTAGATATGTGTTTGTCCTTTCTCTATTGTATTCATTTTATTTTGAATTTGCTTAGCAGCTTCTTTTGCAGTCAAACTCGTATTATTTATTTTAAAGTAATGGTGCAACTCATTCGGTTGATGTTGGGAATTTAATTGAAGTGTTTCAGCTGTATCTAAAATTTCTCTTTCAGATACCTCAATATGTCGTTTTAAGGGCTTGTGCTTCAATCGGTTCTCCGTTCGATTTCGATGTAAGCGCTCCTCAAGACTTGTTTCCAACTCCACAAAAAGAATCTCTTGATGATAGTCATCCAACAAATCCTGAATTTGCTTCAAATACAGCAGCTGGTACCGATTTGAAAAATCAATTACGTCTGTTAAAATTACTGATCGCTGATTTCTTGCACTTGCTCCAAGGAAAGAAAAGGTCATTCCACGAACAAATTCCCACATTTCCTCTGTAAAGTCCTGATAGATTTCTAGTGCAAAATCAATAGCTTGATGGTTATAAAATAGTGTAGCATCTGTCAGTCGAGATAACTCTTGACCAAGAGTCATTTTTCCTGATGCTGGAGCACCAATGATGAAAAGATGCATCAAATTACCTCCCACTCACTTCTCAGCAAACCATATATCAGACTGTCACAGCGGATTCCTTGAATATCTTTACGTTCTCTTATGCGAGCTTCGAGGGTAAAGCCAAGCTTTTCCGCGACTCGTTGACTTTGAAGGTTATATCCAAAGCAAGTTAGTTCAATCTTGTGAAGACCAAGTTCTTTAAAAGCTAGATCAATCAAGGCACGCGCTGCTTCTGGTACATATCCTCTGCCCCAATAATCTGGATGCAAGGTATAGCCAAGCTCTAGCACATCATCCGCATGACGGTGGTTGAAGTCAACAGAACCAATGACTTTATCGGTTCCTTTGACGACAATCCCATAGCCAGCTGGGAGATTCTCCTTTTGATTGAGTTCGGGAAGGATATGCTCTAGATAGTAAACCTCATCTTCCAAGGTCTTGACGGGTAGAAAGCCTACTGGGTAAGAGACTTCCGGACAGCTGGCATAGTCAAAGATATCCTCAGCATCAGCCACTGTACGGACTCGTAGGATAAGTCGCTCTGTTTCCAACCGTTCTGGCAACTCAGCTCTTGTCATCTTTCTTCCTCGCTTTCTTAATGAAGCTCCCCATAGGGTCTACTCGGTCATCTAGATAACGATAAACGCGCTGGTGGCCATCCCCCATAAAGTAAGTCGGCGCAAAACGGACATTCTTAAAATGCCCCTTGTCATCCAAAAGTTCTGGATCAGCTAGTCGTTCGATAATCTTAGCAAAGATATGACAGATTCCATCTTCCTCGATAATCCGATCTACTTGACAATCCAATACTACTGGACAATCATTTAAAATCGGTGCCTGAGTCTGTTTAGAAATCTCGTAGTCTAGCCCCAGATGTTTCAATTTCTCTCGATGACTGATAAAGCCAGCCCGCTCCATCTCAAGCATGAAATTTTCATCAGGGATATTCACAGTAAACTTCTGGTAATGCTTGATTTGCTCAGCCGCATTTTCCTCAGCTCCAACACCGATGACCAGCCAATCTCCCAAGCTATAAGAGGAACTGCAGGTCGTGATATTCTGCTCAAAGTTCTGGTCCTGATACCCCAAAATGAAAATAGGAAAACCATAGTAGAGTTTACTTGTTTTAAAAGATTGCTTCATAACAACCCCCTTTGACTAAGACGCAAAAGAAAAGCCCTGCCATCTACATGACAGGGACGAATGTATTTATCCGCGGTACCACCCAATTTCGGGCAGTTGCCCGCAACTCTCGTCTTTAAAACAAAAAGACACTTTTATTTCAAATTTTCATCCATTAGCAACCAGTTTTGACACATTTGTGGACTTCTCAGCACCGCCACTTTCTGTAAAATGTGGGATTCAAAACACCTCTAATGGCTCTATTGTAGCAAGATTTTGACGGAAATGCAAGGCTCAAGAAAAATTACTTGAACTTGATGCCATTTTCCTTCAATTTCTTGATGGTAGCTGGGCCGATTCCTTTCAAGGCAAGGAGTTCTTTTTCAGTCCAGTTTTTGAAATCTGAAGCAGACTTGATTCCTTCATCATAGAAAGTTTTGGCACGATCAAGTGGAAGTCCACCCAAGTTTGCTGCAAAATCTTCTACAGAATTGGCTACTTTTTGAGCTTGCTCTTTGGTAGCTTCTACTGCTTGTTCAACTTTTTTAGAAACAGCCTTACCAGCTTGGCTTGCTGACTTCTCAGCACGTTTTACGACTTTTTTTGTCTCTTCTACAACCTTAGTCACAGTACTTGAAAAAGCACCTGCACGACGGAGGCTATTTCGTAATTGTTTTTTACGATTGAGTTTCTTTGACATGATAAAATCCTTTCAATAAAAAACCCCTGCTCTGACAAGGATTTAATATAAATATTCTATCAAGATTTTAGTAAAAAATCAAGAATCTATCTCGTTTAATAATTTCGCTCACCGAATAAGCCATCTGGCAAATCATGGAATCCCTTGCCTGCTTTGAAGTTTTCAAACTTACCAAGCAAGAACTGATAAGCATCCAAGCGGCTTTCGTAGCGAATCATGGCATCTTTGGCACGCTCGTCCTGGTCTTCTTCGTAGACTTTTTGGCTTTCCTTGTGCGCCATGTCGTTGATCATGATTTGGGTATTGACCCAGGCTTCAAATTCCTTCATAAATTCTTGTTCGTAACTCATTTTTTCTCCTTATTCTAATACACGGAAATAGTCCGTATCAATCTCACGGTAGGGTTGAATATCCTGAACGTATTCCAACACACCTTGGAATTCTCCCTCTTCATCGTGCACTGCAGCGTAGGTGATGTGGACAAACTTACCTCGCGACTCAGACTTGAACCACATTTCATACTTATCTTTGCTTCCTTCACGAAGCCCCTTCATGATGGTCTTGACCTTGTCCAAGTACTTAGGTGGATGGCAGAGTTCGACATTACGCCCGACTTGGGACGGTGTCCGTTTGAAAATCATCTCATCAGCTGGCGCATTGTCATTGTAATACTGGAAAATATCGTCTTTATTGACAAAGGTAATCTCCATGGGGAGGTGATTGAGGATGAGGTTGGCCTGCTCGACTGAAAGATAGCCATTCCCAAAAGCCTGTTGACTATGGCGATCCATCACCGCTTCCTTTTCCTTAGGGGTAAAGGTAATAGTAAACTGTCCTTCTGGCGTATCGATAACTTGTTGAACTTGGCCTTCTGTTGTATCTCGTTGTACAGGCTCCTCTACACTCTTTTCCTCAACAAAACTCTGTCTTTCTGGCACCCATTTCTCAGACGGACGGATGATGGCATAGCCGTAGGTATCGCTCTCCTCCGCAATCTGAAGCCAGTCATCCTGAGTAAAGGACTCAAGGAGAATCATGAGAAGGATGGACTCTTCCTTGAAAATCATACTTTCAAACTCTGTCGCAAAGGCTTCAAAATCTTCTTTTACAGTGCTAATCGACACTTCTGGTAGTGACTTGGCTGTCGCTAGAGCTGTTTGAAAGAGCTCCCTAATCTGGTCATCCACTCCCCACATAACCTTAGGAGGCGAATCGTGACCATAGCGCTCCATGATAGGAAAGAAGAGTTCCTCTTTACGTTGGTAATGGATGTCAAATTGCCCCACAAGTCCCATCTGACGCACCAAACCCTTACGCACCTCCGCCAGCATTTCTTCATCTTCCATAGACTCATAGGTATCTAACAATCTACGAATGCGAATCAAAGCTGCACGGAGGGCCAGATTTTCTTCCTTAAAGACACGAACTGGGTGACCTGGATGCTCAGTATCCTCTACTTCGACACCTTTAATAGCATTTTTAAAAAGATTAGCATGGACATCGCAAAGTTCCATAACATCTTCAAAGGTGACACCTGAGTCTGAGTTCATCAGCTCGTGCTCCATGAGGGAGATCTCTATGGCTGAGACACCCGCAAAGGTCGCATCAAAACGCTCCTGAACCGACTCAGGAGAGGCACCATTGTGCAATTCTAACAAAATATCCCGCAGGACATGAATCCGTTCATCTGCCATTAGTCTAACCCAATCACTTCGTAGCCGTTTGCTTCCAGCGTGCGGACAATCTTGTCCATAGGAGTTCCTTCAAGCTTAGAACCCTGTTTGAGTGATACTTTACGACCAACTGTATTGCGCATTAAGGGATTAGCAAGGGGTTTAAAACCCAACTCTACTAGGATTTCCAAGACTTCTGGATGCTTGTCCACCACTTCTGCAACAGGAATTGACACATCGATGATATTATCCATGATGACCTCCAATGAATGTTCTAAAATGATTTTACTGCTTATATTATACCACAAGGAAAGAGATTAAAAAACTAGCAGTAGAGTTCCTGCTAGTTCTCAGCGACTTGGATAACCATCTAAATAAGTTTAAAGAGCCAATCCAATATCTTAAATAATATCTTGTAAAACAGCAATTGGACTGCAAAAGAGATGATCATCCAAAAGAATTTCACAATCCCCAAAATTGGTTTGATAAAAATAATGGCAAGAATTGCCCAGAAAAATTTCATTCTCTCTCCTCTGGCTTAATGAGCCACCGAGCCGTATCCATTAGTTTATCTGCAATAAAAAGTTTACCTAGACCGACAACAACATTGTCATCTTTCTTTATCGTTCTCATTACTTTTACACCTTGCATGGTCAAAAAGTAATTCCCATAAATTTTAGCAAAAGCTTTGATAGGATTCATCTCACTCACCCTCGATTATTTCAGCCTCTTTTCGGATTGTTTCAACATCTTCTTGATATTGAACTTCACTATAGTTGACTAGTTTAGACAATTCTTTCTGCAAGCTTTCACCCATCGGTTTCATAGTTGCAAAGGTTAAACCACCTGAAATGATACCACCTAAGATAGGAATGAATTTCCCCATTCCTTTGGCCAGCCCTCCCTTGGTCAGATTCACACCAAATATTTTTAAGACTTTTTTCAAAATAGGGTACCAAAGCGTCTTTGTTAAAGCTTTATTAGGTACTGTTTTCATTACCTGTTTGGCAATTGTTATACCACCTGCACGTAGCAAAGCAGCGGTTCCATTCACCCCCAACATGACACCTAGATAAAGCAAGAGGGTATTTTGAGCATCTTCACTCAACTCCTCGCGTGAAGCCCAAAGATCCTCATAACCATAAATATAACCTAATTCTTGAGCCAATTTCAGAGAGAAACCATAAAATTGAGCCACATCAGCTGGAATGGTAATTGCCATAGCAATCCCTCCAGGTAATCCTGCCAAAACAGAAGTTCCACTCGCTAATAAAACATTATCCCTAATACAGGCATTAGCCACTCGATCTAATATTTCTTGAGATAAGAGAGACGTTGGGCCTTGTTCTAATAAAGTAGGAATGTCCTGTGGATCCAATTCTTTGGAAAACTTATCCACTAAAAATTTCGAACGATCAACCTTAACAACAGGTAGTTTTACCACTTGTTGCAATACTTGCATAGCTAAGTCTTGTTCAGCCATATAAATACCTCTTTCTCTTGTATCTTTATTTCATAATATCACACTATCTAAATTTTATAAAGTTTTTTAATAATTTTTAAGTCTAGAAAGATTTCCCAGTATGTTTTGTAGCCATTTCCCCACCAAAAAAGAGGGTTGCCCCTCTTCTTAGTTCTTATCCAGATTGCGTAGCATTTCGTCAATCTTGTTTCCATACTCGATGGACTCGTCTTTGACGAAGGTCAAATCTGGGATTTTGTACAATTTCAAATTGCGACCAAGTTCACGTTTGATGGTACCAGTTGCTTTTTCAAGCCCGATTTGAGCTTTTTGATTATCTGAAGCAAGGTTACTCAAAATGGTGTAGTAAACCTTGGCAACAGACAAGTCACCCAGCATCTGAACATCTGTGATTGTCACGCCTTGGACACGCGGATCACGGACTTTCTTTTGCAAAATCTCATTGACTTCACGCTTGATTTCCATGCCCACACGATCCGTACGGAAATGATTTGCCATGATATTCCTTTCTCTACTTTGAACCAAAAGCTAGGCCAGCAGACCTAGCTATTTTTAAACTTCTTGATTTTCAGTTCAAATTGAAACGAAGTTCAATTTGAGCTAACCTGCTTCTTTCGCTGTGGTGAAAGTGATGGAACTGATTTATCAGTCCCATCACAGGGGATTTTTGAGACCCTAGGCTCAAAAATAAGCAATGAAACCATCGGTTTGCTTGCGTCCCTCACCACCTAAGAAAGGAGCAAAAATCTTATCTCTTGATTTCTTCCATGACATAGGCCTCAATCACATCATCAGTCTTGATATCATTGTAGCCATCGATCATCAAACCACCTTCACGACCGTTAGTAACTTCTTTGACGTCGTCTTTGTAGTGTTTCAAGCTTGCGAGTTCGCCGTCATAGATAACGACACCATCACGGATAACACGGACTTTAGAGTCACGAGTAACCTTACCGTTGATAACCATGAATCCACCGATAGTTCCCACTTTAGACACCTTGAAGGTTTCACGGATAACTGCTTCACCGATAACTTTTTCTTCAAATTCTGGATCAAGCATCCCCTTCATGGCTTCTTCCATCTCTTCGATAACCTTGTAGATAATGCTGTGGAGACGAATTTCTACATCATCAGCTTCTGCTTGTTGACGAGCTTGTGGTGTAGGGCGTACGTTGAAACCAACGATGAAGGCATTTGAAGCTTCGGCAAGAGTTACGTCAGATTCATTGATCGCACCGACCGCTGAGTGAACGATGGTAACTTTGACACCTTCCACGTCGATCTTTTGAAGTGAGGCAGAAAGGGCTTCAACAGAACCTTGTACGTCAGCCTTTATGATAACGTTAACGGACTTGAGTTCACCAGCTTTAAGGGTATCAAAGAGGTTTTCAAGGCTAACACGTTGGGTAGCTTGACGTTGTTTCATGAGGGCACGTTTGGCACGCTCTTCACCTGCTGCACGCGCAGATTTTTCATCTTCGTAGACAGCAAAGTGGTCACCCGCCATTGGCGCTTCGTTCAAACCTGTGATAGAAACTGGTGTTGATGGTCCAGCCACCTTGACACGACGACCAAGGTCATTGGTCATGGCACGGACACGACCGAAGGTATTTCCGACAACGATTGGGTCTTGAACATTCAAGGTACCTTGTTGAACAAGAAGGGTTGCGACCGCACCTTTTCCTTTATCCAGGCGAGCTTCGATAACTGTACCGATCGCACGAACTGTTGGGTCTGCCTTGAGTTCTTGGATTTCAGCCACAAGAAGGACTGTTTCCAACAATTCTTCGATGTTTTGGTTGAATTTAGCCGAGATTTCAACAAATTCAGAATCTCCACCCCAAGCAGTTGACATAACACCATGCTCTGCCAATTCACCGATAACGCGTTCTGGGTTGGCACCTGGTTTATCAATCTTGTTAATGGCTACAATAATTGGAACGTTGGCTGCTTTTGAGTGGTTAATGGCTTCGATAGTCTGAGGCATAACCCCGTCATCTGCCGCTACGACCAAGATCGTAATATCGGTAACAGAAGCACCACGCGCACGCATAGAGGTAAAGGCCGCGTGTCCTGGTGTATCAAGGAAGGTAATCTTCTTACCATTTTCCACGATTTGGTAGGCACCGATATGCTGAGTGATACCACCTGCTTCACCTGTCGCAACACGAGAGTTACGAAGGGTATCTAGGAGTGTTGTTTTACCGTGGTCAACGTGTCCCATGATAGTTACAACTGGTGGACGCTCAACCAATTCATCTTCATTGAGATAACCATCTTCGACAAAGAAACGTTCGATATCGGCATTATCAACTTCAACTTTTTGTTTGGCTTCGATACCATAATCCACCATGAGGAGTTCAATTGTTTCCCCATCCAAAGATTGGTTTTGTGTGGCCATGACACCCATCATGAAAAGTTTCTTAACGATTTCAGCTGGTTCACGTTTGATACGTTTTGCGATTTCCGCAACGGTCATACCATCTGTATATTCAAATTCTGTTGGCAATTCATGGAATTTACGCTCCGTAACAGGTTTTGGAGTCTGATTGCGGTTGTTCTTGTTATTGCCTTTTTTGTTCTTTTTGTTATTATTCCAGTTACTATTCTTTTGATTTCTCACTTGATTTTGACTACTTCGATTCTTTTGTTGTTTTCTAGGACCATCTTCTTCGTGATCATAATCGTCACGATTTTTGTCTGGTCGAGCTTGTTTTTTACGACGTGTATCCACTGCAGGTTCTGTTTTCTCAGGGACGACTTCAACCACTGCTTGAACTTGCTGTTCTTGTTGCGCTTGTTCAGCTAACTTAGCCACTTCTTCAAATATTTCCTCTGGCTCCTTGCGTTTGTTAGCTTGGGCCAAGGCTTCTTTGGCAGCCTGAGTCTGCTTGAAACGTTCCTCACTTGAACGTGCGTACTCTGCATTTTGTTCTGCTTTTAGGGCTGCTGCACGGGCTTTAAAGTCAACACGTGGAGCCGCTGAATTTGGACGTTTGTCCTCTTGTTGACGGCGCTCATTACCACGATTTTGCTGGCCTTGCTGTTTCTTAGCTTGGTCGTTAAAACGGCGATTGTCGCGGTTTCCTTGACCTTGTTTTCCACCATTACGGCCGTCGTTTTTCTGACGGTTGCCATTTTGTTGTTGGTCACGGTTATTGCCCTTATTTTGCTTGCGTCGTTCTGCCTGCTCTTTGGCACGAGCTTCACGCTCAGCCTTGAAATTACGGCTTTGCGGTTTAGCTGCTACTTTTTCTGTTTTAGGAGCGACTGGCTCAGCAGGTTTTGCCTCTTCCTTGGCTACAGCTGGTTTAGCTGGCTCAGATTTCTCGGCTTTCTTTTCTGCACTTGCTTTTGGTGCTACAGGTTTTGCTTCTGCTTTCGGAGCAGCTGCAGGTTTAAAGCTGGCAGCGATTTTTGCAGCGACAGCTTCTTCCACACTTGATGAGTGGCTTTTCACATCCAAGCCCAACTCTTTTGCACGCGCTACAACTTCTTTACTTTCTTTTCCAAGTTCTTTTGCGATTTCGTACAATCTTTTCTTAGACAAATCATGTCCTCCTCTTCTATTCCATAAGAGACCTCATTTTCTTTGTAAATCCAGCATCTGTCACAGCCAAAACCTTTCTAGATTTTCCGACTGCTATGCTTAATTCCAGTGTTGAAAACACGGTTACAATTTCTACTTGATAATAATGACTTTTATCTTGAATCTTCTTGGTCAGATTGGGTCCAGCATCATGAGCTAGAAAGACCAACTTGGCCTTGCCGTCTTGAATGGCCTTGACCACCAATTCTTCACCCGATATGATACGCCCTGCTCGTTGAGCAAGTCCCAAGAGATTGCTTATCTTTTGCTTATTCAAGTCCTAACTCTCTTCTTTTCACTTTGTGATCCACATAAGCGATCAACTCGTCATAAAAGCTTTCTTCCACTTCCATGCTAAAGCTGCGGTTAAAGACTTTCTTCTTTTTAGCCTCTAGGGCTTCTTTATTGTCTAGCTTGATATAAGCGCCGCGGCCATTGGCCTTGCCTGTCGGATCGATAAAGACTTGCCCTTCCTTGTTCTTGACAATGCGGAGCAAATCACGCTTATCAATCACTTCGTTAGACACAACAGACTTGCGCAAAGGGATTTTTCTTGTTTTCATCTTTCCCTCCTCTAGCAGCTTTTATTCTTCTACAGTATCGTTTTCTGCTTCCAAATCTACCGAACCAGCTTCTTCCATGGCTTCAAATTCACTAGCAGACTTGATATCGATACGGTAACCAGTCAAGTGAGCCGCCAAGCGAACGTTTTGCCCACGACGACCGATAGCAAGAGAAAGCTTGTTATCAGGAACAACCACCAAGGCACGTTTGCTGTCGTTTTCATCAAAGATAACTTGGTCGACCTCAGCAGGAGCGATGGCATTGTAGATAAATTCAGCTGGATCTGCTACCCACTCGATAACGTCGATATTTTCTTCGATTGGCACCATACGATCATTTTTAGCATCGTAACGAGCTGGGTGGAATTTGCTAGTGATTTTCTTGATGTTAGCACCACCACGTCCAACGATTGTACCAATAGCGTCCACGTTTGGATTGTGGCTACGAACGGCAACCTTAGTACGGTCACCAGCTTCACGAGCCACGCTCATGATTTCAACAGTTCCATCATAAACTTCTGGAATTTCTTGCTCCATCAAGCGTTTGATCATTTCTGGATGGCTACGGCTAACAAAGACATTCACACCGCGAGGGTTGTCTTCAACCTTGTAGACATACACTTCGATACGATCATGAGAAGCAAAAACTTCTCCAGGAATTTGGTCTTGTTTTGACAATTGGGCTTCAATGCTACCAAGGTTGACATAGATAAAGCGGTTGTCAAAGCGTTCTACAGTACCAGACATGATTTCTTGTTCATGCTCTTTGTAAGTGTTATAGGTAATGGCACGTGTTTGCTTGCGCATTTTTTCCATGATGGTTTGTTTGGCAGATTGGGCTGCTACACGACCAAACTCAGCAGGTGCTTCTTCAAACTTAATCTTGTCACCAAGTTCATAGGCTGAATTAATGGCAAGAGCATCTTTTAAGCTGATTTCCAAACGGCTATCAAATACTTCATCAACCACTTCACGGACAGTATAAACTGTAAAGTCACCTGTTTTTTCGTTGAAATCAATAGCTACACTGTCTGATTGACCATAGCGTCTGCGATAAGCGGAACGAAGCGACTCTACTACTGCGTCGATGATGTCTTCTTTTTTGATTCCCTTGTCTTCTTCCAAAATGCGGAAGGCCTCTAGCATTTCTTTACTCATGTTTTCTTCACTTTTGAATCCTCAAAAGCTATCCTTTCTTTTTCTATAATTTTACTGCTAAACGTGCTTTTGATACTAAACTGTATGGAATTTGGACAGTTTTCTTACGCGTCTTGTCCATATATTCCATAGTCAACTCGTCCTCTTCGAAGGCCAACAGAGTTCCTTCAAAGACCTTTTGCTTATCGATGGCTTGGTAGAGCCCGACATGGATGTATTTCCCAACCGCTCCAGCTACGGCATCCTTGGTTTTCAAAGGACGTTCCAAGCCTGGACTGGTGATTTCTAGGAAATATTGTTCTGGGAAGGGATCTGGCTTGATGGTGTCTAGGACAGGACTGATAATTTCTGTCAAGTCTGCCGTGTCGTTCAAGGTAATTCCTTCAGGTTTATCTACAAAAATACTGAGAATCATGTCACTGCCAATCTTTCCATACTCGATATCCACGAGTTCGAAAGGCGCTTCTATGACAGGTTCTATAACTTCTCTGACTAATTCTACGATTGTTGCGATTGCGTCCACCTCCTCATAAGCAAGAGGCGAAGATATTTCCCCGCCTCACTTTTCATATTCTTACTCTTAGTATAGCACGTTTCCCAACTTATGTAAAGCAAAAGCACTTATACAGCCTGATTGCAGGCTATTTCTTAAAATTCTGCCTCAACTCGGTAGATAACTTGCCCCTTGTTGGAGAATTTTTGTTCATATTCTGTCATGACATTGCCTTCAAAATCACTGGCATGTAAATCAAGCCAGACACCATTGAGCTTCATGCCATACTGAGAAAAACTCACTAGGCTGTACTCAAACAAGCCACGGTTATCCGTTTTGAAATGAATTTCTCCATTTTCAGGCAAGATACGCTTGAAGGTATCCAAGAAGGTCTTGTAGGTCAAACGACGCTTTTCATGGCGTTTTTTAGGCCATGGATCTGAAAAGTTCAGATACAAGCGATCAATCTCACCGTCTTCAAAGTAGTCAGTCAAGTCAGAACCATCTACCCACAAGAGCTTAATGTTAGGCACTCCAACTTCAAGCACCTTGTCCAAAGCGTAGCTCAAAACAGACTTTTGAATATCAATCCCGATATAGTTGATGTCAGGATTTTGTTTGGCCATACCTGAAACAAAGGCACCCTTTCCACTTCCAACTTCCACATGAATGGGATTATCATTGCCAAACAAGTCCCGCCATTTTCCCTTGGCTTCCAAGGGATTGAGGACCACATACTGGGGATTTGCCTCTAGTAATTCTGTCGCCCCTTTACGATTTCTAACTCTCATCTTCTCTTTCCATACTTGTCTCGGAAGTGACGCAGGCCATGAATCTCCCGATTGACATTTTCTAAATCTTGGTTCATATAATACTTGGAAATCTGGCTCAAATAGGACAATTGACCGTACCAATACAATTTATTTAATACCGTTTGATTGTACTTGTAACCGTAGTAAGTCAACCATTCCTTCCACTGATGTTCTGGAATATAATGGCAGAGCATGTGAGCCACGTCAAACATGCGGTCGGTCAAACGAACCGAATCCCAATCTACCAAATAAATCAAGCCACTGTCTGTCTCAATCCAATTACTATGTCGTACATCTCCATGGACAATGGTCGCATAGTCCTCTCTAAATCCTGGAATAGTCTGACGTAAATCAGCCATCACTTCACTGATAAAATGATTTTTACGCAAAGCATCTGGAGCCGTTTCTTGCCAAGACTGTAGTAAGTCTACAGGTGTTTCCATGGCATAGCCCAACCGACTCAACTGTGTCATCAACGGACGTGAGCGATGTAGGCGGGTTAAAATATTGACGATTTGCTTACGATTCATATCATAGGGGGTCAATATCTTGCCTGTCAACCATTCTTGAGCACACATATCACGCCCATCTGCCAAACGGCGACTCCATAATAATTGCGGAGCAATTTGTTCTCTAGCTAGACCAGGTAGGATTGGAGAGGTGTTCATTTTTACAAAGATGCGCTTCCCATCAGGATAGCTACCCATATAAGCCTTACCACTTTTCCCAGGTATGGGAGTCAGTGTTAGCTCATTATCACCCAAATCCATTTCTTTCCTCCGTATAAAGTTTCCTTACTATTCTACTAGTTTTTGGCCTATTCGTCAACCGCTCCACGCCCGATTCTCAAAGAAAAGCCTCTGGGGTGGCTTGGGTATCATTATAGAAAGAAAAAGGTAAGCACCGTCTTCTACTTACCTTTCATAATTTTTATAAATAATATAAGAGTGGCCAAGCATTGTAAAACATGTGAACTAGAGTAGAAACCCATAGGTTTTGGCTCTTTTTATAAGCAAAGCCCAGTAACAAGCCCCCAAGTAGATAAAAAATAAACGAAGGGACATTAGAAGGTCCATGCATAAAAGAAAAGAGAGAGGAAGTCAGTACAATCCCTAACCAAGAATTGTCAAAAACCGCACCTTGAAGAAGTCCTCTGAAAATGAGTTCCTCCTGGATGGGTCCAAAAACTGAGGAAGTCAAAATCAAAGACAGGGAAATTCCTCTGCTGACTTCCGCCAAGTGTTGAACTCCTGCGCCAGAAGAAACAGCGAAGAAATGAATATAAACTAGCGTCTCAACCACACTTAGAAGAAAGATTGCAATGAAAAGCAAAAGGTCTTTCTTGCTTAACATCCCAAAAGAAATCATTTCAAACTTTCTAGCATAAGCAACACTCAGCGAGGTTACAAGAAGACTTACAATAATCAATTCATATTCATTTTGAAAAAAATCCCCATGGTTAATCGTATAAGGAACTGTAATGACGATTAGTAGTACTAAAAATCCAAAGCACAAAGCATGAAATTTATCAAAAAACTTCATAAAATTATCCTCCTCAACAAACAAACTTCCCTACAAGTCATCCTTGAGCTCTAGTCTTTCCAAAACAAACCATTTGAGTAACCAAAATCCGACCACATAGCCAGCCCCTAAGAATATAGCCATTAAAGCTAGCATGGAATTTAGGGAATTAAAGACCACCGCAGATACAAAGGTTAGCACAAAAACATTAAAGGCAATGGTGTCAGAAGCCAAGACTAGAATATAAGGTGTCAACCAGTCTAAGGTTTTGGAATCTAGGAAAAATAAGTGTTTATACATGATGACCTCCTCTTGTCAGACTCTAGACTAGTCCAATATTAAGAAGAAATCTCTTCCCCTACTTTTTATAATACTTCAAGCCCCAAATGAGTAGAAGTATGATGATCAAGCAGAGAATAGCGCCAATATAGGCAATTAGTTGTTGATAGAATTCTCCTGCTGTGATACCCCTATACAAACAAATAATAGACATAAAGCCTGTCAAACCGATATACATGAGTTGATTGGTTTTAGGACTAACCAAATCATCATTTACGTATATTTAAGAGTATCTCTTTTATGTTAATGTATGTTAGCACTGAAAAACAAAATAAACCAATAATATTTAAAATGAACATTAATTGGGTTAAGTTTCTAAAAAAATTATCCACTGACACTACAAGAAATACTATACATATTATAGTCGAAACTATCTTTTTCTTATCCATAATTATTTACTCCTTTCCTAGCAAATCCATCTTATCAATCAAGAGCGATTTTTAACAGAATGTAGCAGCACCCGTTGCAACTTTGACAATTTCAGTATAGCACTATTTGTTAAAGTTTTTCATCCAAATCTTAAATTGTCATCGAGACATCTTGAATTGCAAAAACTGCATTAGCCTCTACTTTTTATAATACTTCAAGCCCCAAATGAGCAAAAGCATGATAAGCAGGCAGAGAATAGCGCCAATATAAGCGATTAGTTGTTGATAGGATTCTCCTGCTGTGATCCCTCTATACAAACAAATAATAGACATAAAGCCTGTTAAGCCGATATACATGAGTTGATTGGTTCTAGGACTAACCAAATCATCATCTTCAAACTCTCTTATCCTCATTTCCCTAGTGAGGTAAACAGTGACCAAAATAGAAGCCAAGTTAATAACCACTAAAAGAAATTGGAAAACCAATGAAAAATTTAAAAACTGACGAGATAGAAATAGATAAGTAGAGATAAGCAAGGGCAACTGACCTAAGAACAATCTCGCAAGGAAGATGTTTCGTTTTTTAGCAAGAAACGTTTTCATTTCTTTGCTCCTTTCTTTTTAGTTAAAGCAAAATAGATCACAACCGCAATCATATAGGCTATGGTATAAAATAGATGATACCAAGCACTCTCCCTAAGCGGATATAGAAAGATGGACATGATCAAATACAAGATGAAAATGACAAATATTTTTTTCTTCATAAAATTTCCTCCTGAATCTTTGTTGAGCAAGAACCTTTACACTGCCAGTATAGCACTCATTTTGACCTTGGATTACTCAAATCATAAATGGTCATCAAAACCTCTTGAATTGTTAAAAAATTTAAAAAGCAAGCATGAAAAACATACTTGCCCTTTACACCATATTGATACCAACTTAATTTGTAGATTTTTTATCCTGCTATCACATATCATTTTGACAGGCGAAACAATATTAAAGAAACTCCCCTGTAGATTAAACTAGCGATAAAAAATCTTTTTATCTAATTAGATCTATCTTTATTCTTCTTTGGAGATTTTAAAAATTTTTCCCTAATTAAATAAGTAATAAAAGAAACAAACATACCAACAACAAAAGCAATAAGAAAACTTTTGAAATCCATAATTACCTCCAAGTACAGCTCCTCTACATACAGGCTCAATCCTTTAAGCAAGCATAATAGCCAATTGTAACATTGTTGTTGCATTCACGAGGAATACCTCTTTTTACTTTCGTCCTATTACAACCTTAATAAGGTTAGTATACTACTATTTTTTAAAATTTTCCATCCAAATAACAAATGGTCATCAAAACCTCTTGAATTGTTAAAAAATTTAAAAAGCAAGCATGAAAAACATACTTGCCCTGGGGGAACTTGACAATGTGAAAATACAAAATAGAAAACTACTCACCCTCACTTCCGTATGTTCTCATATATTCTCATAATCGCAACAAGGATAGCAGCTGTCCCACTTGCCAAAGCGATAAGGGTAATGATAATGTTGAGGATTTCAGGCGTACTCCCTATTCTGTTGATAAGACGGAGTAGGGATATAACTGTCAACTGAATCAGGAGTATTGATTCTACTCTTACCATTGAAGTAAGTCTGTTTTCAACTGCATATAAAAAGGCTGGTAGCATAACACAGGCTATAGCAATCACAAACAGATTGCCCCCCGTTTCTTCTCCCTTGTTCACCACGGAAATCATGAGAAGATTTGATGCTATGATCAACGTAGAGCAGATGATAAAAAAGGATTTCTTATTCATTTATGATACCTCACATACTATAGTATTTTGTTTCGAACCCAAGAAATATTCTTCAAACTATTGCAACACCATCTCGCCGTAAAGCAGTACTGTCTATAACTAGTTTCCTAGTTTTCTTCAAATACTGATTTTTTATTGAAGACAAGAATGGTAAGCTCATTAACCATTATAGCAAAAAATAATGATAACATATATTATTTTTCGGTTTATGAATGATATTCGTTATTTTGGTAAGGAGAAAGTTCTTTGTTCAATTCAAGATGTTTCAATAACCATTCAAGATTTGGATGAAATTTTTTTAAAAACAGTGCTATACTAAACTTGTCACATTTGTAATACGGCAAAAATCTATATTCGGAGGCAAGTAATCATGAAGAGTAAGATTTATTATATATCCAATATTTTTTATGGAATATTACTATTTTCTATTGGATTAACATCAAAAGTATTTATTTTTAGCAGTTTAATGTCTATAACTTTAATAACTCTATCTATA
Organism: Streptococcus sp. SN-1; assembly: GCF_041154385.1. Classification (NCBI taxonomy): domain Bacteria; kingdom Bacillati; phylum Bacillota; class Bacilli; order Lactobacillales; family Streptococcaceae; genus Streptococcus; species Streptococcus sp. SN-1. The sequence continues at coordinate 1,745,264 of NZ_AP028929.1, forward strand.
ATAGGATTATTAAAAACTAAAAATAAAAAGTAGATATAGCAGAATTAGATTTCAAAAGTTAGAAACCTCTCCCGATAGTTGATGATAGAGAAAATTATTTCATACAAGCAATTTACTGTAACTCAAAACTAATTTGATTAACTATTCAACCATACAGACCGAGAAACAAGAACTCTCGGTCTTATTTTTTATCATTCTGCATGTACCACAGTAAGTACCTGACGAAAGACTTGATTTTGGCAGGTAGTATTTAGACTGGTATTGGGATGGCTTTCCACAATTTTCACGACGGTATAGAGACCAACTCCTCTCTCCTCCCCTTTAGAACTAACTCCAAAGGAGAAGATTTCAGAAATATCGATGCCCTCTTCTTTGATGGAGTTTTCGATAATAAAGGTCTCCTGTGCTCCATTTTTTAAAAAGGCGATTGAAACATGAGGTTGACTGGCCTCTACACTAGCTTCAATAGCATTGTCACAAAGGATAGACACAATGGTTAGAAAGTCAAGCAGGCTCATCCCCTCGACCTGAATCTCCTCAGGAACTTCGACATTAAAGATAATCTTCTTATCTCTGGCTTTTAGAAACTTTCCTGCTAGGAGACTTTTGAGGGCTTTATCACGAATATTCACTAATCGGCCCAGGTCATATTTATTGTCCTGCAATTTTTCACTAGAATCCTTTAAGACCGAATCGTAGACCTCTTTTATCTGCTCCATATCCTCCTCTTCAATGCCCAGACGTAAACTGGTCAAAAGGTTGGTGTAGTCATGGCGAAAGCTCCGTACTTCCTTGTAAAGTTCCTCTATATGTCGACTATAGCGCTCCATATCTCTATAGCGCAGGACCTGCTCTTGGTCCAGTCTCTCACGGAGTTTGTCCTTCCAATAGGTATCCAATTTCTTGATAATCCCCATAAAAAAGAGCAGGTAAAAGACTAGGATGAGATGGCGAACAGTCGTTGATTGAATACCTTGTTCATATTCAAGGTAAGATAGAGTTTGTATCACCAAATAGTAAGCCCCCATTATCCAGTTAATTTTAGTCAGGGACTTTTGAAAAGCTTTATCTAGAATCTCCCTTCTCAAGTTAGTGAAATCATAGTCTAACCATTTCAAAAAGGCTAGAGAAATGAAGAAATTGAAAATTATTATACACAACCAAATCAAAGAGTAATCATCATGTACTTGCCCTTGTCCCAAAAATGGAAGCACAAAATAAGAAAGACCTCTATAAAAGAGATTCACCAATATCATTGGAAAGAGACCATAAAAGAAGAGAAGTTTTTTAGGAAGCCCTCTTAACAGTAAGAAAGACAAGCCTATACCGTACAAGGGTTCCATAAAATAAAATAGGAAACTATCTCCTACCATATAGCCAATCATTAAAAAAACAAAGGCCAACAGTATCTTAAAAAGAAAGGCTTTAAAAATCCTCTCAAAAGTGAGACCAATTCCATCCACCTTAAAGAAAATGACAATTTCTAGTCCATGAGTAACAAGTGTATGCAATAATATCCAAGCAATATTCATAAACTCTCCTAGCTTAGTGTAAGTTATTGATAGCCTCAGACACTTCCCTGACCTTATAACGCGCGATTAGACAGCTTCCACCATTGGGAAAGAAAAGGAGTTTTTCTTTCTTATCCAAATGCACCACATTTGCAGGATTGATGAGAAAAGAGCGGTGGCAATGCAAGAGACGGGGTTCCTGCTTAAAAACCTCCTCTAAACTCGCCGTAAATTCCAGCCTGTCTGTCTTGGTATAGAGAATAACACGATGGGCTCTAGGCGACGTTTCAAGATAGTAAACCTCTTTAAAAGGATACTGGAATTGGGCAAATTTTGATTTAAAGTAAAAGCAATCTTCAGCTAGACTTTTACTGTCTTGACCATTGGCATAGAGGAGGGCTGTTTCGATCCGAGATTCAAACTCCTCTGCTGAAAGAGCCTTATCAATGTAGTCCAGAGCAGACACTTGGTAGCGAAAGGACAGGGGCATAAACTCCGAGTGAGTCGTCACAAAGACAATCAGGGCATAGGGGTCTCGATCCCGAATCTTTCTAGCCACCTCTAGACCCTTCATCTCCTCATTTCGAATCTCAATGTCCAAAAAGAATAGCTGATGCGCCCCCTTCTCATGCACCTCTGCCAGCAGTTGGTCTGGCTTGCCAAAGATCTCAAAAGAGCTGGGAGTGATATGATGTTCTTTCAAAAGTTTCTCAATGGTCGTTTCAATTCTAGCCTGTTGGGAAAAATCATCTTCTAAAACAAATATTCTCATCTTCTTACTCTCCTTCTTTCAACCATTTTTGACGAATTTCTCTATAGCGACGTCTGGAATACTTGACAGCGTATTGACCTTCTTCTCCGAGAAAAAGGATTCTTTCTTGAAAATCAATCGATTTTACTTTATCAAGATTGACCAAACAATTTCGATGACATCTCATCAAGGTTTCCCCATATTGGTTCTCAAGATTACTTAAATTTTGAACCATATTAAAACTAGCCTCTTCTGTAACAATCTGTACGGTATGGGCTTTAGTTGGATGTGTTTGGATATAGTAGATATCGTCGACGTTTACTTTATAGACTGTTTTCTGTGTCTGAATAATCATATGTTTCATTGGATTCTCCTCCTAATACTCTTCGAAAGTCAAATTCAAACCACGTCAGCTTCACCTTGCCGTACTCAAGTACAGCCTGCGGCTAGCTTCCTAGTTTGCTCTTTGATTTTCATTGAGTATAAGAAAAGAATAACAGAAAAAGCTTAACACAAGTCCACCCAATCCTAAACAGTCTTTGAAAACTCCTAAAAGGACTATTTTTCTACAACATCATGATGAGCTTACAACTATTTTATCATAAAATCTTAACAGTACCATTCAGGAAATTTCAATGACAATTAAAGATTTGAAGGCGAAAAAGGAAATAAAAGTGATAAACTGACAGTATCAAAATACAATTGCTAGAAGTAAGACTGGCACCCAGATTAAAGGAGGAATTCTCATGACAGATGCAGACCCTATCAAAAGAGCTCAGACTTTGATTACTGACTTAAACAAAGCCTATCAAGCATGCAAACAGGCAACCGCTGACGACGTCCGCTTTCAGGAGCAATTAAACTCTATTCTTGGCTTTCTAGCCAAGGCTGAAACAGTGGATAATCGAGTCTTGATTGAACTGGAAAAATTTTACCAGACTTCCAGTCTTCTCATGGGACTCAGCGCTCTTGATCCAGATGCTCCAACTCGCGCCGCTTGGCGGGCCTATGACCGCTTCCACTTTGACCAAGTCAAGACCAAGTTGAGTCTCTACGGACCAACCATTATCTTGTAGAAAATAAAAGAAGCTGAGACAAACTGAACTCAACTTCTTTTTTAGTGTCATATAGGCAATGTTAGTCCTGCATCTGACGTTTGACCTGATAAGGCAAATACAAGACTAGTAAAACCAAACCAGCTCCCAGTAAGGCTAGAAGGGCTCGTTTTTCTTGGAAGGTAATCAACCCAACAACTAATTCCACTACTAAGACCAAACTGGTCAATCCTCGGACTACAGTCTGTAAGCCTTTTTCCTTTTGCCCCTTGTCCAGTGGAAAAAGTTGAGTCAAATACTGGTAGTCAAAGGCGTGATAGAGGGCCAGCAACTGAAAGAGCAAGAGGTAGTTAAACAGCACTACCACTGCTGTCGCAATCCAAGATTGCTCGATAAAGACCTGCGCCAGCAATGAAAGTAAGAGCAGACGGAGACTGAGGGCAAAGAGATCTCCATTTCGCAGATAAGAACGCAGATAGAGATTTTGCCAAATCTTTCCAGGCACCTTCTGGACAGCCTTTAGGATAAAGTCCAGATAGGCACGACGTTTGACGCTGTTTGAAATTCCCTTGACCTGCGTAAAGAGAGCAAAGAAACGAAGCAAGACTTGCTTACGCTTGCTTTCTTGGGAAATGACATAGTCCCAATCCAGTCCAGTTTCCGTGAAAAATTTACTAGCCTTTTGACGAAAGAGGAAATATTTACCTACTCCCAATAAAAGCACATAGACCAGAAAAACAGGCAAGCCATAGCCCATTGCTAAAAATAAGGGCGCAAATAACAGCAAGAAAAGAGTCTGGACAAAGAGCCAAAAGACTAGGGAAATGCCAGTTTGACGCTTAAGATGGAGTTTGATTTCCTCTTCTCCGACTAAGAGAAAGAGCTTGTCTGGAGCCTCCATATAGGTGGCAATTCCACCCCAGAGAAAAAGTAAAACAGAGGTGATTCCTACAAACAAAAGGATAGACCAATGATTTTCAGGAAAATGTTGCAAGAGTTGACTGTATTGGTAGGCTAGAAAGCCCAACAAGACAAGCAGGAATAAGACAAAGTGGTCATTGAGAACATAACGCAGATAACCGACACACTCCTTACGAAAAGCCTGCTTTCTCCTTAAAAACAAGTCTTTCATAGGTCCCCCTCTTTGGTCAGAGCCAAGTAAATATCATTCAAACTAGCCTCAGGCATATTAAAGGCTTCACGCAGTTGCAGGAGATTCCCCTTGGCACGCACCTCTCCCTTGTGAAGAATGACAAAGGCATCACACATCTTCTCCGCAGAGTCCAGCACGTGGGTACTCATGAGAATGGACTTGCCCTTTTGCTTTTCCACTTCCAAAAGCTGAATCAAGTCAGAAATAGCCAGCGGATCAAGACCAAGGAAAGGCTCATCCACGATAAAGAGACTCGGATCCACCACAAAAGCACAGATAATCATGACCTTCTGCTTCATCCCTTTTGAAAAATGAACAGGGAACCAGTCCAATTTCTGGTCCAGACGGAACATTTTTAACAAAGGTTCCACTCGCTCAAAAGCCACTTTTTGCTCAATACCATAAGCCATGGCAACCGTTTCGATATGCTCTCTGAGGGTCAATTCCTCATACAGACTAGGCGTCTCAGGAATGTAGCCAATTTGCTTGCGATAGTTCGTTACATCTTCTTGCAGGGTCAAGCCATTGATATTGATGGAACCACTATAAGGCGTCAACAGACCAATAATCTCATTGATTGTCGTTGATTTCCCAGCACCGTTGAGACCAATCAAACCGACCAACTGCCCACTTTCAACAGTAAAGGACACATCTTTCAAGACAGGGACATGGACATAGCCACCTGTCAGGTTTTTAATTTCTAACATATTTTCTCCAAATCTGGTATAATGTAGCTATATTATATCAAAATTCAATACAGTAGAGGTAGATTTTATGTCAGATTGCATTTTTTGTAAAATCATCGCAGGGGAAATTCCTGCTTCAAAAGTATATGAAGATGAGCAGGTTCTTGCCTTTCTTGATATCTCTCAAGTGACACCAGGACACACCTTAGTCGTGCCAAAGGAACACTATCGCAATCTTTTGGAGATGGACGCTACTAGCGCTAGCCAACTCTTTGCCCAAGTACCAAAAGTAGCTCAAAAAGTCATGAAAGCTACCAAGGCTGCTGGTATGAATATCATTGCTAACTGTGAAGAAATCGCAGGGCAAACCGTCTTTCATACCCACGTTCACCTCGTACCTCGCTACAGTGCGGACGATGACCTCAAGATTGATTTTATCGCCCACGAACCAGACTTTGACAAACTTGCTCAAGTCGCTGAAACCATCAAAAACGCCTAAGGAGTTGCCATGAAATTATCCAATCTACTGCTATTTGCAGGAGCTGCAGCCGGAAGTTATCTGGTCACAAAAAATCGCCAAACCATCACAGATGAAGTCTTGAATACCACTGACCGCGTTCAAGCTATCAAGGATGATGTAGATATTATCCAAAACAGCCTACAAATCATTGACCAGCAAAAAGAACTCATCAAGGAATATCAAGAAGACCTAACTTACAAGTTTAAGGTCTTGGAAAAAGATATCCAGACTAGACTAGCTGTTATCAAAGAAACACAGGAAATGGAAGATAAGTAAAAAGAGCCAATTGGCTCTTTTTAGTTTATAGATTTTTTAAGACTTTCCTTAAGTAATGACGGACGGTAGCGACCTTCTTCGAAGTTCCATACCTAAACTTTGAGCCTAGGTCTCAAAGTTTCCGAACACCTGAAATCAAACGGTTTCAGGTGTTTTCATTACGGCGGAAAGTCTGAGAAAGTATTTGATTTATACTCAATGAAAATCAAAGAGCAAACTAGGAAACTATCCGCAGGTTGCTCAAAACACTGTTTTGAGGTTGTAGATAAGACTGACGAAGTCAGTCACATATATACGGCAAGGTGACGTTGACGCGGTTTGAAGAGATTTTCGAAGAGTATTAGTTATGAAATGGTGAATGCGTTGTCTAAATTGTGGTGTATAATTGACGGGATATGGCTTGTTTACACTTAAAAAAGAGCCCATCGGCTCTTTTTAGTTTATTCTCCATCAAAGGCATCTTTTATATGGTCAAAGAAGCCTTTTTTCTTTGGATTGACTTTCAAGTCACCTGCCACTGCAAATTCTTTCAAGGCTGCTTTTTGGCGGTCGTTCAAACCTGTCGGTGTTACGACATTAACTGTAACGTATTGGTCACCAACTGCACCACCACGAAGGCTCGGAGCTCCCTTGCCACGTAGACGGAATTTCTTACCAGTCTGAGTTCCCTCTGGGATAACCAATTCAACATCACCGTGAACCGTTGGGATATCAACTGTATCACCAAGAGCTGCTTGGACAAAGTTGAGGTTGAGATTGTAGAAGATAGTGGTTCCTTCACGTTCAAACTTGTCGCTGGCTTCCACAGAAACCACTACATACAAGTCACCATAAGGTCCACCGTTAAATCCAGCTTCACCTTGACCAGCTAGGCGAATTTGTTGACCAGTTTCCACACCAGCAGGAATTTTGACATGTACGCTATGCGCTTGTTTTTCATGCCCTGTTCCGTGACATGTTGTACATGGATCTTTGATTTCTTTTCCGCGACCGTGACAGACATCACAGGTTACTTGGCGACGCATCATACCAAGCGGAGTCTGCGTATCGACGTTAATGACACCAGCACCATGACAGCGTCCACAAGTGACTGGACTTGTTCCTGGCTTAGCACCAGAACCATTACATGTACTACAGCTTGCTTCACGATTGTATTTAACCTCTTTTTCAGCTCCAAAAATAGCTTCTTCAAAGGTCAAATTCACACGGTATTGGAGGTCATCCCCCTGACGAGGAGCGTTTGGATTGCGCGAAGCACCACCACCGCCAAAGAAACTTGAGAAGATGTCCTCAAAACCACCGAAGCCACCTGCACCACCAAAGCCACCGTTGGCTCCAGCAGCACCGTATTGGTCATAGGCAGCACGTTTTTGGTCGTCACTCAAAGTCTCATAAGCTTCCTGAACTTCCTTGTACTTTTCCTCAGCACCAGGCTCCTTATTGATATCTGGGTGATATTTTTTCGAAAGCTTACGATAAGCCTTTTTGATCTCGTCTGCCGAAGCGTTTTTTGACACCCCCAGACGATCATAAAATTCAGTATTGTTCATACAAGATACCAAGACCGTAAAATTCGACTGAAAAATAGGAAATCTGACGCTGGAGCGATGCTCCTAGGCAGATTTATCTTTTTTCCGAGAATTTAGGTCGGGTTCAATTCCTTTCTTTTATATTGAGTAATAAATTTGGGAACCCGTGTTCAATTCCCTGAACACCTTTGTTCCTTTCTATAATTTTCATGTAAATCTTTAGAGGCTGTTTTCTATACTCTGCTTCACTTGATTAAACTCTTCATCTGATAGAGTAAATATCAAATCCTCTTCAGCATACTCGTTCTGTTCTTTAAAATAGTTATCCGTATTCTCTGCCAACCCTAAACCGAAAATCACTTTTCTTGCAAACTCTTGATGTGCAAAACCGATAGCCGTAATGATTTGTTTATCTTGGACAAGAACTTTCGGTTGGAAATTCTCACGTGGAAGAAATTCAAAATAGTCAAAGAAGTTTTGCCAAATTCCACCTGTAAATTTCGTGTTGTTCAACAAGCCTGCTTTCGCCAATAAAAGGGGCGCTGAAGAAATGGCTGCAATTAGGATATCTTGCTCATTAAGACTTCTCAAAAACGAGATCAATTTCTCATCTTGTAGAGCAGGACCTATATTTACCACTCCTGGCAAAATCACACAAGAATAATCTTCTATACGGATCTGATCCAATGTTTTCGTCGGTTGACAGGACAAACCATCCTCAGAGACCACCATCGAATTCTCAGAAGCGACATAATCAATCGTGATATCAAAAGACAGAGCTAAAGTACTCGTTAAAGTGGTTATCTCATAAAGAGAAAAATTAGGATAAATGATACAAAGTACTTTTTTCATACGCAACATCCTCTATTTTATCGAAAAACAGAGGCTGGGTTGCAACCTCTGTGGATGAGTGAAGTAACTTAAATCAAATTTATTTTGATTTTAAATATCCAATAAGCACACAAACATTTATATATTTTTGTCTCTTCTTAGTATTGGCTATAAAATTCCAATAGATTAGAAGGAAAACACAGACAACCCAAACCATGCCAATTATAAACGATATTATAAATTCTGGTTTTTGTATGGTTGCTGATACTAGTGCTGATACTAGCGCTGACAACAATACTGAAGTAACAAAATTCCTTACCGCCTCATCATTTTTAACACAACTTTCATGCTCAGCTAAAATAATTGCTTTATACCTAGCCAAATACACTACTGGAATATTATCTATAAAATCTTTTGCAGATTCATAACTATCAGCTTTATTACAAAAATCATTATAAACTTTTCGTGTATTTTTTAGATACTCTTCATCCAATACACTCATCTTACTTCTCCGTAAACTCTCCGTCTACGACGTCATCGCCTGCGTTTCCTGTTGCTTGCGCCCCTTCTGCTCCTGCTTGAGCTTGTTGCGCTGCTGCAGCTTGTTCGTAGAGTTTAACAGCAAGGCCTTGAGCTTTTTCGTTCAATGCTTCAAGTTTTGCTTTCATGTCGTCCAAGTTATTGTCTTCTTGCGCTTTCTTAAGGTCATCAAGGGCAGCTTGGGCAGCGTCACGTTCTGCGTCGAAGCCTTTGCCTTCAGTTTCCTTGATTGTCTTTTCAGTCGCAAAGATTGCTTGGTCTACTTCGTTACGAAGGTCAACTTCTTCCTTACGTTTCTTATCTGCTTCAGCGTTTGCTTCTGCATCTTTCATCATGCGGTCGATTTCTTCGTCAGTCAAACCTGAGTTTGATTGGATCACAATAGTTTGTTCTTTTTGAGTTCCAAGGTCTTTGGCCTTAACAGACACGATACCGTTCTTGTCGATATCAAATGTTACTTCGATTTGTGGGATACCACGAGGTGCAGCTGGGATATCTGTCAATTGGAAGCGTCCAAGAGTCTTGTTATCTGCTGCCATTGGGCGTTCACCTTGAAGAACGTGGATATCAACGGCTGGTTGGTTGTCTGCTGCTGTTGAGAAGACTTGTGATTTAGATGTTGGAATTGTTGTGTTGCGGTCGATAAGTTTTGTGAAGACACCACCCATTGTTTCGATACCAAGTGACAATGGTGTTACATCAAGAAGGACAACGTCTTTAACATCACCAGTAATGACACCACCTTGGATAGCAGCACCCATGGCAACAACTTCATCAGGGTTTACTGATTTGTTTGGTTCTTTACCAGTTTCAGCTTTAACAGCTTCTACAACGGCTGGGATACGAGTTGAACCACCAACAAGGATAACTTCGTCGATTTCTGACAAGCTTAAACCAGCATCTGAAAGGGCTTGGCGAACTGGAACTTTTGTACGTTCAACAAGGTCACGAGTCAAATCGTCAAATTTCGCACGAGTCAAGGTCATTTCCAAGTGAAGAGGTCCAGCCTCACCTGCAGTGATAAACGGCAAGCTGATTTGTGTTGAAGTCACACCAGAAAGGTCTTTCTTCGCTTTTTCAGCTGCATCTTTCAAACGTTGCATTGCCATCTTGTCAGTAGACAAGTCAATGCCGTTTTCTTTCTTGAATTCTGCTACCAAGTGGTCGATGATTTTTTGGTCAAAGTCGTCACCACCAAGTTTGTTGTCCCCTGCAGTTGACAATACGTCGAAGACACCGTCACCCAATTCAAGGATAGATACGTCGAATGTACCACCACCAAGGTCAAATACCAAGATTTTTTCTTCTTTGTCTGTCTTGTCCAAACCGTAAGCAAGAGCTGCTGCAGTTGGTTCGTTGACGATACGTTCTACTTCAAGACCAGCGATTTTACCAGCGTCTTTAGTTGCTTGACGTTGAGCATCGTTGAAGTAAGCTGGAACTGTGATAACTGCTTTGGTTACTTTCTCACCAAGGTAGTCTTCAGCATAACCTTTCAAGTATTGAAGAATCATAGCTGAGATTTCTTGTGGAGTGTATTCTTTTCCATTAGCAGAAACTTTTTCAGAAGTTCCCATTTTAGATTTGATAGAGATGACTGTATCTGGGTTTGTGACTGCTTGACGTTTTGCAGCGTCACCAACGATGATTTCTCCGTTCTTGAATGATACTACAGATGGAGTTGTGCGGTTTCCTTCTGGGTTTGCGATGATTTTGCTTTCAGTTCCTTCAAGAACTGCAACTGCTGAGTTTGTTGTACCTAAGTCAATACCGATAATTTTAGACATGTGTTTTTCTCCTTAAATTTTATATTCTATTTTTCTTTTTGATACTCTTCTTAAGTGGCGACGCCGTCAGAGCTTGACTTCGTCAATCTCTTTGACTAAACTTTGAGCCTAAAGTCTCAAAGTTTGCGCTAATAACGCCACGGCGAAGAGTATCGTCTTTGGTTCGCTTTGCTCACTATTACAAAGCTGAACTACTTTTTTATCTTTCTTTCATAGTTTATTGTCGTTTCGGACAAGTTAGCCTAATTGTACACCACTACCATTGCTGGGCGCAGGATGCGGTCATGGAGTTTGTAGCCTTTTTGGAATACTTGGGCGATGGTATCTGCTGGGTGTTCATCGTCTGCTGGGAGAGTTTGGATAGCCATATGGTAGTTATGGTCAAATTCGCCGTCAGCTGCGATTTCTTCGATTCCTTCTTCTTTCAAAGCGTGAATCAAGCTTTCTTGCACCATCTCCAATCCTTTTTTAACGTCGTCTGTCAAACCTTCAACTGCTAGTGCACGCTCAAGGTTGTCGAGCGATGGTAAGATTGCTTTTGCCAAGTCCTGGCTACGATAACGTTGCAAGTTTTGACGCTCTTCATTGGCACGGCGTTGGATATTTTGCATTTCTGCATGAGCACGAAGGTATTTGTTTTCGAACTCATCTGCACGTTCATTTGCCAAGTCCAACTCAGACTTCTCAGGAGTTGTTTCTTCTACCGTTTCCACAACTTCCTCTTCTTGAACTTCTTCTACTTCTTCATTTTTTATATCTTGGGCCATTTTCGCCTCCTTTAATGATTTCAATCTTAATGTACTTCGTAATGATTACTGCTGAGGTAGCGGTAAAAATCTGTCAACTTCATGGTCAAAACACGGTTGACCACATTGACTTGGTTGATTAGCTGCTGGTAATCCAGATTGACTGGACCGATAATGGCTAGAATTCCAACTCCCCGATAAGGAATGAGGAACTTGCTACTAATCACTGCTAGGTCTGCTAGACAGGACTCTTGACTGTCCGCAACACGGACATTTTGCATCTGATCTTCATGCAGACCCTCACGAATCTCCAAGGCCACCTTTTGCGGTTGGTCAAAGAACTGATAGGCTGCTAGATTGGCAAAATTCAAGAGATTGACCTTACCCGCCACCACAATGTTTTCGTTGAACATTTCCTTAAAGATATGTTCAAAGAGATCGATAACATTATCCGTTGTTGTGAAATAACGCTGGATAATCTGCGGAATCTCCGTCCGAATCTTGTAGTGAATATCTAGAACGGTGTGACCGAGGAAACGTTCTTGAATGATTGCCTTCAGTTTCAGCAAATCTTCCTGCAAGAAGTTCCTTGGAATCAGAAACTGACTGGTAACCGTTCGCGATTCGTCTAGGGTAAATACTGCCAAGGCTGTATGTTGACCTAAAACCACGATATCAAAGGCTGTCAACCGTTGTCTGCTCGGCTCAACGTCCAGTGCCACTACCGTACAGCCACTCAAGTCTGTCAGTAGATTAGCAGCCTCTTGCAGAATATCCTCCAATTTGAAGAATTCCTGATCAAAGGTTTTGACAATCTCATATACCTCATTTTCAGCTAATCGGTCAAAATCCAGTGAGTGTTTAACATAGTACTGAAAACCAGCAACACTTGGCATGCGACCGCTTGAAGTATGAGCCTTCTCAAGTAACCCTTGCTTTTCTAAAGCCGCCATGTCATTACGAATAGTTGCACTGCTAGAGTTAATAGACTCTTGCAAGGCTTTGGATCCGACAGGTTCGTGCGTTTTGGTAAAGATGTCAATAATCAGATTTAAAATATCCTGCTGACGCTCTGTAACCATCTCATCACTCCTCTCTGTCTGATCCATTAGCACTCGATACGTTCAAGTGCTAACTCATGATTCTATTATACACCCTTAAAAGAGAATGTCAAGACAAAAACTCAAAAAATTAGCACTCTTTCATCAAGAGTGCTAAAAATCAGTCTGAAGACCTAGAGCTTTACCTTCCAGCTACTCGGTATTTCTTTTTAAGTCTGAAATAACCATAGATTAGATAAGAAATCAGAAAAGCATATAAAAGAAAAACTATAAAGAAAGACATAGAAAGCTCTTCTTTAAATAAACTCATACAAACAACAAGACCACCCGAGAAAGTAGCTGTACATGAACAAAGTCTAGACCGCATAACTTCCCACCTGAGCTCCTTACTCATATAAACTCGTTCCTCTGAAAGTATATCAGAAGCTGGTTTACGAAGAATCGAACAAAAATCTCTTTCTATCAATTCCCAACCGCTATTTCTAAAATCTTGCAGTTCACGCTTATGCTTTTTAAGAAATCTAGAATCATAGATACGGTAGATGACATCATCAGGTTGACATTGTTCAAAATAGAAAAAACCAAAACTATTCGTTCTATATCTCCAGCCTTTCAAATGCATCTCATGTAAATATTCTTCCTTCTTGTCCAAATCAAGAATAGTGAAGATCCGAAATTGCTTTTTATTGATCATGACTTCCCCTCCAATTTTGAGCATACCTACCCTATCATAAATCTGATAATTCCTTCTTTTTATGCCATAACTTCCAGCTAATATAGGCAACTATTAACAAGAGGATTAAAGACAAGAAAATATCTAGCCCAACCACAAGAAATTTCCATAGATCAAACCTATTACTCCTATCGAGCAACATAAATAGTAATGGTATATGTATGGCTAGCAAAAGTAAAACAGGTACTAGTCGCAGTCTTAAAATGCGATTAACCATATCCAACTTGTTAGTAGCATCGTTATAAATTTCAAACTCTGCAGCCGATTCAACTTCAGAATGCGCTTTTCTAAAATAGGAAAAACTATTAAAGTCTGTAATATGCTCCCAACCACAGTCTTTAAATAGTTGTAAATAGGAGGCTCTCTCTGATTTTTCCATTGGGTAAAAATCCAACTGATAAGACACTTGCTCAGGCTGACACTTTTCAAAGGTATACTTAACTGCAAACAATAAGATAGAGTAGCTTACTTCCCTAAGTTTCCATCCCTTAGCATGCATTTCTCTAAAGTATAGAGCCTCCCTCTCATAATCCGCAATGGTAGCAATTCTATAAACAACCTTCTTTTCCATCATCCTTCCTCCCGACTGTTTCTATAGAGCCGTTCAATACGTTTCAATTCAATCTCTAAGACTTTGCGTCCCAAGTCTGTGATCTGATAGATTTTACGCTTCTCCTCTTCTCGGACAAAGGAAATCAAACCATCCTTTTCCATTTTTGACAAGGTTCCATACATGGTTCCAGGACTAATCGATACTTGCGAATCTGTCATCTCCTTGACCTTTTGCGTAATACTATAACCATGACGCTCCTTTTGCAAACAGAACAAGATATAAAAACCCGTTTCTGTCATTGGAAGATAAACTCGACGAATCTTATCCGTCAATTCCATTTGCATTCACCTCCTATCAAGTTCGATATATCGCACTTCGTTATATAAAATATATCACACCTCGATATAAAATACAAGAAAAAAAGACCACCCTCAGGCAATCTTTCTTCTATATTAGTATTAGTAAAGGTCTAAATAATTATCAATTTCCCATTGTGAAACGAAGGTTGCATAACTTGCCCATTCGATTCGTTTGGCTTCAAGGAAACTAGTATAGATATGTTCTCCAAGAGCCGCTCTGACAACTTCATCTTCAGTCAGAGCTTTCAAAGCGTTGTGAAGGGTTGATGGAAGGTCTGTAATACCAGCTTCCTTGCGCTCTTCTGCTGTCATGATATAGATATTTTCTTCGATAGGAGCTGGTGCTTCGATTTTATTTTCAATACCATGCAAACCAACTTCCAACAGAACCGCCATAGCGATATACGGGTTTGCCATTGGATCCACTGAACGCAACTCAAGACGAGTTCCCATACCACGTGAAGCAGGTACGCGCACAAGTGGCGAACGGTTACGACCAGCCCAAGCAATGTAAACAGGCGCTTCATAACCTGGAACCAAACGTTTGTATGAGTTAACTGTTGGGTTCATGATAGCAGTATAGTTGTAAGCATGCTTGATCAAACCGCCAAGGAAATGGTAGGCTGTTTCTGACAACTGCATTCCTTTTGGATCATTTGGATCAAAGAAGGCGTTATTTCCTTCTGCATCAAACAAAGACATATTACAGTGCATACCTGATCCGGCAATACCAAATTTTGGTTTGGCCATAAAGGTTGCGTAAAGTCCGTGTTTTCGAGCAATGGTTTTAACAACAAGTTTAAAGATTTGAATCTTATCACAAGCTCGAAGAACTTCATCGTACTTGAAGTCAATTTCATGCTGTCCAACCGCAACCTCATGGTGACTCGCTTCTACTTCAAATCCCATTTTAGTCAAGACATTGACAATCTCACGGCGTGTATTGTCCGCAAGGTCAGTAGGCGCCAAATCAAAGTAGCCACCCTTGTCATTTACTTCAAGTGTTGGGTCACCATTTTCATCTAGTTTAAATAAGAAGAATTCTGGCTCTGGACCAAGGTTGAAGGATTTGAATCCTACTTCTTCCATGTGACGAAGAGCACGTTTCAAATTGCCACGAGGGTCACCTGCAAATGGTTCACCTTCTGTTGTGTAGACATCACAGATCAAACCTGCAACACTTCCATTTTCATCTCCCCACGGGAAGACTGTCCATGTATCCAAGTCTGGGTACAAGTACATATCTGACTCATTGATACGTACAAAACCTTCAATAGAAGATCCATCAAACATAGCCTTATTTGACAAGACCTTATCTAATTGTTCATCTGTAGCAGGAATTTCGACGTTTTTCATGGTTCCCAAAATATCTGAGAACATGAGACGGATAAAGGTAACATTTTTTTCCTTGACTTCACGACGAATATCTGCAGCTTTGATTGGCATGAGTTTTCTCCTTAATCTATGACTACTTGCGGTTGTCTAACCGCGACCAAAAGGTGATCGTACTGAAGCAAAACGCCCCTGTTGGAGAAGTTCATTGTGAAGTGCACGACGCACCTCAGTCTGACTCACCACTTTCTTGGACTTCGCTTCACGTTCAGCATATTTTTTCTTAATAGCAGCGATATTATAACCTTCTGAGATATAATCTTTGATTTCAAGCAGACGATCCATGTCATTCAAGGAATACATGCGACGATTCCCTTCATTTCGATCAGGTTTAATCAACTCTTGATCTTCATAATAACGAATCTGACGAGCCGATAGATCAGTCAACTTCATAACACTGCCAATAGGAAAAACAGCCATGTTTCGGCGAAATTCTTTTTCCTTCATTTACAATTTCCTTCTTTCTGTCTATTATAGTCTAAAAAAAGACAAACGTCAATTGATAATGTTATAAAATGTAACATTATTTTTCTTTTTTCTCTAAAAAGAGTCGAATACGGTCAATATCGTAATTTACGAGAATTGCGACAAAAACTCCCATGAACGTTTCTGATACACGCGCAAATACGTACAAAATTGTTTCTCCACTCGGAATTGATAAGGTAATGATTAACATAGCTGCTACACCACCTATGACACCTGCTTTGTTATTCATGGCTACATTTGTCATAATGGTTAACATGGTGCAGATTGGAACAACTACTAAAGTTACCCAAAAAGCTTCATGGAAAAAGCCATTTAATAGGAAGAAGACCAGGGCATAGAGGCCACCGATACTATTGCCTAGAATACGCGAAGTCCCAAAATGAACACTCTTATCAAAGCTCTCCCTCAAGCTAAAAACGGCTGTCAAAGCACCGATTTGAAGACCTTTCCAGCCAAAAAAGCCAAAAATTAAGAGAACTAGAAAAACAGCAATACCTGTTTTAAAAGTTCGCATACCAAGTTTGAACTGGGATTTATCGAATTTATATTTTTTAAAATAACTCATAATCTCAACTTTCTATTTCCATTTTATCATAATTTGGGTGATTTTATGAGGAATAGTTAAGAGGAAGCGTTTTTATTTTAAGCAAAAGAAAAGAGGAACTTTCATCCCTCTCTTCTTTGATTCATTTATAAAATCTTATTTTTCTGTCAAGGCTGCAAGTCCTGGAAGAACTTTACCTTCAAGAAGTTCCATTGATGCCCCACCACCAGTAGAGATCCATGAGAACTTGTCTGCACGGCCAAGGTTGATCGCTGCGGCAGCTGAGTCACCACCACCAATGATTGATTTAACGCCTGGTTGTTTCACGATAGCGTCCATCACACCAATTGTACCAGCTTGGAAGTCTGGGTTTTCAAATACACCCATAGGTCCGTTCCATACAACAGTTTTGGCACCAGTCAAAGCTTCGTCAAATTTAGCGATAGATTTTGGACCGATGTCAAGACCAAGGAAGCCTTCAGAAACTGCTTCACCTTCAGTGTCACGCACTTCAGTGTAGCCAGCAAATGCATTAGCTTCTTTTGAGTCAACTGGCAAGATCAATTTACCGTTAGCTTTTTCAAGAAGAGCTTTAGCGACATCCAATTTGTCTTCTTCTACAAGTGAGTTACCGATTTCGATACCTTGTGCTTTGTAGAATGTGTAAGTCATACCACCACCGATAAGGACTTTATCAGCTTTTTCAAGCAAGTTTTCGATAACACCGATCTTGTCTGAAACTTTTGAACCACCAAGGATAGCCACAAATGGACGTTCTGGAGTTTCAACTGCTTCTTGGATGTAGGCAATTTCGTTTTCAAGAAGGAAACCAGCAACTGCTTTTTCAACGTTTGCTGAGATACCAACGTTAGATGCGTGTGCACGGTGAGCTGTACCGAATGCATCGTTTACGAAGATACCATCTCCAAGTGATGCCCAATATTTACCAAGTTCAGGATCGTTTTTAGATTCTTTCTTGCCGTCAACATCTTCGTAACGAGTGTTTTCAACCAAGAGAACTTGTCCATCTTCAAGAGCGTTGATCGCTGCTTCCAATTCAGCACCACGAGTGACACCTGGAAGGAAAGCAACGTCTTGACCCAATTTAGCTGCCAAGTCAGCAGCTACAGGAGCAAGTGATTTACCAGCTTTGTCTGCTTCTTCTTTTACACGGCCAAGGTGAGAGAAGAGGATAGCACGTCCACCTTGTTCAAGGATGTACTTGATAGTTGGAAGAGCTGCAGTGATACGGTTGTCGTTGGTAATCACGCCATCTTTTACAGGTACGTTGAAGTCAACACGAACGAGGACTTTTTTACCTTTCAAGTCAACGTCTTTAACAGTAAGTTTTGCCATGTTACAAAAACCCCTTTATTTATTTTATTCGAAACTATTATATCACACTTTGGAAATATAAGGAAAGATTTCACAAGATTTTTCGATATTTAATCTTCATGCCATGTTAGAGTGTATTATTTTTACTTTTTCTCACGAATTTTCTTTCTAAAATCTTAGCTTAACACTTGTTAGATTTACTTTTATCCTTTAAAATAGAATAGGAGAAATTCCGTTATTATTTTTCGGAGGAAAAAGAAATGTCCATTAATTGGCAGGAAATTTTATTTCACTTTTTAGGTGGTCTGGGACTATTCTTATATAGTATCAAGACCATGGGAGACGGTTTGCAACAAGCTGCTGGAGATCGCCTTCGTTTTTACATTGACAAGTACACTAGCAATCCCTTTTTAGGTGTTCTAGTCGGAATTGTCGTGACTGCCCTGATTCAGTCAAGTACAGGAGTTACAGTTATCACGGTTGGACTGGTCAGCGCTAGTCTTCTAACTCTTAGACAGGCTATCGGAATCATCATGGGAGCCAACATCGGAACCACAGTTACTTCCTTTATCATCGGTTTCAAGCTTGGTGAGTATGCTTTACCCTTGATTTTCCTTGGAACCATGTTCCTCTTCTTTACCAAAAACAGAACAGCAAACAATATCGGGCGCATCCTGTTTGGTGTAGGGGGAATCTTCTACGCCCTCAACCTCATCAGTGCCGGTATGAGCCCTCTTAAAGATTTACCACAATTCAAGGAATACATGGTAACCTTGGGACAAAATCCTGTGTTGGGAGTTTTTGCCGGTGCAGTGATTACCGTCCTCATCCAAGCTTCTTCTGCGACAATCGGGATTTTGCAAGGTCTCTATGCAGGTGGATTCCTTGACCTTAAAGGTTCGCTACCAGTTCTCTTCGGGGATAATATCGGGACAACCCTAACAGTTATCATCGCGGCAGCTGGAGCCAATGTCTCTGCGAAACGCGTTGCTGCAACCCACGTTACCTTTAACGTTTTAGGAACTATTCTTTGCTTAATCTTATTAGGTCCATTTACGTCTATGATTGAGTACTTCCAGACACTCCTTCACCTCTCACCTGAGATGACCATTGCCTTCTCTCACGGTGCCTTTAACGTAAGTAACACCATTGTACAATTTCCATTCATCGGAGCCTTGGCCTACTTTGTAACCAAGCTCATCCCCGGTGAAGATGAAGTTGTCAAGTACGAGCCACTTTATCTTGATGAGCATTTGATTAAACAAGCTCCATCAATCGCTCTCGGAAATGCGAAAAAAGAACTCCTTCACTTAGGAAATTATGCTTCTAAAGCCTTTGACCTTTCATACAACTACATCATTGACCTCAATGAAAAGGTTGCTGAAAAAGGCCACAAGACAGAGGAAGCCATCAATACCATTGATGAAAAATTGACTCGTTACCTTATTACTCTTTCAAGTGAAGCCCTTAGCCAGAAAGAAAGTGAAGTGCTGACCAACATCCTGGATTCATCCCGCGATTTGGAACGGATTGGGGACCACGCAGAAGCGCTAATTAACCTGACTGACTATCTTCAACGTAAAAATGTTGAGTTCTCTGAAGCTGCTTTGCAGGAATTAGCCGATATCTATCAAAAAACCACTGACTTTATCAAGGATGCCCTTGATAGCGTGGAAAACAATGATATTGAAAAAGCTCAAAGTCTGATTGAACGCCATAAAGAAATCAACAATATGGAACGTGTTCTTAGAAAGACTCACATCAAACGCCTCAACAAGGGTGAGTGTTCAACACAAGCTGGGGTCAACTTTATCGACATTATTTCCCACTACACTCGTGTGTCAGACCACGCTATGAATCTAGCTGAAAAGGTCATTGCTGAACAAATCTAAGAACCAAGAAGCTATCCTAAATGGGATGGCTTTTTCTTCTCCTTATCAAGAATTGCTTTTCTCTATCATATAGAAAAATGCTTTGATTCACAATGGAATCAAAGCATTTTAAAGAGCTCCCCATACATAATCGCAGAAGCCGCGGTTCCTCTGTACTTAGCTTCTTCTCTTTTGATAAAGCGAGCCAAGTTGAGCAACTCAGGTGCCGGATGTTTGGGATTTAGGAGCAATTCACGATTGACCAGGCCTGAGAGACGAACTGCCAACAATTGCTCATTTGTAGTAGGCAGTTTTTTAGCAGTCTCTAGGAGAGCAGCAACTAAATCTTCACTCAAATCATGTCGAGCATGATTGTAAAGATCTTTTATAAGGCTTTCTAGGTTTGGTTCTACCATCCCTACCACCTCCTTAAGTTTAATAATGTTTAATCAAATCAACTGTTGAACGATCCAATTTTTTCACCAAGGCTTGCAAGAAAGCTTGAGCTTCTAGGAAGTCATCCATAGCGTAGAGGGTTTGATGAGAATGGATATAACGAGCGCAAACACCGATTGTTGTAGATGGGACACCACCATTTTTCAGATGAGCTGCGCCAGCGTCTGTTCCGCCTTTACCACAGTAGTATTGGTACTTGATTCCAGCTTCTTCAGCTGTTGTCAAAAGGAAGTCCTTCATATCTGGGAGAAGCAAATGACCTGGATCATAGAAGCGAATCAAGGTTCCATCCCCAATCTTACCTTGACCTCCATAGACATCGCCAGCAGGTGAGCAGTCAACTGCTAGGAAAACTTCTGGGTCAAATTTAGTTGTAGAAGTATGAGCACCACGGAGACCAACCTCTTCTTGGACGTTAGAGCCAAGATAGAGTTCATTGCCAAGTTTTTGACCTGACAGAGCTTCCGCCAACTCGCTAACCATAAGAACACCGTAGCGGTTGTCCCAAGCTTTTGAGATAATATTTTTCTCATTGGCCGTCAAGATTGCAGAACTATCTGGTACGATGGTGTCGCCAGGACGGATGCCAAAGCTTTCTGCCTCAGCCTTATCCGCAAAACCGCCATCAAAGACGATATCTGCAATAGCAGGCATAGTTGGACCGCCCTTACCGCGAGTCAAATGTGGTGGAACAGAACCTGAAATCACAGGAATTTCACGACCGTCACGAGTCAAGAGTTTAAAACGTTGGCTACTAACCACCATAGGATTCCAACCACCAATTTCTACCACACGTAAGGTACCATCTGGCTTGATTTCGCTGACCATAAAACCAACTTCATCCATATGAGAAGCGACCAAGACGCGCGGTGCATCCGCAGCTTCTGAATGTTTAATTCCGAAAATACCACCCAAGCCATCTGTCACTACTTCATCCACGTGTGGTGTCAACTTTTCACGAAGATAGGCACGGACAGGCGCTTCATGACCTGAGATAGCAGCAAGTTCTGTTACTTCTTTGATTTTTGAAAATAATGTTGTCATTTCAGTTCCTTCTTTCTTTCATCCATTTTACCACTTTTTATAGGAGAAGGATAGCGGGAAGGTGGATTTCTAAATTAGTATCTTAGTCTTACTGTATCTTAGAAAAAGCTTGTATTTTCTTGCATGTGATATAAAATCCAAGAAACATTCCAAGATTAACTCGAAACTTTATTTCCAAACAAAAAACAATTTAATTCCAAAATCGTTCAATTTTTTCATGAAATTTACAGAAAATAGTTGACTTTCCTTTCTTCTTTCTTTAAAATAGTACAAAACTAGAAAAAGGAAAAAAATCATGACCAAAACAATTCTTGTTACAGGTGGGGCTGGGTACATTGGCTCCCATACCGTTAAAGCTCTTTTAAATGCTGGCTACAAGGTGCATGTCTTAGATAATCTTTCTACAGGAAATCGTTCAGCTGTAGATAGTCGTGCTAGCTTTAAACAACTGGATGTTTATGATTCTAGTGCTCTAAAAGCTTACTTAGAAGAAAATCAGATTGATGCTGTTCTGCATTGTGCAGGTGAGATTGTTGTGAGCGAAAGTATTGAAAATCCAAGTAAATACTTCACTGCCAATGTTGCGGGTATGAACCAAGTTCTCAAAGTCTTATCTGAAGTTGGCATTCAAAAAATCATGTTCTCTTCGACTGCTTCCCTCTATGGTAATAACTGTATTGACAAGCCAGCAACTGAAGATACCCTGCTCGACCCTGTCAATCCTTATGCAGAGACAAAACTGATGGGTGAACGAATGATTTACTGGATGGCCAATCGCTACGACTGGAAATATGTCATTTTCCGTTACTTTAATGTTGCTGGAGCTGAAATGGATGCTTCAAACGGTCTGCGAGTGAAAAATCCAACTCATATCATTCCCAACATCAACAAGACCGCATTGGGACAAAATGATAGCCTGAAAATATTTGGAGATGACTATGATACACGTGATGGTTCATGTATTCGAGATTACATTCATGTCTTGGACCTTGCACAGGCTCATGTTAAAGGAATGAACTACCTATTTCAAGAAGACAGTTCTTCTCAAATCTTTAACTTAGGAACTGAAAAAGGCTATACCGTCAAAGAAATCTTTAAAACTGCTGAAGAATTACTGAATCAAAAAATACCACACGAAATTGTTGCTCGTCGTGCTGGTGACCCAGCTAGCGTCCTAGCAGACGCATCAAAAGCTAAAAAATATCTTGATTGGCAGGCTAGCTACTCCCTCGAAGATATTATTTTATCAGATTATCGTTGGCGTGTTAAAGAAGGCAAAAACATTTTGGAATAGGATAACAAAGGAGAAAGCCTTGGCGCTCTCTCCTTGTTTTATTCATTAAATTGTCAGAAAATTTATTGACAGATTAAATAAATCATGTTACAGTAATATCCGCAGGTATCTTTCGGTACCAAATCTACATGAAAGGATGGGGTATGAAACTTTCTCATTATTTAATTGGCTTACTTCTACTCCTAGTCTTTCTCTCTATTAGCATTGGAACCAGTGATTTTTCATGGGGAAAGCTCTTTGCACTGGATCATGAAACTTGGCTTCTCCTTCAAGAATCCCGTCTCCCAAGAACCATCAGTATTCTCCTGACGGCCTCTAGTATGAGTATGGCAGGACTTCTCATGCAGACTATCACTCAAAATCAGTTTGCTGCTCCAAGCACAGTTGGAACGACTGAAGCTGCCAAACTGGGAATGGTATTGAGCCTCTTTGTCTTTCCGTCGGCTAGTCTGACCCAAAAGATGCTCTTCGCTTTTGTTTCATCCATCGTATTCACCCTCTTCTTCCTAGCCTTTATGACCATTTTTACTATAAAGGAAAGGTGGATGTTACCTCTGATTGGGATCATCTATAGCGGGATTATCGGTTCTGTGACAGAAGTTATCGCCTACCGTTTCAATCTGGTTCAGAGTATGACAGCTTGGACCCAGGGCTCCTTCTCCATGATTCAGACCCATCAGTATGAGTGGCTTTTCTTAGGCCTCATCATCCTGATAGCCGTTTGGAAATTATCCCAAACCTTTACCATCATGAATCTGGGCAAGGAAACCAGTGAGAGTTTGGGGATTTCTTACTCCCTACTTGAAAAACTGGCCCTCTTTCTGGTGGCACTAACGACTAGTGTCACCATGATTACCGTGGGTGGCTTGCCATTTCTCGGAGTTATTGTCCCCAATCTTGTTCGCAAGCGCTATGGAGATAATCTAAGCCAGACCAAACTCATGGTCGCACTAGTCGGTGCCAATCTGGTCCTAGCCTGCGACATCCTATCCCGAGTTCTGATTCGGCCCTATGAGCTGTCTGTCAGTCTTCTACTAGGAATCATTGGTAGCCTCGTCTTTATCCTACTTCTCTGGAGAGGGGGACGAAAAGATGCAGTTTAAAAGCAAACATACCAAACTCTTCGGTCTTCTCATTATTCTGGCCATCGGAGCTTGTCTCCTCTATTTTTGGCCCATTACTCACCTATCTGTCTTTGCTTGGAAGTTGCGTTCCCAAAAGATCATTGTTTATCTCTTGGTAGCTATCGCGACTGGGATTTCGACCATTAGTTTTCAAACCCTGACGGAAAATCGTTTCCTGACGCCAAGTATTTTAGGAATCGAATCCTTCTACGTCCTACTGCAAACTCTACTACTGGTTTTTGAAAGCAAGTTTCTTCAACTTGGCAAGTCCCCTATTTTAGAATTCCTAGTTTTGTTTCTGCTTCAATCCCTCTTCTTTCTTGCCTTACAAGGCTACTTGAAGACACTGATGAAGCAAGATTTGGTCTTCATCCTGCTAATCTGTCTAGCACTCGGAAGTCTCTTTCGAAATATCAGTACCTTCCTTCAGGTCTTGATGGATCCAAATGAATACGATAAACTGCAGAACAGTCTCTTTGCCTCCTTTCAGCATCTCAACACTTCCATCCTAGCCATTGGTTCTCTGATTATCCTTGCTTTGACCATCTTTTTCTTTCGGAAAGCAGTCATTCTGGATGTCTTGCACCTGCAAAGAGAAACGGCTCAAATATTGGGGCTCAATGTGGAAAAAGAACAGAGAGAACTCCTCTGGGGCATCGTGCTTTTGACTTCAACAGCCACCGCCTTGGTAGGTCCTATGGCTTTCTTCGGCTTTATGCTGTCCAACCTCACCTACCTGATTGTCAAAGACTATCGGCACAAGTTACTCTTTATCGTAGCCATTCTGGTTGGATTTATTAGCTTGACCTTGGGGCAGGCCCTGATTGAACGAGTCTTTGCACTGGAAATTCGCATCAGCATGATCATCGAGAGCGTAGGTGGTCTCTTATTCTTTATCTTACTATACAGGAGGGCGCGTCAGTGAAACTGGAAAACATTGACAAATCCATTCAAAAACAGGATATTTTGCAAGGTATTACGCTTGAAGTCAGTCCTCAGAAACTGACAGCCTTTATTGGTCCAAATGGTGCTGGAAAATCAACTCTCCTCTCCATTATGAGCAGACTGACCAAGAAGGATCAGGGAATACTCAGTATCAAAGGTCGTGAAATCGAGAGTTGGAATTCCCAAGAACTAGCCAAAGAGCTAACCATTCTAAAGCAGAAAATCAATTACCAAGCCAAATTGACTGTTGAAGAATTAGTCAGTTTTGGACGTTTTCCCTACAGCCGTGGTCGACTGAGAGCAGAAGACTGGGAAAAAATCCGAGAAACTCTGGACTATCTGGAACTGACCAACTTAAAAGACCGCTACATCGATAGCCTGTCTGGAGGCCAGCTGCAACGTGTCTCTATCGCTATGATCCTAGCCCAGGATACGGATTTTATCTTACTAGACGAACCGCTCAACAATCTCGATATCAAGCAAAGCGTCAGCATGATGCAGATTCTCAAGCGACTGGTGGAGGAACTCGGAAAGACCATTATCATCGTCCTCCACGATATCAACATGGCCAGCCAGTATGCAGATGAAATTGTCGCCTTCAAGGACGGTCATGTCTTTAGCAAGGGAAGAACAAATCAAATCATGCAGGCTGACCTGCTCAGTCAACTTTACGAGATTCCCATCACACTGGCGGATATCAATGGCAAAAAGATCTGTATCTATAGCTAGTAACATAGAAGCTCAAGTTAGAGAACCTTCAGTCTCTTAGTCAATAAAACCTAGAGACTCCCTAAATCGTTATCACATTTTAAAAAGGAGAAATCATGAAAACATCCCTTAAACTTTACCTCACTGCCCTAATAGCCAGTTTCTTGCTCCTACTTGGTGCATGTAGTACAAACTCAAGCACTAGTAAGACGGAGTCAAGTAGCTCTGCTCCAACAGAGGTAACCATTAAAAATTCACTAGGTGTAGTCACACTTTCAAAAGTCCCTGAAAAGATTGTGACCTTTGACCTCGGTGCTGCGGATACTATTCGCGCTTTAGGTTTTGAAAAGAATATCGTCGGAATGCCTACAAAAACTGTTCCGACTTATCTAAAAGACCTAGCTGGAAAAGTTAAAAATGTTGGTTCTATGGTTGAGCCAGACCTAGAAGCCCTTGCTGCTCTTGAACCAGACCTAATTATCGCTTCACCACGTACCCAAAAATTCGTAGATAAGTTCAACGAAATCGCTCCGACTGTTCTCTTCCAAGCAGGCAAAGATGACTACTGGACTTCTACCAAGACTAATATCGAATCCCTAGCAAGCGCCTTCGGTGAAACTGGTACACAGAAAGCCAAGGAAGAATTGGCCAAGCTAGACAAGAACATCCAAGAAGTCGCTACTAAAAATGAAAGCTCTGACAAAAAAGCCCTTGCCATCCTCCTCAACGAAGGAAAAATGGCTGCCTTTGGTGCCCAATCTCGTTTCTCTTTCTTGTACCAAACCTTGAAATTCAAGCCAACTGATACTCAATTTGAAGATTCTCGCCACGGACAAGAAGTCAGCTTTGAAAGTGTCAAAGAAATCAATCCTGACATCCTCTTTGTCATCAACCGTACCCTTGCCATCGGTGGGGACAACTCTAGCAACGACGGTGTCCTAGAAAATGCCCTTATCGCTGAAACTCCTGCTGCTAAAAATGGCAAGATTATCCAACTAACACCAGACCTCTGGTATCTAAGCGGAGGCGGACTTGAATCAACCAAACTTATGATTGAAGACGCACAAAAAGCCTTGAAATAAGCTACTTTAAACTCAATCACATCTTTACATGATAAAACGCATCCTATCAAGCTCACTCAAACCTGATAGGATGCGTTTTTATCATTTCACTAAAATATTTTTACCCAGCCTCATTTTTCTTCTTGATTCCGTTTGAGGGAAAAGTGGTCTGGGACGGGGTCATTACCTGTTTTCGACCAGGGATGGCAACGTAAAATCCGAGCCAAACCCATCAAGACACCCTTAAAGCCATGTTTTTCAATAGCCTCAATCATATAGTTGGAACAAGTCGGCTCAAAGCGACAAGAGGGTGGAAAGGCTGGCGAGATAAAACGTTGGTAAAAGCGTACTGGCGCTATTAAGATTCGTCTCATTATTTCTTGGTTACAGCCATGGTGTGTAGTTGGCTGATTTCTTTTTTATTCAGACGACGGGATTCACCTGGACGAAGGCCTGTCAAGTCTAGGTGCCCAAAACGTGTACGCGACAACTTGTCCACTTGAAGACCAACAGCTTCAAACATTTTTTTAACCTGATGGTTACGCCCTTCATGGATAGTCAACTGCACCACAGAGCGATTTTTAACTGGGTCCACTTTGAGAATTT
The DNA here is from genome assembly GCF_041154385.1 of Streptococcus sp. SN-1. Lineage (NCBI taxonomy): Bacteria > Bacillati > Bacillota > Bacilli > Lactobacillales > Streptococcaceae > Streptococcus > Streptococcus sp. SN-1. Next base: position 1,772,221 of record NZ_AP028929.1, read on the forward strand.
CATAAACAGCTGGCTTGGTTTTCTTGCCATCAATCTCAAGTCCACGGGTCAAGGGGCGGAGATTGTCCTTATTGGCCACACCTTTAACACGCGCGACATAGACCTTATCAATTTCATTACGGGGGTGAATCATCTCATCCGTAAAGTCTCCATCATTGGTCAAAATCAAGACTCCTGATGTATCCCAGTCCAAACGACCTACAGGGTAGATGCGCTCTTTCACGTTGGGCAAGAGGTCGACAACCGTCTTGCGGCCCTTGTCATCTGTCACACTGGAAATGACACCGCGTGGTTTGTTAAGTAGATAATAGACCTTTTCTTCGTTGTAGATAGGCTGACCTTCAACTTCGACCTTGTCACCAGACTTGATGGTCGTTGCTAGTTCACGTACCACCTGGCCGTTGACCGTCACCAAACCTTGCTTGATCAGCTCTTCTGCTTTTCTCCTACTGGCCACACCTGCGTGGGCAATATACTTATTGATTCTCATCTTCTTCTATCCTTTCACCAAATAATTGGCTTTCTTGGGCTTGAATCTCAAGCTCATCAATCACTGGTAATTCTTCTAAATGGTTTATCCCCATGTAATCTAGGAAATAATCTGTAGTCACATAGAGGTTGGGGCGCCCCAACACTTCTTTTTTCCCGTCTTCCTTTATCAGGTCAAAAGCCTGCAACTTTGCCAAGGCCCCACTCGAGTTGACCCCACGGATGGCATCAATTTCTATTCGTGTGATAGGCTGTTTGTAGGCAATGATGGACAAGGTCTCAAGAGCTGCCCGAGACAAGCTCTGGTTGATAGGTGCCTTAGAGTATTCCTTCAAAATCTCTACAAATTGAGGCTTGGTCACCAATCTATAAGCTCCCCCTGTCTCAATCAGAGCCAAACTGGAATCTGGGTCCTTTTCATACTTCTGGGCTAATTTTTCTAAACTCTGTTGGATGCCTGTCGGTGGCAGAGAGAGGAGTTCAGCTAACTGGCGGACTCTAATCCCATCTTCACCCGCTACAAACAAGAGCGCTTCTATTTTTGCTAAAGTACTCATCTTTCCTCTCTATCAAGTCTAGCTTTGGGCCACTTGACTTTCTTCCTTCTTTTCCATGAGATAGATATCTCCGAAACTCTCCTCTTGCACAAGAATCAGCTCCTGGGTTTTGATTAACTCTAGGGTTGCCAAAAAGAGGGTGATAACCTCTTGGACATTCTGGGCTTCCTTGAACAAATCCTGCAAGCGCAATTGATCTCGTCCAGCCAAGGACTCTTTCACGATAACCATCATGTCCTCAATCTTATACTCATCCCGCAGGATAGTCGTATGATTCTGTTCAAACTCCTCTTTTTTCTTGGCTAGGATATTTGAAAAAGCCAAAAAGAGGTCAATGGTCGTCTTGTCATGCACAAGCTCCGCATCTTCGTAAATCAATTCTGTCGGCGCTTTGGAATAGTGCTGGGCCCGTTCTTGGTGCTTGGCTTCCAAGTGTTCACCCAAGAGCTTGAATTTGCGGTATTCTTCGATTTGGGAGAGAAGATCCTGCTCTAGGTCATCCTCCAAGTTTGTCACTTCTGCTACCTTTGGAAGAAGCTTGCGGCTCTTGATCAGCATGAGCTGACTGGCCATAACCATGTACTCACCCGTCACTTCCAAACGCATAGCCTGCAGAGTTGAGACATAGGCTAGATACTGTTCGATGACCTCCGTAATAGGCACATCGTAGATATCCATCTGGTACTTCGAAACCAGGTGCAAGAGCAAGTCCAGGGGCCCTTCAAAATCTTTTAATTTAATATCCATTATCTATATTTTTCTAAGGTCAGGACTGTTTTTAATCCTAATTTTTTTGCAATTTCGTACAAATCAACCTTGTTTTCAATTTGTCGTAGAATGAACTGTTCCCGCAAGGCTTGAGCGGATAAGGTTGAGAAACCTTTCTCCTTGACAAAAGCTTCTAGCTGACGAAAGGCCCACTGACGAGAATAGGCTTTCCCTCCCCTTTCAAAGAGATAGGTCTGGCCCATCAAGGGTTCCAATTCTGAAAGCAAGGTCGTGGGAATGGTGACAATCCTCTGTTGGGAAGCCTTCTTGATTCGCAACACCTGAAAATCCAGATTGATATCCTCAACCTTGAGAGCTAAAATCTCACTCGGCAAGAGCCCCATTTCTAGAATTAAGAGCGCTAGCAAGCGACCCTCTGGATAGTCACTTTCTTGCCAAAAAGAGGCTAAGTCTAGAATTTCTGGTTTTTCGGTCTTCTTTTCAGCTTGTTTGGCTAATTCCAAGCGATAAAAGTTGTCCACCTCTCCTTTTTGATAGAGAAAGTAGAGAAATTGGTTACAGGCCGAAATCTTTCGCTTCTGGGCGCTGATTTTTAGATTGGCTAGCTGAGCTTGGTAAATCTTGAGACTGGTCTCAGAAATCCGCTCGCCTACCAAATCTACAAACTGTTCCAAATCATACTTATAAGACTGCTTGGAATTGGCAGACAAGACCTGCTTTTCCTCTAAGAAATCTGAAATCCTATCTCTCATCGGCATCGAATCTCATATTCCTTACTAAAGTCATGCAAGAGGGCATTGACTGCCTTGAGGATAGACTTGCGCGTGATAATTCCTTGGAAAATACCAGACGCATCCACAACCGGTAAGAAGGACTCATCTACCAGCTTGTGCAAGACCTCCGTAATGGTAAAATCAGGCGAGACGACCGCTACGTCCGTTCTCGTCATATGAACGATATCCGTATCTGCCATGATTTCTTGACTCAAATCATGCTCCATCTGATAAGCCATAATATCTCTGAGCCCAATCGTCCCAACAAACTGTTTTTCATCTGTCACAACAGGAACACGGGTATAGGTCATCTGACTGAGCAAGAGGGTAGCGTGATCTGCATTGTGGGTATCAATCAACACAGCTAGATTTTCAGCAGGGGTCAAAAAAGTTTCCTCTTGCCCCAATAAGAAAGTCTCAAACTCCTTGGCAATCATCGGCTAAACTCCTTGGACAAGCCTGGATACACCTCATGGTCTCGTGTCAAAAAGTCCACTTTGAAATAACTGTCATCAATCTCCACACGAGCATAGAGACATTCTCTGATAGTACCACGCGGTTGACTGATGGAACCTGGATTTAGAAAGAGGGTTTTGCCTTCCATCCAAGCACTTGGCACATGCAAGTGACCATAGAGGCAGATATCAGCCTCTTCCTCCTGAGCCCAGTAGTCCAACTTTTGAAAGTTGAAATTAATGTCAAACAAGTGTCCATGAGTTTGGATAATCTTGGTCGAACCAAGCTCAGTCACCAAACGTTCTGGATAGCCAGCGTAGAAGTCCATGTTCCCTTTAACTACACGGATGCCCTCCCAAAGTGGAGAATCTGGACGCAGTTCAGAATCGCCATTATGAAAAACGGCGTCAACTTTGCCCACATAGCGATCACGGATTTCTTCCACAATCAAGCTATCGCCATGGGAATCGCTCATTACAATGATGGTTTGCTTTGCCATGATGGAAATACCTCCAAAAGTTTCTTAACGGCTAAGGCACGGTGAGATTGACTATTTTTTTCTTCAAGGGTTAATTCAGCTGAGGACTTTCCTGTCTCTCTTACAAGGAAGAGGGGATCGTAACCAAATCCATTTTCACCCTTAGGTTCAAAGTTAATGTAGCCTGGCCAGTCTGCTTCAACAACCAAGCTTTCCTTGTTTGGACTGGCTACGACTAGGGTTGTATGGAATTGAGCCGAGCGGTCCTTGAGTTCAAAGACCATGGCCAACTCGTGCAAGAGTTTGGCATTGTTTTCCCTGTCAGTAGCTCCGATACCTGCAAAACGTGCTGACCAGACCCCTGGAAGACCTCCGAGGATATCGACTTTTAGACCCGAGTCATCTGCCAGAACCATCTTGCCAGTTAACCGGGAAATGGTTTCTGCCTTGAGACGGGCATTTTCTTCAAAGGTCATGCCTGTTTCAGCTACTTCAGGTAGGTCTGGATAATCATTAAGATTTTCTACATCGTAGCCTAGCTTGTCAAAGATAGCTCGGAATTCCTTGGTCTTGCCCTCGTTACGAGTCGCAATCAATAAGGTTTCTCTAACTTTGCTTGTCTCAAAGAAATCATGAACATTGACCCCTTCTTTAGGCAATTCCACATGCAGGAGTTGTCCATTTTCAACCAAGAGTAAAGCCCCCTGACGTTGTATGACTTCCACATTTCGTCCCATTTCTTGGTTGAGGATATCTACCACAAAAGACAATAAACGGTAGCGAGAACCATAGCGTAAAACAGTAACAGAAACAGGAAAACCTCGATCCTCATCTCGAAATCTTTGGGCAAACTCCAATAGAGGAAAATCCAAGTCATCATCCGTCAACGTCCGGACGCCACCAAAAATACCATAGGACCCGACGTACCAGTCCTGGTCATCCTTGTATTCATAAATTTTATTTGTCATAATTCTACATGCTCCACATGAATCTCTTTTTCCAGCCATTCTTCACCAATTTGTGCAAAACTTTGGCTGCTGGCTGTTGTGTAAAAACGGTGATGGAGTGGTCCAGCATCGCGACCACGATTGATTTCAAAATAATTAAGTAAGACTGAGATATCCCGTACGCACTCTGCCCCACTATCGATAAGTTGAACCTTGGGCCCCATGACATTTTGAATAATAGGTCTGAGCAGTGGATAATGGGTACAACCCAAAATCAGGCTATCCACCTTTCCAACCAAGGGACGCAGGGTTTCATAGACCACTTTCTTGGTGACACTGGTTGACAGAGCACCAGACTCCACCAAGGGAGCAAACTTGGGACAGGCCAAACTTTCCACTTGTAAGTCCGGATCCAGATCGTTGATTTTCTGGCGGTAGATATCTGATTGTACCGTCATGGGTGTTCCAATGACTCCGATTTTCCCACCTTGGCTGGACTTGATGGCTGCCGAAGCTCCTGGCAAAATCACACCCAAGACAGGAATATCTAGTTGAGCCTTGATTTCTTCCCAGACGACCGCAGTCGCAGTATTACAAGCAATGACAATCATTTTGACATCCTTGGTCAAGAGAAAGTTGACCAACTGCCAAGTATATTCACGAATTTGCTCAGCAGGACGGGGACCATAGGGAGCCCGCGCCGAATCTCCAATATAGACGATTTCTTCATGAGGAAGCTGGCGCATGAGCTCACGCACAACGGTCAAGCCCCCGACACCCGAATCCAAAAAACCAATTGGTCGATTATCCATACAGTCTTCTTTCTAGTCTTTTTTCTGATTGATAGTTCATTATGATTACCGTTCCTTATGAACTGAATAATAACAGCCTAATCAACAACCATCTCTCTTAATCATAATCAAATATCAATAGAATGCAAGGAAAAAGTCTCATCCCTAAACCATAGTCAACATAGTGAGAAGTCTGGAACTTTCATCCCAGACTTTTCCTTATTTATTTTTTCTTTTTATTGTTAGCAAGGGCTGCCTTTTGTTGGCGGATGATTTGGTGGTAAACTTGTTGTACCTTAGCTTCGCTTGGTTTTTGACCATTTGCACTCAAAAGAGTACGAACTGCTTCAGCATTCAAACGTGGGTTGTCAGCGAATTCTTTTTCAATTTGCTTACGAACCAAGTACATTCCTCCAAGAGCTCCTCCTAGAAAAGCTAGCACAATCAATACAATTGCTAATAGTAAATCCATCATTTTTCTCCTGTTTCTTTTTGAGTCTCTTTCATTATACCACAAACTAGCCACCCTGACTAGTTTGTTTTACGCTTTCAGGGAGGGAATAGACAGCAAAAAGAACCCTGCTTTTCTGCGAAAGAGGGCTCCTTACTGAGTTTAATTTACATAGATAGCCAGTGTTTGATAGGGTTTGAGTAGAATTTTTTCAGACACTTCTCTTGTCTTGTTATTTAAAATCAAATAAATACGTTCTATAAAATTAATATAGGAACGATAAAACAAAAGAGAAGAAAATTATTTCCTTGGCTGGCATCTAACTCATTAAACTTTCGTTTAGAATAAGAAAACTTATTATCCATTGCAATTACATAAATGATAAATAACACTGATAATTATAGGTGTTTAAAATTCATTAATCAAATTAAGTCAACTAGAATAGACTTGTTTGGTATCTTGTTGAATCTTTTCAACTACAATCTATAGGTGTTATTATGGATCATTTCAACTAATTTAAATATGCACAAACTAAAAACTAATGACTAGTTGGAATATTAAAAATTCAATTTCTAACCAGCTAATCTTGCTTCAAACAGTTATCGAACAAGTCTAATAAGACAACAATTAATACTAAAGAAGGTCAAACATAATAAACACTCCACAAAAGAGCACTTGGGTACTTAACTTTATCCTCTATTCTCCATATTTGGTAAAGATAATCTAAATCGAATAATAATCATCCTAATAATAAAACCTAAAATGAAGATTATTATAAACGTCGAAATTCTAGAAAAACCTATAAAATGGGTCAAACCATAGTACGAAAGTCCTACAGCAAAAGATAATAATGCATAGATATCCTCTTTCAAGACACTAGGAACCTCATTGATTAATAAATCCCTTATTATACCCCCACCAGCTCCAGTCAAACATGCCAATAATCCAGCTGACATTAAATTGAGCTTAGTTTCAATTAAAACTGTCGGTCCAATTAAAGAAAATATAATTAAGCCAATCGAGTCAAAGATTAAGTAGGCTTCGCGTAACCATCTATATGTTTCTGAATTATAGCCATAATTTGAACGATTTAAAACAACAAAAATATACATTATAATTGCAACAAATATCGCAAGATAAATCGAACTGGGATCAAAAAGTGCCGAAGGAAATCTACTTATTATAGAATCACGTAAAATACCGCCCCCGACAGCTGTGACAATAGCCAACAAACTAATCCCAAAAATATCCAGATGTTTATCAAAACCTTTTATAGCACCCGATGCTGCAAATGCAATCGTTCCAATATAATTACATACTAAAAGGAATAGGTCAAAGTCCATTTTTACTCCTCAATTATTTTATTCACCCTTTCTGACTTCTTGAAGGTATTTATATATACTAACTTCTGACATTTGAAATATAGAAGCAACTTTTGAAATAGAATCTTTAAATTCAAAAAAACCTTTTGTATCTAGTACTTGAACTATTGAAATTTTTTCAGATTTACTTAATTTATATTGCGATAAGTCTTTCCCATTTGTTTCTTTAAAAATCAAATCATCTATTAAAGAATCAACTGAGTGATTAAAGTTTTCTACTATAGTTTCATCTGCAGATGTTTTATCATTATCACCGAGTAGATTTTCATCAATGATAGATATTCCTGATTCAAACAATTTTTTTAGAGATATCATTTTGGATTTATCACTATTTATACAAATCATCCCCATTAATTCATTGAGTTCATCTTTAATAAAATAGCTTGAAGAATATAGATTTTTACCTGAATGAGTTCTACTCCGATAATTTACTAAATAATCGTTCTCAATATAAATTTTATTTCTGACAATATCTAAAACAAAATCTGTTGCAGGTGACCCTATTTCCCTATTTGATAAATTATTTTTAATATAGACTAAGGAATGATCAAAACCATTCGTAAAATCTTGTAGAACAACTTCTGTATCATTTCCTAGAACAGTTGCCAAAAAATTGATTAAAGGGATATATATTTTTAGGTCCTTATTCATTTTATTTCCTATCTCTATCTAATGCATTTTTCGTAAAGTCTATCATATTAGAATTAATTTTACAAATATTTGAAACGCTTATTCAGCTTTACAAATTAGTTCGAATAATGCTTGAGCATAGATAGCTGTAATCAATACTAAATCATTAACCGGAATAAACTCATTAGCTTGATGCATGGTATCTTCTGTACTAGGAAATAATGCTCCGAATGCAACTCCTTCTGACAACAAACTTGCATATGTTGATCCACCTATAACCTTTGTATATCCTTTATCACCTGTTTGACTTTCATAAATTTTTAAAAGAGTTTTTACCAACATAGTATCTGAAGATACAAAATGTGGATCTTTCTTAACAACAATATTCAAAACCTCATCTTCAAAATACTTTTCTAAATGCGATTTAATTTCACTAGATGACTGACTAAATGGAAAGCGGATGTCAGTAACTATTCTCCCTCCTGAACTACAATCATAATTTGCAATTCCCACATTAAAAGTCAATTCACCTATTTCTGATTGATGGTTAATACCTAAATTTTTACCATCAGTTGTTTCATGAAAAGATTCTCCCATATGATTTAAAAAAGACTTCCCATTTTTAACAGGATGCTGACTTAAAAACTTAGCTAAATAAGTCGCAGCATTTACACCTTTACTTGGGGTTGAACCATGGGCAGATTTACCATATAGAGTAATCTTTAGCTCTTCATCATTCTGATCTACTTGCCCAGATACATTTGGGTGCTCTACTAAAAATCTTTGGAAGCTATCGGTAATATCTGATTCAGATCCCCCTTTTAGACGGGCTTCCGCTAGACCTGGAACCATATTTTCTTTAGTGCCACTCTTAAATTCTACTAAATAATAAATCCCAGTTTGAGAGTCATCTTTCCCTTCTTCTATCGTAAAGTGAATTATACCTTTTTCTCCATTAACCACTGGAAAATAAGCATCTGGAACGAAACCTTCATTTGGAAGTTTTTCAATAGTTTTATAATAATTCAAACATTCCCAATTTGTTTCCTCATCACTGCCTACAATCAGTTGTAGTTTCCTTTTGGGAATGTAACCACGTTCCTTCAACAACTTCATAGCAAAAAAAGCACAAACTAGAGGGCCTTTATCATCCAAACTACCTCGAGCAATTAATTTACCGTCCTTATAGGTAGGTTCAAATGGATTACTATTCCAACCAGTTCCGACAGGAACCACATCTACATGACCTAAAACTCCAAAAGGCTCCCCAGTTTCTCCCCAGTCAATACGAGTAACAAGTGGTCCGTAATCATTTACCTTAAAACCGGCTTCATAACCCATTTTTTTGATTTCATCAATCGCTTGTTTGGGCCCTTCTCCAAGTGGGGCACCATCAACCGGATCACCTTTTACCGAATTGATACGAAGCAAGCGTTCAATATCATTTAGAAGATCTTCTTTTCTATCTTCCACTACATTTTTCCAATTAATTGTTTCCATCTTTATACCTCCATAATTAAAAGAAAAACACAAAATTTTACAGATTCAATCCAAATGATATTGTAAAATTTTGTGTTAGATCTTTAGCTTTCCAATGCTTGTTTGAAATCTTCGATTAAATCCTCGATATTTTCAATACCACAAGAGAGTCTTAATAAGCCATCCACTACACCTTGCTCCAATCTTTCTTCTGGACTAAGGCAGGCATGAGACATTGTTGCTGGATGAGAAAGAATAGATTCAACTCCACCAAGGCTAACTGCCAAGATAGGAATACGAATTTTTTCAGTAAAAGTAATCAATTCTTCTTTTGAAGACAATTCAAACGATAGTACTGCTCCACCATTTTTTGATTGACCCATATGTACTTCATGATTCGGATGATCCTTTAATCCAGGATAGTAAACATGTTTCACTCTTGGATGATTTTGCAAGAATTCAGCCAATTTTTGAGCATTCTTAACTGCATGGTCCATACGTATTCCCATTGTTTTCATACCACGCATGATTAACCAAGCATCTTCAACTCCAAGGATTCCCCCAAAGTTCTTTTGGAACAATTTTAATTCTTGATAGTATGTTTCACAATTAGTAGCAACAAGACCTGCAATGACATCACTATGTCCATTTATAAATTTAGTAACACTTTCAACTACTATATCAACTCCAAGTTTTAGAGGTTCTTGCGCTAAAGATGTCATAAAGGTATTATCAGCCACAGTAACCAAATCATACTCCTTAGCTAACGCCACAATCTTTTTAATATCGCAAACTTTTAAAAGTGGATTTGATGGAGTTTCAAGATATATCATACGAGTATTCTCACGTATGGCTTTTTCTACTGACTCTATATCAGCCATATCTACAAAAGTATATTCAATCTTGTATTTTGGCAGGAGATTATTTACAAACTGACATGTACCCCCGTATACTTCTTTAGGTAAGATAACATGCTCTCCAGCATTAAGTAACATTAATACATTCGAGATTGCAGCCATGCCTGATGAAAAACTAAGGGCATATTTTGAATCCTCTAGACTTCTAAAACCATCTTCAAGTGCGTCTACTGTTGGATTTGAAAAACGAGTGTACAAATATTCTTGGCTATCGTCATAGAGATGTTTGTTATGAAAAGTTGATGTTTGGTAGATAGGAATAGAGGCAGCACCAGTATAAGTATCTAATACTTTATAGCCATGTAATAGTTTGGTATTCTCTCTCATTCATCTACCTCCGCAATTGCTTCAATTTCTACCAAAGCCCCCATTGGAAGAGCTCCAACTTGGAACGCTGTACGCGCTGGATAATCTCCGTTAAAGAAACCTTGATAAACCTCATTGAACGCTTTAAAATCAGTAATATTACTCAAATAAACAGTTGTTTTGACAATCTTATCCATAGAGGAATGATTATCTTCTAAAATCGATTTGATATTGTTAAGAGACTGACTTACTTGCCATTCAATAGTATCTTCATCGATTTTCCCCGTTGAACGGTTAATTGGTAGTTGACCTGATGTAAAAATAAGGTTACCTACAAGTGTTGCTGGGGAATAACTACCTACTGCTGCTGGAATTTTTTCACTACTTAATCGTTTCATTTTATGCCTCTTTTCTTTCTTTTACATTTCTCCAAATCATCAATCCTACTGGTAAAACAAGGTAACCAATAATCATTGCTACGATAGCAAATGTATTCAATGATACATCTCCTGATTTACTTACGATTGTAAATTGCGATGCCCAGTTAAATTTGTATAATAAAATTACTGTTAAGATACATCCAAAGAATGGAACGATAACATCAAATACAAAGCTCCTCTTAGCAGTTGCAACAATTTCTTCTTTTTGTTTTCCAAAGTAGAATACCATAACAGCCAGAGGAACTATGATAAATTGGATAAAACGTGAAATTGAACTTAGAACAATAATACTAGTCATATTATATTGGAATGCCATAGGAAGTAAGATTGCTGCTCCAATCGTCACTAAAAATGCACGAAGCGGAAAATCTTTGCTAGTTCTAACTTTAAACCATTCTGGAACTTGATTTTGCATTGCCATTGCTTCCAAGATACGTGGAGTGTGGAATGATGCAGCTACGTTTATACCAAACATAGAAACCAAAGCACCTACAAGAATGATTGTACGAATAATTGGATTTGAGAATACTGCTGCAAGTGCTACTACTTCTTTTGTCGTCACAATAGCAGATGGATTAATCATCATAGCTGTTCCAACAATACCTAGATAGATAACAGCTATTATCCCAATTGCCAATGGAATTGCCTTTGGAAGATTTTTCTCTGGTTCTTCCATATCTTGAGCACCACAGGCTACACTTTCAAAACCAGTGAAGGCATAAAATGCTGCAATAACTGCCATTACGTAGGCTGAAATATCCATATTTTCGCCCAACTTAGCCCCAGTGCTATCAGTCAGATTTTTAATTGTATCAAATTCATTGACACCAGTAAATAACACAATTGCTAATCCTACGAGAATGGTTGTAACAAGAGCTCCTACTTTACCAATAGTAGACAAGTTATTGATAAGCTCAAACAAACGTGTTCCCAATAAATTGATTACAAGAAGAATTCCCATTAGAATAACGAACCCAATTGTAACGTAGGTCAAGTTGCCATTATCAAACCCAAACATATTAAGAACTGTTTTAACTACCGCAGTTCCCATTACACCCCACGCAATACTTGCTGCAATGTAGCGAGTAATCCCTACATAGAACCCGATGTTATCTCCAAATGCAGCTTTAGTATAAGCATAAGAGGCTCCACCTTTGGAAACATACTTAGCCGCTGATGCGAATGTTACTGCTAAAACAGATGCAAATACCGCTGCCATAATATAAATGATAAGCGCCTTATCTCCTGCTTTGGCAACAACACCACCAGGAGAAAGGAAAATTCCCGTACCAATAATAGAGTTAATTGTCAGAAGGACAATCGAATAAAATCCTAGCTTTTTTTTCATTATTTTTCTCCTATTAAATTTCACACATTTGACAATCTTTACATGCATTATTAATCAATGCAGTAAATAACAAGTTCATTTGCATTGATTTCTTGTGCATCATTTCAGGATGCCATTGTACCCCAATTAACATTGGGTAATCCTTATGTTCAATTGCTTCTACAACACCATCCGCGGCTCTAGCCACAACATTAAAATCAGATGATACATTTTTCATAATTTGATGATGAAATGAGTTAACCATCACTCTGTTTACTTTTACAATCCTATGCAACAGTGAATCATCAACAATATCTACTGAATGAGTAACTTGTTCTGGGAAGTGGCCTTGCCAATGTTTTACAGCTGCTGTATCACACATTGAGACATCTTGATAAAGAGACCCGCCATGATAAACATTAATAACCTGTGCTCCACGACAAATACCAAGAATTGGGATGCGTTTTTTTTCTGCGCGTTCTAACAAGGCAAAATCAAACTTATCTCTTTCTGGGAATATATCTCCCATCTTAGGACAAGGCTCCTCGTTATAATTCATAGAACAAACATCGTGACCACCAGATAAGATCAATGCATCAATTTTATCAATATAACTATCTAAAACTTCAGTGACATCTGATACAGGTATAATAAGAGGTATCCCACCATTTTGGATTACAGAATTAACATAATCTTCATTGACATAGCTTCTATGGTAACCAGGAAACATTCCTCCTTGATCAATCATAACACTACCTGAGATTCCAACTATCGGCATCTTATTTACCATAAGATAGACCCCCTTTTTTGAAAATATTTTTTATTTAATTATAAAATTTTATAACTCATTTACAATTTCATTATACAACGAAAAGAATCCGTTTTCAAGAAAAAATTATATTTTTTTATAAAAAAATATAATTTTTTCTTGAAACACCTTTAGATATAGCAAATTGAAACTAGAACAGTACAGCACAACTGCTAAAATGTTTCTATAAATTAATATTCCTTTCCTAATCGATTTGCTCATATTTTATTCCAATCCACTATATAACAAAAAAAGATAAGGTCTGATTCAGATCTTATCCTTTCTAGTTTTGATATTCTTCACAAATCAGTATTTTAGGATATAGGAGACAAACTTTCTAATTTGTTCTTTGATTTTCGCCTAATATGAACATTTCTTTCCCACGTTATCGTTACATAATCTTCATCACTACTACGAAAACGTTCAAATACTTTAGATGTCTGAGATACCTTATACACTATATATGCCTTACTATCACACTTCTGTTCGTATAGGCACGATTTTTCTACCCCTTCCTCTGACGATTATTATTTCCAGCGTCAGACTTGAGAGTCGCTATTGGGTTTACCGGTAGTCGGTGCCCACGGAGGACTTACACCTCAGATGAACGACATGTCCTTCGTACCTAATAAAAGACTGAGACACTAGATCTCAGCCTTTTTCTTTATCCCAAAACCAATTCATCACTGACTAGACTTTGGCCACTATTTTTATGGAAGAGATGCATAAGATCTTCAACCGTCAGATGCTTTTTCTCCTCTCCCTTGACATCTACCACTATCTTGCCTTGATAGAGCATAATGAGACGATTTCCGTACTCAATTGCATGGTTCATATCATGGGTAATCATCAAGGTTGTCAACTGATGGTGTTCCACAATCTTTTGCGTCAAGTCCATCACCATTTGACTCGTTTTCGGGTCAAGTGCCGCAGTATGTTCATCCAAAAGCAAAAGTTTGGGTTTCACCAGAGCTGCCATGACTAGGGTCAAGGCCTGTCTTTGTCCTCCTGAGAGATATTGAGTATCCACTTTCAAGCGGTTTTCAAGACCAATATTCAACTCCTTCAAGGCCTCTTGGAACTGGATTCTATCCTTCTCCTTCACTCCCCAACCAAGCCCTCTCTTCTGCCCGCGTCTCAAGGCAATAGCCATATTCTCCTCAATCGTCAAACGAGAAGCTGTTCCCATCTTAGGATCTTGAAAAACACGAGCGATATCCTTGGCTCTCTTTCTTACACTCAGATTTTTAATGGATTTGCCTGCCAATAAAAGGTCCCCTTCGTCCACCGATAGATTGCCAGCCAAGATATTCATCAAAGTGGATTTCCCTGCTCCATTTCCACCAATCACAGAGATAAAATCTCCCTCTTCAACTTCTAAATCTGATCCTTTGAGGACATGGTTCTCATTGACCGTCCCTGCTTCAAATGTCTTGTGAATATTTTCAAGTGTTAATAAACTTGCCATAACTTTTTCCTCCTATTCATTTCTCAGTTTCAAACCACGAATTTTTAATCTCTTTTGCAATTCTGGTGCAAATAAAACCAAGGCAAGCAAGATTGCATTAAAGAGACGAACCAGGTTTTGATCTAGATTTGGAATTTCATAGATATTTAAAATAATCAAACGGTAAACAATAGCACCGATTCCGATGGATAACAAGCGGCCTCCAATGGTCAAGTCGTGAATCAAGACTTCCGCAATAATCACTGCACTCAAACCAACAACAATGGTTCCTGTCCCAGAAGTCACATCTGAAAATCCATCATTTTGGGCAAACAAGGAACCACATAGGGCAATCAAGCCGTTTGAAATCATGTAACCAACAATCTTCATGGTGTCTACATTGACCCCATTGGCCTCACTCATCGGAATATTGTCACCAGTCGAACGCAAGACCAAGCCAATCTCTGTTTTCATCAAAAGAGTCAAGACCAAACAAACAAGTAAGAGACAAACCAAGCTGAGCGTGAAAACAGCTTCTTCAGTTGTCAGTCCCAAGCTAGCCAACTGTTTAAAGACAGTTGAAGAATCTCCCAAGGAAAGATTGGGCACACTTCCCATGATTTTAATATTGATGGAATAAAGCCCTGTCAAGGTCACAATCCCTGTCAAGAGAGCTGGGATTTTCATCTTGGTGTGGAGCATTCCTGATACAAGACCTGCTACCATACCTGCCAGCAAAGCAAGTAAAGTCGCAATCCAAGGATTTGTCCCTGCCTGTATCTGAGATACGACGACAGCCGCCCCCAGTGGAAAGGCTCCTTCAGCAGTCATATCCGCAATATCCAAAATACGGAAAGTCAAGTAGACCCCAATAGCCATAATCGACCATAGCAAACCTTCTGATAAACTAGATAATACAAAATTCATCTTAAGCCTCCTTATTCCTTGCCTTCTAACTTACTAATATCAATTCCTAGTGCATCTGCCATTTCTTGATTGGTATGCAATTCCAGTTTTTCAGGCAACTCAACTGCTATATTTTCTGGCTTCTCACCTTTTAAAACACGAATCAACATGCGTGCTGTCTGACGTCCCAATTCTTCATAATTGGTTCCGTAGTTATACAAGCCACCAACCGCAATCATTTCTGTTGAACCACCAAATACTGGAACCTTGTGTTTAATAGAAACCTGCTTGACTGTTTCCATGGTTGATGAAATGATATTATCCGTTGGGACAAAAACCATATCCACCTCTGCCATCAAGCTTTCTGCTGCCGCCTTGACGTTATTACTGTCCAAGATTGTTTTTTCAACAACGGTAAATCCTTTTTCTTCCAAAAGGCGCTTAGCTTCATCCTTTTGGACAACTGAATTTGGCTCGCTCTGAGTATAGAGGATTCCAATCGTTTTAGCTTTTGGCAACACTTTCTTTATCAAATTGATTTGGGTTGAAATGGCATCTGATGACTGGTCACTTGTCCCAGTTACATTGCCCCCAGGATGCTCTCTTGACTCAACCAATTTAGCACTAACAGGGTCTGTTACAGCTGAAAAGATAACCGGTGTCGTTTGTGTTGTATTGGCCAAGCTCTGAGCAGAAGGCGTTGCGATGGCTAGAACGACATCACTAGATTCTGCTAGTTGCTGGGAAATCGTTTTTAGATTTCGTTGTTCTCCCTGTGCATTTTGCAAATCAATCTCAATATTTTTCCCTTCAACATAGCCTTGTTTAGCTAGTTCATCTACAAACCCTTCTCTAGTAGCGTCTAGAGACTGGTGAGTAATAAATTGCGAAATACCGATACGAAACACATCTTTTTTCTTATCTGCCTTCAACTGATGCAAACTAATCAGAGAGGTCAAGAGAATCCCCACTACCAAGAGGGGGGCTAGTAATTTTCGAACAACTTTCATAATGAAACTCCTTCTCAGAAAAGATAAAATAAAAAACCGCCTAGATAATACCTAAACGGATGCTTGAAATAATCTAACAAGTTACAACTTAGCTAGTCCATTTAGATATTCATCTATATGGACCACAATCAAAAATCTTAGCCACATAGATACAAACAAATTGCTTGAACTGTTTGCATCCATGGTGACATGTCTACAAACACTATCTAAAGTAGCTAAAGTAAAAGTTTTGATTCATCGTTACAGCTTGTCTCTTATTCATTTCTTTTTCTGCTTTCTTTTTTGATGTTTCCTATCTTACCACCTTTTTCATCACCTGTCAAGAATATTTCAGAATTTTTTAAAATTTTTCGAAAATTCTTTCAGGAAGCTTTCAAAGTTTTTCGAATCAGTACAACAAAAAAGGTTTATAATTTCCATAAAAGTTGACATGGAAATTATAAAACCATTATTAGTTTAACCCTTGTTGGTAACGCGCCAATTCGGCTTGGTTAGCCCAAACATAATGACCTGGACGGATTTCTACCATGGATGGCTTATCAGTCTCATAGTCGTGTTGACTTGGGTCGTAAACCTTCAATACCTTCTTACGTTCCAAGATTGGATCTGGAATTGGTACCGCTGAAAGCAAGGCTTGAGTATATGGGTGAATTGGATTGTTAAACAATTCTTCTGTTTCAGCAACCTCTACAATAACACCCTTGTAAATAACTGCGATACGATCTGAAATAAAGCGAACGACCGACAAGTCATGGGCAATGAAGAGATAGGTCAAACCGAGCTCTTTTTGGAATTTTTTGAGCAAGTTTAAGACTTGGGCACGCACAGAAACGTCCAAGGCTGAAATGGGCTCATCCGCAATAACAAAGTCTGGTTGCATCACCAAGGCGCGGGCAATACCGATACGTTGACGTTGACCACCTGAGAATTCATGAGGGTAACGAGTCAAGTGCTCAGCAAGAAGACCTACTTCACGGATAATATTTTGAACTTTCTCTTTACGTTCTTCCTCATCCTTAAATAAACGGTGATTGTAAAGACCTTCAGAAATAATATAATCAACAGTCGCACGTTCATTCAAACTTGCAGCAGGGTCTTGGAAAATCATCTGGATACGACGAATCAATTCCGCAGCTTGTTCACGCGATTTCTTACCATTAATCTTTTGACCATCAAAAATGATATCACCATTACTTGTATCATTTAGACCAATAATGGCACGACCAATAGTTGTTTTCCCACTACCTGACTCACCTACAAGCGAGAACGTTTCTCCCTTATTGATAAAGAAGTTAGCATTTTTAACCGCGACAAACTTCTTACTTCCTTCACCGAAGGAAATTTCTAAATCTTTGATTTCTACTAATTTTTCAGACATTTCCTTCCTCCTAGTCTGCCAGATGGGCAAATCCCATTTTTTCACGGATCTTATCGTGGAGATTTGCAATCACAGCTGGTTTTTCTACTTTTGGAGCATCCTCATGAAGAAGCCAAGTTTTAGCCCAATGCGTCTCTGATACTGAGAATTGAGGGGCTTTTTGTTCGAAGTCAATCTGCATTGCATAGTCAGAACGCAAGGCAAAAGCATCCCCTTTCAGGTCAGTATAAAGTGACGGAGGTGTTCCTGGGATTGAGTAAAGATCCCCTTTATCATCAGCAAGCTGAGGCAAGCTAGACAAGAGACTCCATGTATATGGATGGCGAGGGTCATAGAAGACTTCCTCAACAGTTCCATACTCAACGATTTCTCCTGCATACATCACTGCTACCTTATCCGCAATACTTGCTACCACACCAAGGTCATGGGTGATAAAGATTGTTGTGAAATGGTACTCGTTTTGTAAAGATTTTAGCAAATCAATAATCTGTGCTTGGATGGTTACATCCAAGGCAGTCGTTGGCTCGTCACAAATCAAGACATCAGGTCGGCAGGCAAGGGCAATAGCAATAACGATACGTTGACGCATTCCTCCAGAATATTGGAAGGGGTATTCATCAAAACGTCTATCTGCATCTGGAATCCCAACCTTATTCATGTAGTCAATGGCCAATTCTTTTGCTTCTTTAGCTGTTTTTCCTTGGTGTTTTACAATAACTTCTGTAATCTGACTACCAATTGTTTTAATTGGGTCCAAACTAGTCATCGGGTCTTGGAAGATCGTCGCAATCTTAGCACCACGAATTTGTTCCCAATCTTTGTGAGAAGATAAAGCTGTCAAATCCTGACCACGGTAGTCAATACTTCCTTGAGCAATACGACCATTTTCTTCAAGCATACCTGTGAAAGTCTTTGTCAAAACAGATTTTCCTGATCCTGACTCACCTACCAAGGCTAATACTTCTCCTTCAACTAGTTCAAGGGAAACGCCGCGAATGGCTGTCAATACTTTGTCACGAACGTCAAATTCCACGACAATATCGCGAGCAGTCAAAATTACATTTTTTTCTTTTGTCATTTCTACTCCTATCTATGTGTACGTGGATCACTAGCATCCGCTAAGTTTTGACCAACTACGAAAAGGGACAAGGATACCAAGACAAGAGTTGTCAATGGAATCCAGAACAAGTAAGCATTGGTTGTTACGTTTTGTGAATAATCTGAAATCAAACGACCCAAACTTGGC
Organism: Streptococcus sp. SN-1; assembly: GCF_041154385.1. Classification (NCBI taxonomy): domain Bacteria; kingdom Bacillati; phylum Bacillota; class Bacilli; order Lactobacillales; family Streptococcaceae; genus Streptococcus; species Streptococcus sp. SN-1. The sequence goes on from NZ_AP028929.1 coordinate 1,791,168, forward strand.
ACTGTAATCGGTAATCCAAGACCGAAGAAAGACAAGAAAGCTTCGTATGAGATAAAGCTTGGAAGCATTTGAGTCATCGTTGTCACAATAACAGATACCAATTGAGGCATGATATTTTTGGCAACAATCTTCAATGTTGGCGTTCCCAAAGTACGTGACGCCAAGTTGTATTCCAAGTCACGATAACGCAAGATTTGCACACGGATCATGAAGGCAATCCCAATCCATGTTGTTACACTCATGGCAAAAATCAGATTCCAGAATCCAGCTCCGATTGAGTAAGTCAAGACAATGACAATCAAAAGAGATGGGATATTTGAGATGACGTTGTAAACTTCCATCATCACACGGTCTACTGATTTTGAAATTCCCCAAATACCACCGACAAAGACACCGATAACTAAGTTAATCACTGTCGCAATCACAGAAATGAGGATAGAGTTACGAGCTCCGAACCAGACACCGTCAAAGAGAGATTTACCATTACTGTCTGTACCGAACCAATGCTCAGCATTTGGCTTGATATAACGAGCACTAAAGTCGTTTACCTTGCTGACATCATTGAAATCAAACTTAGAAAACATTGGGTAAATGAAACTCATCAAAATGATAGCTACCAAGATTCCCAACATAACTACAGTTGATTTTTTCTTCATAAATTGTCTAAACACTGAACCCCAGTAAGAATATGCTGGCGCATCAATGGCTTCAGAGGCAAAATCGTCACGTTTTACAAACTGAAATTTTTCTTTATCGATTGTAGACATTATTTGCCTCCTTTCTCAGTCAATTTAATACGTGGGTCAATAATCGTCATCCAAATATCTCCCAAAAGAAGTGAGAAGATAGAAATACATGTAAAGATGAAGACAAGACCTACGACCATAGAGTTATTAGATGCTTTTACAGAGTCAATCAACATTTTACCCATACCTGGGAAGGCGAAGACTGTTTCAGTAAGGGTTGCACCACCGATAACCCCGATAACAGCACCAGGAATTCCTGAAACAAGCGGAACCATAGCATTTTTAAAGATGTGTTTATTTGAAATTTCTTTTTCAGACAAACCTTTGGCACGAGCAAAACGTACAAAGTCTTGTGATTGTAAGTCAATCATATAACGACGAATCCAAATGGCTGTACCAGGAGCACCCAACAAACCAAGGATAACTGCTGGTAAAACATACGAACGCCAATCTCCAGCACCCAAGATAGGGAATGAATCTGGCAAGCCGATTGAAGAACCAGCCAAACGAACGATATAAACCAAGGCAATTGTTGGAAGAGCCATCAAGAAGGTCAAAGCCCCTGTTGAGAAGCTATCAATCCAAGTGTTCTTGAAGCGAGCCATAGCTGAACCAAGTGGCACAGCAATCGCATAAGAAATCACCAAACCGATCAATCCAACGACAGCAGAGCTGGCAATCATAGAAGGATATTGGTAGTTGCTTTCAGTTGCAGTATATGGGTCATCTTTTCCGTAGTTGGCTACTTCACGAGAATCAGCCTGACTAGGTGATTTATAGGTTCTTGAGTAAATATTTACAGAAGAAGTCTTCTTACCTGTTGGGAACTGAACTTGAGATGTTTTTGTTTGCCCTTGTCCTTGAGTAATAACCTGTAAAACAGGACTATTAGCATAGGTTGGATAAGAGTCACCTAAATTAATGTTCACAAAGTTTTGATGCACAAATGGGAACTGACTGTTGAAGTACAAGAGATATTTGTGTTTAGTTCCTGAACCAACCAAGGACCATCCGATAGCTGGATCATTTTCAAAACGAAGGTAACGTTTCAAGTCTGGATTTTCAGGGTCTTGAATTTTATTTGTATGATCAATGTCAATCAAGTTAGCATAGAAGTGAAAAACACGTTCAAAAATTGGGATTTCACGAGTAGCGTAGAATTGGCCACTTTCAGTAAATTCTCCCAAGGTCCAACCATGACCGATTTGTTTGATGTATTTTTCATAGATAGCCTTGTTGGTGTCATTAGCTTCAACTGTTACAGAAGCATCCATCTGGCTAGCTTTTTCTTGCAACTCTTTGGTATCGTAGTACTCGATATAGCCCATACGCTCATAAACTGTATTTTCATAGTTATCACGTTTATCAGCCGTTGTCGCAATCTTGTTATAGTTGGTATCCTGTTTGAAAATCAATTTTCGAGGAACCATTGTATAGATAATCGTGTAAGTCAAGGTTGTTACTAAGAAGATAGAAACCAATGACCGCAAAACACGCATAAAAATATATTTTTTCATATCATTTCCTTTAAAAATCCCAAAAGAACCTTCTCCTCATGGAGAGAAAGTTCTATTGAAAATTATTTACTTCACATGACTTGCCAATTCTTTTTGAGCTTTCTCGTTTGACTCAGTCTTTTCTTTCAACCATTTTTCACGAGCTTTTTCATACTCTTCTTTGGTAATTGCTTTTTCACCAACTTCAGTGTACTTCAAGTATCCTGAATTTTCACCTTTAAGGCCGGCCACTGAATATGAAGAGCTAAATGGTAGAACTTTTGAAACATATGAAACGGCTGTTTCTTTAGGAGAAGCCATTACTGGAATTGTCAAAGCATTGTCAGTCAACCAAGCTTGTGCCACCGCATATTTTTCATAACGTTTTTGAACATCTTGGTTTTCGCTGTTTGCGTCATCAAGTAATTTTCCATAGTCAGCTAAACCAAGTTTGCTTACTACTGATGCATCTGTGTTTTGGTCAATACCAAGGTAAAGGCGAGTGCTTCCTCCCTTAATGACGAATTGATCCAAGAAAGTAGAAGGATCTTGATAGTCAGGGTTCCATCCTAGCAAGGTATGGATATCCCAGTCTTGTTCTTTAGCTGTTGGAGCGCTAAATGAAATTGGTAAAGCTTCTGCTTGAGTCATTTGTTGTAAGTCTACAACAACATTATCTGAACCCAATACTTTTTCAATTGATTGTTTCAATGATTGAACACGGTTTACAACCGCTGTTGATTCTTGGATAACCAAGGCATCCAAGTGGATTGGGAATTCAACACCTTCAGCTTGCAAGCTTGATTTAGCTTTAGCAAAGACTTCTTTAGCTTTTTCTTCATTGTAAAGTCCATTTTGAGAATCTGCTAGAGACACGTTTGACCAAGTAGAAGAATTTGTCTTAGCCAAGCTATCTTGTACCAATTCACCAAATGTTTTCTTACCAACTTGAAGATTATATGGTGCAAACGTATTACGGATAGCTACTGCAGCTCCATCAGTACCATTTGTTTGAGCTGAATAAGAAGCACGGTCCACTGCAAAGTTCAAGGCTTGACGGAATTCCTTATTTAGCAATGCTTTCTGAGTAGATGTCTTTTGGGCATCACTTGTTTTGGCAGTGTGGTTATAGGTTGTACGGCCATAGTTCAAGCTGACAGTTGCAACACCCGCACCTGGTTCATTAAAGTAAATGTTATCTTTAAAGTCAGCTGCATATTTTTCATATGTAGAACTTGTAGGGAAGATACGAGCCTTGCTATATTGACCATCAGCAAAACCTTTAGCAATCACATCTTGGTCCTTACCATCCCAGAAAGTGAACTTAACGTTCTCAATTTTTACATTTTCTTTGTCCCAATAAGCGTCATTTTTAGCCATCTCGATAGATGATTTAGGAGTTACAGCCTTCAAGACAAATGGACCGTTATAAAGAATAGAGTTAGCATCGGTTGGGGCACCAAAACCTTCCCCTTTTGAAGTTAAGAATTCTTCATTAACCGGCATCAAAACACCACTAGTTGTCTTGTCATTCCAGAAAGTTTCTGGCTGGTTCAAGGTATATTCTAATGTTTGATCATCAAGCGCTTTTACTCCAACGGTTGAAAAATCGCTTGTTTCACCCTTGATATAGGCTTCTAATCCTTTAATAGAAGAGCTAACGATTGAAAGTCCTTTTGATTTTCCATCTACAGCATGTTTCAAACCAGTAACGAAGTCTTTAGCAGTGACAGGAGCGTACTCTTCTCCCTCTGCAGTTACCCATTTAGCATCCTTACGGATTTTATAGGTATAAGTCAAACCATCTTTTGAAACTGTCCATGATTCAGCAATAGAAGGAACCAGATTACCATATTTATCGTTAGCCAACAAACCATCTACAGCATTTGTTGTGACGAAAGATGTTGAATCGATATTGCTGACGATATAATCCAAGGTTTCTGGATCTGTTTGATAAACATATTGGTAATCTTTTGCTAGTTTAGCATTATTTGAACTAGTGTTTGAACACGCAGCTAGAACTCCTGACGCTAATAAGGTAGCTCCCGCTACAGCAAGCACTTGACTTTTTTTCATTTATTTACTCCTCTTATAAATAAAGTATAGGTTATCATCAATTATATCATAGATTTCAAGAAAAGTAAACGAATTTTCAGAATATTTAGGCTTATTGATACAAAAAATCTGAAAAAGCTATTGACTGAAAATCATTTTCAAGGTATAATAATAAACGTTAAGGCGGTATAGCCAAGTGGTAAGGCACGGCTCTGCAAAAGCTTGATCGTCGGTTCAAATCCGTCTACCGCCTTCTATAACTTGATTTATCAGGTTTCATTTAAATAGAAAGCCCAATTTAAAGGGCTTTTTTCTTTTTCCTCGAATAAATACGTATAACCTTAAAAAACTTTTGGGGCGGATTTGGGGGCTGAGTTTTTCGAGGATACTATTCCCTTTTAAAACAACTGAAAAAAGCTTTGTCACTCATGATGACAAAAGCCTCTAATTTACTCTGTTTCTTCTTCTATTTCGACTTCTGTGATTTGGACTTTTACCTTGGTAACACGTCCATTTTTCACTTTATCATTGGTTAAGATAAGCTGTTTGTTTTGGCTAACTAATTCATAGCTGAGTTTCTCAGTCGTTGGAATGGTCCCAACTCCTGTCAAATAATAACCAGCGATAGTATCAACGTCATCACTTTCCAGTTCAACATCAAAGTAGTCATTAAAATCATTGAGATTCATGGTACCTTGAACGATATAGGTATCTTCTCCAATTTGATGAACTTCGATTTCAGCCTTATCCGTTTCGTCATCGATTTCCCCAACAATTTCCTCTAAGAGGTCTTCCAGAGTCACCAAACCAGCCATACCACCGTATTCATCCAGCAAGATTGCCATTTGTCTTTGGGTATTGCGCAATTCTTTTAGTAAGTCATCTACAAAAATGGTTTCAGGAACAAAGAGTGGATCTTGTAAGATTCTCTTCCAAACAATATTGTCAAAACCATCTACAAATGCTGCATTAAGGAGACTCTTGGTGTGAATAATCCCAATCACATTGTCCTTATCCCCATCATAAACTGGTATACGGGAGAAGTTTTGTTTTAAAATACTTTGAATAATGGCTTGACTATCATCCTGAATATCGACCATAAAGGCATCCGTTCGAGGAACCATGACTTCTCTGGCCATCAGTTCGTCCAGTGAAAAAATCCCCTGCAACATCTCAATTTCGTCAGCATCTAGTGTTTCTTCACTATTTGTCAGCATATACTCAATTTCATCACGTGTCATTTTTTCATCAGCATCGTCAAAGGTCATAGGAGTCAAGCGACTCAATAGATTGGTAGATGCAGATAAGAGCCAAACAAAGGGACTAACTAATTTCCCCAGCCCGATAATAACTGGCGCTGTACGAATCGCCAAGGCATCCTTTAGATTAAGAGCAATTCTCTTAGGATACAATTCCCCAAAAACGATGGAAATATAAGTCAAAAATGCTAAAGATAGAAAACTTGCAACGGCATAAGCTGTTTCGCCATTTCCAAGCCAAGATGCAATTTCTCGTCCCAGAGTTTCTGCCAAACTCGCCCCTGATAAGATCGTAATCAGGGTAATCCCTACTTGAATAGTTGATAAAAAGTGATTAGGATTTTCTAGTACCTTCAGCAGACGGATATAGCGTCTATCTCCTTCTTCTGCCTTTTGTTCAACCCGCGCACGGTTAAGTGAAACCATGGCCATTTCTGTGGCTGAGAAAAAGGCATTTAACACCGTCAAGATAAACAATAAAACAAATTGTAGCAACAAATTCTGACTACTTGGGTCTTCCATAGTTCTTCTCCTAAAATAGTATCTTGTCACTTATTATATCACAAAATCTAGTTCAGTACATATTATTTTTTTCTTAGTACCTATTCTAGCCCTGCTTAAACTAGTAAGAAAGAACTCCTATATCCACAAGTGACATAGGAGTTTATCTTATCTTTTACTGAGTTACAGTTACTTCTCCAGTTCGGTAATCCAGTTGAAGTCCCTTTTGAACATTGGGAACTAGAACATTAAATTCCAATTCTCCGTCTGAAGACTTGGCTTCAATCTGTGAAGCTGAAGGAACTAAATCCTCGTTCGAAGCGTAGTAAAGGGTTACACGGTAACGAACACGCTTGTTTTGGTCCAAGGCTTTACGCACCATGCTTTCATAGTAGTTTTGACCAGTCGAATCCTCGGCCTGTGCCTGATTGGCCCAGGCTGTCTGGACAGCAATATTTTTAGGATTACTTGTTGAGGCATCAAAACCATCCAAGCCACCAATTAAGGCATAGCCTAACAAATGACCTCTATCAACCGCATGGGTATAAGTACCCTTTAGATTCTTGACCTGATGCCAACCTGGTGGAGTCCAAGAAGTCGAACCATTCCCAGTTTCTTCCCGATTCTTGTACTGGCGAGTAGCCTTAGACAAGAGTGCATTAGCTACGGTTGGTACCGTTTCCTTGCCCACTGTCTTTGTTTTATTATCAGCGTAGGGCTTACTTGAAACCTTGGCATCTAGATTTGTTTTATTACCATTGACGATAAAAGCACCTGATCCATTCCACTCCAGGCTCCCTTTTATTTGGCTTTTGACTGCATCTGTTAAGACACTTTCTGCCAATTCTTGACTAGGAGCTTCAGACGCTTGTTTTTTCTGACTAAGCTTGGTTTTGGGACTATTAGCTGTCGACTGCATCTGCTTGATATAGTAGCTTCCCGCAGATAAGAGTAATAACACTAGCAGTCCGATCAGTGTCTGTCTTGTTTTTTTATTCATATTTCTCCTTATCTCTAGAAAAAGGCTGGTTCTCCAGCCTAATTTCCTGTAAATTTATGAATCAATTCCTGCCATTTTGCTGGAGACAAGATAGCCCATGGATCTTGACCCTTGCCCAAGATTCCATAGCCGACCATTAAGCCGATTCCTAGGGCTAGAGCACCTAAAAACAATACCAAAATGACTAAAAGTAAACGCTTGATTACATAGCTTGATTTCTTACTCATCTTCATCGCTTGCCTCAATCCGCTGAATCTTAGCACCTAGCTGCGCCAACTTCTCATGGAATCGGTAATAACCTCTATCCAAGTGAACCAATTTACCGACCACTGTTTCTCCCTGCGCTACCAAACCTGTCAAAATCAAGGCTGCGCTGGCACGAAGGTCAGTAGAAAGAACTTCTGCACCCTGCAAAGCTTGTCCACCAACAATACGAGCTGTATCACGGATAATCTCAGAATGCAATCCCATACGTCTCATTTCTTCTAGGTGTTGGAAACGATTTTCAAAAACTGTCTCCACCATAGTTGATTCCCCTTTTGCGACAGTCATCAAGGCTGTAAATTGGGCCTGCATATCCGTTGGAAAACCTGGGTGTGGCAAAGTTTTCACATGAACAGCTTTTAGATTTTCTAGTTGAGAGCGAACGCGAATTCCTTCAGTCTCCTCTGTCACTTCCACTCCCATTTCAAGCAATTTGGCAATCAAGGGACGGTTATGCTCCCAGACAGCGTCTTTAATCAAGACATCACCACCAGTCATGGCAGCAGCTACCATAAAGGTTCCTGCTTCGATACGGTCTTGGACTACATTGTGAGTCGTACCGTGAAGTTTCTCAACACCGGTAATGGTAATGGTCTCTGTACCAGCACCTTTGACCTTGGCTCCCATTTCATTGAGGAGAATGGCTAGGTCCACAATCTCAGGCTCACGCGCAGCATTTTCAATCACTGTCACCCCATCAGCCAGCGTCGCTGCCATCATCAAGTTCTGAGTAGCACCAACACTTGGAAAGTCCATATAGATATGAGCTCCATGTAAGCGATCAGCCTTGGCTTCGATATAACCAGCTGTCTGACTAATCTTAGCCCCCATAGCTTCTAGACCTTTCAAATGAAGATCAATAGGGCGGCTGCCAATCGTACAACCACCTGGCATGGATACTTTAGCATGACCTACACGAGCAAGAATTGGTCCCAAGACAACGATAGATGCACGCATCTTGCTAACATACTTGTAGGGAGCCTCCTCTGTGATATCGCCAGTCGCATCCACCTCGACAAGATGAGCTTCTTCATTAAAATCCACCTTGGCATTTAAACCACGAACCACCTGATTCATAGTGAAAACATCTGACAAGATAGGAACATTCTGCAAGACAGTCTTTCCTTCACTTGCTAGAATAGTCGCCGCCAACAAGGGCAAGACTGCATTCTTTGCTCCTTCAATCGTAACACTTCCTACCAGACGATTATCGCCACCTTGAACCACAATTTTTTCCATACTTATTTCCTTTACTCTTGATTTTGTAATAGACTTACTTTCTTTGTAATTCTATTAACTAATTTATTAATAATCCAAGCTAAAATTAGACTAAGGATCAGCACAAAAAATGTAAATATCACATCATTTACTCTGGATGACACAAATATTTTTCCTAGCATAGAAATAACTAATCCATGTATCATATATAATTCAAATGATATACTACCTATTAAAATCAAATATATATTTGAAAAATTTATTTTTTTCAAAAAAACAATAATAAAGTAGATTGTAAAAATAATATTATCTAAATTAGCGGCTAACGCGTAACTATAACTATCTTCTAAATGCACATACCTCAACAAAATGTCGTATTGATGTGAAATAAAGAGTAACACTGTTACTAAAACAAGTATGATAAAATAATGTCTATCTAAAACTCCATCAATTTTCTTTTTATTTTTAGCCCATATTAAGCCAATGATGAAGGGAAAAACACTATTATACCACCAAAAACCGTAACCTAATTTTATAGCTAAACAAATATAACCAATTATGAATACTGTATTGATAACAATAGAAATAAACTTATTTTGAAGAACTTAAATGATACATAAAAAAATATATACATTAGAATTATAATATCGACAAACCATCCATTATAAATAATTGTACTTCCTTTTTTAAATAAATTAGCAAAAAAATCTAAATCCATTAATTGACCGTTTAAAAATCTATAAAACATATAAATCAAAGATATAGAAAAAAATGGAACTAGAATTTTAGAAAGTCTCTTAACTAAAAAATTATCTAGATAGTTTTTCTTATTTTCGTTCTGAAAATACAATCCATAGGCTGATAAAAAGAAGAAAATAGAAACGATATAAGTTCCCATATAGGAAAAATTAGAAAACTCATCACCAGATGTAACCCATTGTGACAAATGATGAAATATTATTCCTATAGCTAGAAATCCTCTAAGCCCTGATGTAGATTTAACATTTAGATATTCCTTATTTTGAGGTAACAAATAAATTGATAGCGTTATCAATAATAAGATTATAATATCCATGAATTCTATTTCTCCCTATAAGTTTAATAATATCTTGAAAGTAATTTCTTAAACACGCAAATTATAATAATCCTCTAAGCGCTTCTTGCCACAGTTGATACAGGCTGATAAAGAAAGAACTCATGATATAGCCCATTACAATGCTGAAAAGAGCAATCAATAAACGGACTTTTCTTGTATTCTCAGCTGTCACTTTTAAAACCTTTTCCCATCTAACAAGATCCTTTAAAAGGTAAAAACTCACATAAATAAAGAGCATGTGACTGCTTAGAGTGAATAATAATTGAACCATTTGACTATTATACCATCTTCTCTGTTTGTGCGCTAGTTTGGAAACTTCACTTAAAAATTAGGGATTGTTTTTCAAGTAATCAATTGCATCTTGTAGGGTTTTAACTGGCACGATTTTCATATCTGTCTTGATTGTTTTGGCTGCTTCTAGGGCTGTTTGGTAGTTGTTTTTCGCATCCGGATGCGCTTTTTGTTCTTCTTCGCTAACAGGATTATCTGGGGCAAAGAAAATCGCGGCACCTTCTCTAGCCGAAGCTACGACTTTCTTATCAATACCTCCAATGTCCCCCACATTCCCATCGCGGTCAATGGTTCCTGTACCGGCAACGATACGGCCATTACGAAGGCCAGGGTCAGCTATTTGGGTATAGATAGCCAGACTAAACATGAGTCCTGCACTTGGACCGCCAATACCAGCCGTCGAAAAGCGAATTGGGACATCACTTGTTACTTCTGTACGGTCAATCAAGCCGATTCCAATCCCATTTTTGCCATTTTCCAAGGTGATAATCTTTCCTTCCGCAGACTTGGTTTGCCCATCCTCTTCATAAGTTACCTTGACAGAATCCCCTAGTTTTTGAGAATTGACGTAATCAATCAAGTCTTTGGAACTATCAAAGGTCTGATCATTGACTGCTGTGACCGTATCAGAGATGTTGAGAATCCCTTTAAAGGTCGAATTATCTGTCACAGTCAAAACATAAACCCCAAGATATTTTAGTTCAATATCCTTACCAGCTGTTTTTAGCCCTTGATACTTGGCCATATTTTGCGATGTCTGCATGTAGAATTGATTAATTCGCATAAATTCAACATCGGAAGAGCCACCTGTAGTCTCCTGAGCACTACGAATATCTGTAAAAGGCGTCAACCAAGCATAAATCATATGGGCTAAAGTAGCGTGCTGGACACCAACCGTAACGAATTGATAGGCACCAGCTTCCTTATCTTCTGTGTCATTTACTTTAAGGACTTGGCGAATATCTTCCGAACCACCTGGAACCTCTATATAATAAGGCAAGGGCACTACAAACGCCAAGAAAGTCACAATCAAGGCCGCAATGACATATAAGGGCCATCTAATCTTTTTTTTCATTTCTTATTTCCTCCAAAATACTCTCGGGAACATAGCAGGCAATATCCTGACCAAACTTCAATAACTCCCTAACACCGGATGAACTGAGATAGAGATGTTCAGGTCTGCTATGTAAATAAATGGTCTCTATATCAGGAGACAGCTGATGATTGTAGTAATCAAAACTGGCTTCATATTGCAAATCCAACGCATTTCTCAAGCCTCGCACTAGGAAAGTAGCCCCCAGTCTTTTTGCAACATCAACCACCAATTCATCATGAGAAGACACGACTTCAACATTTCCCAAATGTTTCAAAGCCTTTTCTAGCCCCCTTTTACGATTTTCGATAGGAAGAAATCCTTGTTTGTGGGGGTTAAAAAAAATACCGACATAGAGCTTGTCAAAGAGTTTGCTAGCTCGCTCAATGATATCCAGATGCCCATTTGTCATCGGATCAAATGAGCCTGTGAATAAGCCAATCTTATCTGACATAGACTGTCACCTTACTAATTCCATAAATTTTTTCCTTCCAGATACCCAGGCAGGCAATTTCTTCTGGAAGTTCAACGGCCTTATCCGTCTCACACACGACCATAATATCTTCAGAAAATAGCTCTCTCTCAGCCATTTTTTCAATATCTGCTACGATTTGTTCCTTGGCATAAGGAGGGTCTAAGAAAATGAGGTCGAATTCCCCAGATACCTGTTCCAATGCCCGTTCTGCATCCATCTTGAGGAGTTGAAATTTTCCAACTTCCTTGGTCATCCGAATATTTTCAGCCACGATGGTCTGAGCCTTACGGTCTCTCTCCACCAAAACAGCGCTAGACATGCCACGCGATACTGCTTCGATAGATAAACCACCACTACCTGCATAAAGGTCCAAGACTCGTCCACCTTCAAAGTAGGGACCAATCATGTTAAAAATGGCTCCCCTAACCTTATCCGAAGTGGGCCTTGTCGTCTTGCCTTCTAGTGTCTTGAGGGGGCGTCCCCCATAGATTCCTGATACGATTTTCATACCGTTTATTATACCAAATTATAGGCGAAAAGAGAAAGAAAACCGAACCTTGCGGTTCGATTCTCTACAAAATATTTTCGTAAGTATCGCGGACTTCCTGAGGCCAAACACTTGTTTGCACTTCTCCGATGTGTTTCTTGCGAAGTAGGAACATGGCCATACGAGATTGTCCAATTCCTCCACCGATTGTCAACGGGAATAGGCCATTCAACAAAGCCTTGTGCCATTCCAATTCCAAGCGGTCCTCATCACCGGTAATTTCTACTTGACGGCGAAGGGTTTCTTCATCTACACGAATCCCCATAGAAGACAACTCAAAGGCTCCACCTAGAGACTCATTCCAGACAAGAATATCGCCATTCAGACCCTTGTAGCCATTTTCAGATTCGCTTGTCCAGTCATCATAGTCTGGTGCACGCCCATCGTGCGGTTTACCGTCTGGTAATTCACCACCGATACCGATCAAGAAGACTGCTCCAAATTCTTTACAAATAGCATTTTCACGCTCTTTTGGTGTCAAGTCTGGGTAGCGTTCTACCAACTCTTCTGTGTGGATAAAAGTGATTTGTTTTGGCAAGATTGACTCGATGTCATAGCGGGCTTCAACAGCTAGCTCAGTAAGGCGAATGGCCTTGTAAATCTTCTCAACTGTTTCTTTTAGATAAGCGATGTTACGCTTACCATTTGGGATAACCTTCTCCCAGTCCCACTGGTCAACATAAACAGAGTGGGTTGCATCCAGCGAGTCTTCGTCTGGACGAAGGGCTTTCATGTGGACGAAAAGACCTTCACCCTCACCGAAACCAAAGCGAGCTAGAGTATGGCGTTTCCATTTAGCAAGTGAATGCACCACTTCATAAGTAGCATCAGGGATTTGGAGAACCTTGACCGATACGGCATTCTCAACACCTGATAAGTTGTCCTGCATCCCGTCACCGACCCTACTCAAGATAGGACCTTGAACTTCGACAACTTCTAGCTTGTCTTTCAAATACTGAGTAAAAGTGTTTTTGACAAAGGAAATTTCTTCTTGTTGGTGGATAAAACTTTTCTTCATAAACTACTCCTCAAAAAATTAATTAAAAGCATTATACACCTATTTCCAAGAAAAGGAAAGAGCAAATATAAAAAAATCAGTGCTCCTTCGAACACTGATGTTAGGGACCTTCTAGTCATTGCGACCAAAGATACGTAGAATACTTAGGAAAAGATTGATAAAATCAAGATAGATACTGAGAGCCATTGACACAACCCAACCTGTCGCTACACGACCTTGTGATTGCTCATAGGCATAGCGAATCCTTTGGTTGTCCCAAGCAATCAGCCCAGAGAAGACCAAGACCATGGCTACGCTAATCATATAATCAAAGAAACCACTAGCCAAGAAAATATTGACTACCATAGCAATCAGCAGACCAATAAGAGCAGCCATCATAGCCCGACCAAGGCCACTCAAATCTTTCTTAGTGAACATACCGACTGCCGCCATGACAAAGAAGAGAAGGGCGCTTGATACAAAGGCAGACAAAACTGTACCCGGAGTATAGAAGGCCACCACAAAACTAAGGGTAAAGCCGTTTAATACTGAGTAAAGTAAAAATACTGGAAGAGCCGCTGGACTATTCTTTAAGGCCATGTTACTAGCAACGAAGACCAGAGCTAGCTCTGCTAAGGTTGCAATGGTCAACCAGAGGCGTCCCTGCATCAAAAAGTAAACCAACTGAGATTGAAAGACCGTCAACATAAGACCTGATACTAAAGCGGATAATCCGATCCCCAGACCAACAAAGGCATAGACTTTAGCGTAAAATTGATTGAGACCTGCGCGGTCGTGAATAATAGTGTGATTCATCTTTTCTCCTTTTCTATGAACATCTTTCCTTGATTATAACAAAGAAAGTTAAAATTAGCTTAAATGGAAAATTAAAATACCGGCCGCAACGGCAACATTGAGACTCTCGGCCTGCCCCTTCATGCTAATATGGACCAATTGATCTGCACTTTCAGCCATGAGGGAACTAATTCCTTGACCCTCATTTCCCATGACTAGTACAAAATTTTCTATAGGAGGCAGTTCTCTGTAATCAACAGAATCTTTAGATAGGGTTGTCGCCAGCACATGTATACCTGCCTTTTTAGCTTTCTCGAGAAGCACTTGATTAGACATCCGGTAAATAGGCAGATGAAAATGACTGCCTTGCATGGAACGTAAAGTCTTGAGACTGTAGGTATCTGCCGATTTATCTGAAACAATCACTCCAGTAAAACCTGCTGCATCCGCAGTTCGAATGATCGTTCCCACATTACCAGGATCTTGCACATCTTCCAAAAACAAGAACTTGCCCTGACTAAAGTCAGTTTGTTCTACTTCTTCTTTTTGAACCACCGCAACAATTCCCTGTGGAGTCTGAGAATCTGCCAAATCCAGCAAAATATCCTCTGACACCCAGACAGTTTGCGGAAAAGCAGCTAACTGATCTCGGTAACTTTCTAGGGCAAAAATCTTCTCAATCGTCACCCCAGCTTGAACAGCTTCTTCAAACAAGTGCCAGCCTTCAATCAAATAGGCAGACTTGCGGTATTTTTTTTGGTGTAATTTCTTGGCATTTTTTACCACAGAATTGGCTTTTGAGGTTATAATAGTCATAGAAATATTATAACACAATCAAAGGGGTTTGGTATGCAAAAGGTTAGAATGATTGCCCAAGGTAGGGTGCAAGGAGTCGGCTTTCGTTGGGGTGTTTACAGCTTAGCACTTGAAATTGGTGGCATCACAGGTCGAGTATGGAATAACGACGATGGCACAGTGGAAATTTTAGCCCAAGCAAACTCATCTGCTACCATGGCAAAATTTATCCAAGAAATCCGCAAAGGACCAACACCTTTTTCAAAAATCAGCTACTTAGATGTCAAACTAAGCAACTTTCCTCCCTACCCTGACTTTAAAATCGCAAATTAGGTCTCTAGAACTATTGTATATTTTGTAAAAAAACAGTAGAATAGAAAGGTATTATTTTTAAAAGAAGGAATGAACAAATTGAAAGCTATTAAACGTTTTGCCCTCTCAGCTATGGGAGTGGCTATGTTGCTAGTCTTAACTGGCTGTGTCAATGTCGATAAAACCACAGGCCAGCCAACAGGATTGGTTTGGAATACTATCGGAGCGCCTATGGCTGAAGCCATTAAGTACTTCGCCAATGACAAGGGACTTGGTTTTGGGGTTGCTATCATCATCGTAACTATTATCGTGCGCTTGATTATCTTGCCACTTGGTATCTACCAATCATGGAAAGCAACTCTGCACTCTGAAAAGATGAACGCCCTCAAGCACGTCCTTGAGCCACACCAAACGCGTCTCAAAGAAGCAACTACTCAAGAAGAAAAACTCGAAGCCCAACAAGCTCTCTTTGCCGCTCAAAAAGAGCACGGCATCAGCATGTTTGGTGGTGTAGGATGTTTCCCTATTCTCCTTCAAATGCCTTTCTTCTCAGCTATCTACTTTGCTGCCCAACATACTGAAGGGGTTGCTCAAGCAAGCTACCTAGGCATTCCTCTAGGTTCTCCAAGTATGATTTTGGTTGCCTGCGCAGGTGTCCTTTACTATCTTCAATCGCTCCTTTCACTTCACGGAGTAGAAGACGAAACGCAAAGAGAACAAATCAAGAAAATGGCTTACGTGAGCCCAATCACGATTGTTGTCTTCTCCCTCATTTCACCAGCCAGTGTCACACTTTACTGGGTTGTCGGTGGTTTCATGATGATTCTCCAACAGTTTATCGTCAACTATATCGTTCGTCCAAAACTTCGCAAAAAAGTCCGTGAAGAACTGGCAAAGAACCCACCAAAAGCAAGTACTTTCTCTACACCAAGTGGACGAAAAGACGTTACCCCTGGACAACCAACTGCTATCACAAGCAAGAAAAAACATAAAAATCGCAACGCTGGAAAACAACGTTCGAGATAAGGCTACGTAAATTATCCAATAATTAAAAAAACGAATGAATGATAAATAGTTTTCATCAACTAGATATCATCATTCGTTTTTATTATCTACCGTTACATCTTATACTAATCGAAAACGTTAAATAGTTTAAAAGCTCACATATAAAAAACTATTCAATCATAAATTAACAAGTAAATCACTATGATTTAATACAATTCACAGTTATTAAAACTTCTGCTCCCGCGTCTCTATTTCTAAGCTCAACTCGGCCTTTGTGTAGTTTTGCAACTCTACATACAAAACTAAGTCCAATACCATAATGTTGCTCTTTAACCGATCTAGCTTTATCCATACGATAAAAGAGCTTTCCAAAATTATTTAAAACTTCATCTGGAAATTCCGAGCCATTATTCCATATGCCTATTTTCAATTCTTTCTCCTCTTGCTCTACCCTAATGTTAATTTTAGGATTCTGTTTATCGGCGTATTCCAAAGCATTTGTTAAAATATTTTGTATGGCACGAATCAGAAGAGATGGATTTATATAATAGTTTTCAGTTCCTTTCACATTTTGTTCAAAAGAAAACTTCATCTGATTTTTTATCAAAAAAGAGACTTCTTTCTCTAATTCATTGATAAAATCTGAAGAGGAATACTCCGTCCAACCTGTCTCATCATCATAATAGGTTTTAGAATAGTGAATCAATTGATTGAAATAATCTAGTAACTGTTGACTAGCTCTTTCTATATCTGCTAAGCATTCTTGAGATTGGTCGTTTTCAGTTATCGTCTGCAAAAATTCCACATTTCCCCTAATAATGGTTAAGGGAGTTTTTAAATCATGAGAAGCTGCTGAAACCTGAAACATTAAATCTTCCTTCTGCTGTTTCTCATCAACTATTAATTGTCGAATTCTATCTTGCATCACAATAATCCGATTTCCTGTCTCGCGAAATTCTTTAACCGTTAAACTTTCTGTACATTCCTTCTCCAACCACATACTATTTTCATAAATCAAAGTCATTTCATAACTCAGTTTTTTCAACAATTTTCCAATGTGATAACTTATTAGAATAATCAATAAAACACAAATATATATCCATGATGACACATTAAAAAAGATTGATAGAACACCACTATTGTTTAAAGGTTTCCCATCTTCATTTATTTGTATAGATACTGAAGCTAAGGGAATAAGATAGGCCATTAGTAAGCCAAGACTAAACTGCCAAATAATTCTCCAACAGGTTTCTCGAATTAATTGTCTAAAACTTTTGATTCTACCCATTGATATCCTCCACCATACAAGGTTTTAATTGGATTTAATTGATAAGGTTTCAGCTTTTGACGAATTTGATAAATATACTCTGAAACCGAACGTAAAAGAGCTTCGGAACTTTGTGGATATAGATAATTATAAATTTCCTCTATAGAGTATATTCTACTTGGGGTGCTTGCTAAAAGATTCACTATATCAAATTCCCTCCTTGTCAAGGCAATCTTATCATCGTTTACAAATAGTTCCTTACTATCCGTATATAGTATAAGCTTCCCAATCTTTATTTGATGAACATTTCCTTTAGTCCGTTCTTCACGACGCAAGTGCATTTTAACACGTGCTAAAAGTTCTTGCATACTAAAGGGCTTCATAATATAATCATCAGCACCTGCATTGATTCCAGCTACTAAGTCTTCATCCATATCCTTGGCAGTTATAAAACAGATAGGAACAGTTATCTGCTCGCGAATCATCTGACAGATTTCTAAACCACTAACAGGCATCATAATATCTAATAGAATCAAGTCAAAGCCTGTAAAATCACAAAGATCAATCTCTTCTATCTTATTTCGTATGACTACTTCATATTTTTCATATTCTAGTACTTTTTTTATTAGGCGAAGAATAGCAAGATCATCATCTACAACCAAAATTTTATAAGCCATAACTCACCCTCCTGAATATATTATAGCACTAACTGAGAAAAAGACAGGATATCCCCTGTCTTTAGCGTACATTTTTTCCTATAAGTATCAATGTAGCAAATAGAAAAACAATTAATAACCAAACTATTTGTATCCCTAAGCCTTGCCACACTGGATAATAAAGAGACAATGGATAGGTATAAAAACAATTCATACTAGCCAGTAATGGTAAATTTCTAAAAAAAGAACTGAATTGTAATAACATTTGTCCCAACCCCAATAAAAGGGATAAACTTATTCCCAAAATTAAGATAAAAGACTGGGAAATAAATACAAAAATACCACTTAAAAGAGAGAAGGTTAGAATAGAAATACAAGCTGGAAATAGAATTGTTAGAACATGTTTAATATTACTCAAAAGATTGATATTGTAGTATCCTTGCGCGATTAGTATGCATAATGATATTACAGCAACCAATAATACAATTTCCATACATAATACAATAGCTAGTTTACAGATTATAAATATCAAACGATTTGGACATGTAAGAAAACTGGTACGAAGGCTAGAACCTGTAAATTCTTGACCTATAAATAGAACAGCTAGACTAATGAAACCCGCCTGTCCTAAATAGAGACTTTGCAGTAGCTGTTCCAAAACAAACTGTAGGGTCAACTGGTCTGGCTTATTATTTAAAAAAATAACTAACGCTGGAACACACAGTAATAGAGCACCTATAATCAACCAGTGCCACGGATTCATAATAAACTTGAGATACTCACTTTTAAGTTGCTCTTTCAACTTATTCACCTCCTCCAATATCTGACTTAAGTAAGCGGTAGATTGCTAAAGCCAAGAATGAGAAGTTCCAACAAAGTAAAAGTAAAATATTTTGTAAACTATTATATTCTAAAATTTGAGGAGATGTAGCAATCAATCCTTGCCCCAATGCAACTGGAAGAAATTTTGCAACCGATATATAGTTTGCTAAGAATGTTCCTAAATTGTAGACTTGAGGAAGCAAAAATAATAGAGGAACAATGGCTGTTTTAAATGTCAAAGCCATAATATAGGCCAGCAGTCCCAACAAAGTCCAAGCTATACTGGCTAAAAATATATAGAACCAAACTGTTCCATTTAGTAAAAAAAGCAATAAGCCATCTTGTCCTAAAACATAATGTGTCATGTTAATTGTCAAGAATATTGATAGAAAGGAAATGATAAAAGAAAATATAAGCCAAACTAATGTTTTTGAAACTAGGAAAGTACTTCGATTTGTAACAGAGAGGAGGCTTGTACGAATAGCCAAGCCTTTGTATTCCTCGGCTCCGTAAATTGAGCCTAGGATAATCATAATAAAAACACCAAATAAAGTGACATCAAAACCTAAAAATTCAATAGGAGGTAAGGCCTCTGCTAAATCTGGATTTGTCTCTGGTGTAGCATGGATACCAACTGAAACAATTTGAGAAGCACCAATATTTGCTAAAAACGTTTGAAATACCAGTATCAAGAATAGTACAACATGAGTAGCTCTATTATAAAGTAATTTCAATATTTCAGAATGAAGAGAGTAAATAAGTGCCATGTCACTTCCCTCCCTCTGTTAAACTAAAGAAGACTTCCTCTAGTGAAGAAAGATTTTTCATCACTTCTTGTAAAGTCCCTTTTATAAGAACTTTTCCTTTATTTATGATAACTACATCATCTGTTACTGCTTCCACTTCCGATAATATATGAGATGACAGTAAGACGGTCTTCCCTTCTTGAGCTTGTTTTTTTATAAACTCTCTAAACCACCGAATTCCTCTTGGATCCAACCCATTAGTCGGTTCATCCAATATCAGATATTGAGGATTTCCTAATAGAGCTGTTGCAATTCCCAAGCGTTGTCCTTCTCCTAATGATAATTTCCCAATTTTAGATTTTTTCTTATGACTAATATCCACCATATCCAAGACTTGTTCAATTCGCTGACTGGATATCCCATTACTAGCAGCAACAATTTTCAAATGTTGATAAACAGTCCGATCATCAGGAGCTCCTACACTGTCAAATGAAGCTCCTACAGTCTTTAGAGGAAATTTTAATTCCTTATAAGTTTGATCTCCAATTTTGGTAAGACCAGATGTTGCTTTGTCTAATCCTAATAAAATACGTAAGGTTGAACTTTTACCAGCTCCATTTGGACCCAGGAAAGCAGTCACTTTACCTGCTTTTGCTTCAAAAGAAATATCTTTTAAAATTTGAGTTTGGCCATACGACTTACATAAATTTTTAATGGTAATACTTTGTTCCATAGATGTTCTCCTATTCTATTTAATATTTCTAAAAGTAACTATATCTTATACACTCATTTTCGGATTTTTTTCAGAATTTAGAGAGTAAAAAAGATTTAATACTCAATGAAAATCAAAGAGCAAACTAGGAAGCTAGCCGCAGGCTGCTCAAAACACGGTTTTGAGGTTGTAGATAAGACTGACGAAGTCAGTCACATATATACGACAAAGCGACGCTGACGTGGTTTGAAGAGATTTTCGAAGAGTATAAAATTTTGTTTCATTTAATTATCTATATTTGTGTAAATTTAAAAGCCCGATGTTTCCATCGAGTCCACTGAAAAAATAGGTCTCTTACTTTTAATGAAATGAAAACCGAGGAATCTCTCGTTAATTTGAGCGAGTTCCTCGGTTATTTTGTATTTATTAAGGTCATAATTCGTTTCATATTGACCACGAAGATGGTTGTGGCTGCCTGTAACTCCATGCTGAAAAGACCCGATGCTCTCGCGACATCAAAGCCATGTCTCTGTTTTAGTTCGGCATTCTTTGCTTCGATTTTATAGCGATGTCTGGCCATTTCTTTAAAATAAGGTGTTTCCTGAAATTTCTTCTGGAAAAGATGGTCGTCACTCTTAATGGCTATTGAATAAGTTTTAGACTTTGCCCCCTCCTTATAACATCCTTCCTTGGAAAGGCAACTCTTGCACTTCTCAATGTCAAAGTAATGAGTGACAACTTGATTCTTATTTTGATATTTTTTCCCTGTCCTTGCTTTGCGAACAGCCATGTGTCCTTCTGGACAGACAAATAGCCCTGCATCTTTATTAAATTCAAACGCATCCTCTTCTTTACGGTAACCTTTTGAAACTGAAGGGTTCAGTTTTGACACCAAATGAATCTTTTCTTTGCGAGCTAGTTGAATATTGTCCTTTCCTGAATAAGCCGCATCACCAATAATAGTCTCGATGTCCAGACTATTTTCCTTTGTTTTGGCATATAACTCAGGTAAATATTTCCCATCGCTTTGTTCACCAGAAGTGACCACACAAGCAGTAATAATCCGTTCATCCGTCATAGCGATATGACTTTTATATCCATAGAAAGAGCTGTCGGCTGTCTTATGTCCAAGCCTAGCCTCCTCCTTAACAGAAGCTTCCAAGTGTTCTAAGTCGTCCTCGACAGCCTCTTTTAGGTAATTGAACTTTTGAGACACAGCCGGTAGGGCTAAGAGTTCCTCGTGTTTTTCAACCACAGCCATTAATTCCTCTGTATAGGTCAACTCTGCTTCGAGGTTATCTTCCTGAGGTTTCTTTGGAAATTCTATTTTGATATCTTCTGAATGTTGATAAATTGTTTTACGTAAAGCTTTTGAACGCTCTCTAAGGATTTCTTGGGGTTTCTTATGATTATAATGAGATTTGGTGTGAGTGGCATCCACAATGAGGATTTTACTCTTAATCAAGTTATGTTCGAGTGCAATTTGAACAGACTTCTGAATCAATACATCAAGCAGTTTATCATCTTTAATTCTTAGCTTTCTAAATTTTGTCAAAGAGGATGGCTCGATAACAGAATCCTCAGGAGCTAGACCAAGAAAAAATTTAAAGGCCATATCTGACAAGGAACGTCCTACCACATCTACATCTGATAACTTATAAATATCTTTTAACAAGAGATATTTGAACATCATAATCGGTGAATAAGCTTTACGCCCAAAATCGGGACGATAATTCTTTTCTAGTTCATCATAAATAAAGCTAAAATCACAGAGTTCAGTTAGCTGACGTAAAAAGTGGGTTTTAGGAACCACGATATCATACAAACTAGAATAAGGACTGACATCCATAGTTAACTGATTATCAAGCATTATTTCACCTCATCTCTAGTATAACAAAAAAGCCATCAATTTAATGACTTTTTCAGTAGGCTCGTTTCCATCAGGCTTCTTTTTTATCCATGTACACGTTTCATATAGTCTTGGTAACTTTCGGTATCCATGAGTTTTTTAGCGTTCTTGACGCGATCTGCTGTTGGTGGTTTAACCCCTTCGAGTGAATATGGAATTCCCAATTCACGCCATTTGAATTCTCCCATAGTGTGATAAGGTAGAATTTCAAACTTATCAACATTTTTAAGGGTCTTGACGAATTTACCAAGTTCAATCAAGTCATCATCTCTGTCTGTCAACCCTGGAACTAGCACGTGGCGAATCCAGACAGGTTTTCCAATATCTGATAAATACTGGGCACAGGCCAAGATATTTTTATTGGTTTGGCTAGTAACAATCTTGTGCTGTTCTTCGTTGATTTCTTTGATATCCAAGAGGACCAAGTCAGTGACAGCCATGAGTTTGTCAAACTTCTCAAGGTAACGTGGTTTATTACGGAAAGGAAGGGCACAGGTGTCCAAAGTACAGTGGATTCCTTGTTCCTTAGCCTTGGTGAAGAGAGCAATCAGGAAATCAATCTGCAAGAGGGCTTCTCCTCCACTGACTGTAATACCGCCCTTATTTCCCCAGAAACCGCGGTAGCGCAAGGCCTCTGTCAAGACATCATCTACCGTCCGTTCACGTGACTTATTGGACTCCATAGCCCAAGTATCCGGGTTATGGCAATACTGGCAACGCATGTGACAGCCCTGCAAAAAGACAATAAAGCGAATACCAGGGCCATCTACCGCCCCAAAACTTTCTGTCGAATGCACCATTCCTGTCACTTGTCCATAATCAATTGTTTCTTCAGACATATCGTTACCTTCCTTGAAAACGTTTTATAGTTTTATTATATCACGACTTGAAGGAAAAACAAGATTTTTGCCTATTTTTTAGAAAGCAATCTGTTTTTCAATTTCATTTTCAATTACTTATCATTTTATTCTTCAAAATCAAAGCCATATAAGGTTGCAAAATAGTCCTCAGGGCGCTCCGCACGGCGGATTTGACGGGCTTTACCTTCTTCGGTATAGAGGATTTCCGCAGAACGAAGTTTGGCGTTGTACTGGTATCCCATTGAAAATCCGTGGGCACCTGTATCATGAATTACCAGCAAATCACCGATTTCTGTATGAGGCAGTTCGCGATTCACTGCAAATTTATCATTGTTTTCACAGAGTGAACCAACCACATCTACTACTTCAGCTGGTCCTTCTGGATGAGTCATATTGGTAATATGGTGGTAGGCGCCGTACATGGCTGGACGCATGAGGTTGACTGCTGATGCATCCACACCTAGATAGGTACGGTAGGTTTCCTTCTTATGAGTGACTCTTGTGACTAGAGCCCCATGAGGTGCCAACATAAAACGACCCAATTCGGTGAAAATCTTGACCTGACCAAGACCTGCTGGCGTAAGGACCTCTTCATACACCTTACGAACTCCCTCACCAATCAAGGCAATATCATTTGGCTCCTGGTCTGGACGATAATTGACACCAATACCGCCAGAAAGATTGATAAAGTCTAGCGAAATGCCCAACTTTTCCTTGATTTCAACAGCCAATTCAAAGAGTTGACGGGCCAACTCTGGATAATAGAGATGAGTAACAGTATTAGATGCTAGGAAGGAGTGAATCCCAAAGGTCTTAGCTCCTTTTTGCTTCAAGATGGCAAAAGCTTCAAAGAGCTGGTCCTTGGTCATACCAAATTTGGCCTCTCCAGGATTGTCCATAATGTCTGTCCCTAGCTCAAAAACACCTCCAGGATTATAACGACAAGAGATGATTTCTGGAATGCCTGCTGCTCTCTCCAGATGCTCAATATCTTCAAAAGCATCCAAGTTAATGGTCGCACCCAATTCACGCGCATAGGCATATTCCTTGTCTGGCGTGTTGTTTGAAGAGAACATGATCTCAGAACCTGGAAAATCCAATTTATGGCTCATCAAAAGCTCCACATAACTAGAGCAATCCACACCACAACCTTCCTCTTGGAGAATTTTCAAAATAGCTGGTGTTGGAGTAGCCTTAACTGCAAAATATTCCTTAAAGCCCTTGTTCCACGAAAAGGCTTGGTTGACAGCTCTTGCCTTCTCACGAATCCCCTTCTCATCATACAAGTGAAAGGGAGTCGGGAACTCGGCAACAATCGCTTCTAAGTCTTCTTTATTGATAAATGGTGTTTTCATAAGCTTCCTTCTATTCTATTTGCAAAGAAAGGCTGGGACTATCGTTCCAACCTTTAGTTCTATCTCTTATTTATCTTCGTCAAAGATATTGCCAACCTCAACATCGATGGCTTGGTTCTTGACATCAATATTGGTTACCTTCAAGAGTGACTTGTAGTCAAACTGCTTTTCACGTTCTTCTTGGGCATTGTCCGCAAAGACCGCTACACCTGCCAATTCTGAATCAAACTCACGCAAGAGACTAATCATCCCGTTGACAGTTCCTCCGCCTTTCAAGAAGTCATCCACAATCAAGACACGGCTGCCTGCCTTGAGGCTGCGTTTTGAAAGGAACATTTTCTCAATACGGTCACCACTTGAACCTGATACATAGTTGACGCTGACAGTTGAACCTTCGGTAATTTTCAGGTCACGGCGCACAATAACAAAAGGAACATTGAGGACATTGGCAACTGCATTTGCAAGTGGCACACCCTTAGTCGCTACGGTCATAACTGCATCAATTTTTTGGTCCATAAAGCTCTTGGCAATAATGCGACCAATATTTTTCAAGATGGCTGGTGTGCTAAGCAAATCGGACAGGTAGATGTAACCACCTGGCAAGATACGATCACTTTCTGACAACTTGGCACGTAAGTCTTCAACCATTTCCTTAGCATCCTGACTCGAAATAGACGGTGTAAAGATAACACCTCCTCCAGCCCCAGTTACAGTCTGGATGTGACCAATTTCGATTTCCTCAAAGGCTCGTTTGATAATCACGATATCTTCTGAGATGGATGATTTAGCAGATTCATACTTTTCAGCAAAAGTATTGAGACTAGTTAGTTTATAAGGATTATTAATCAAATAGTTGGAAATGACAACCATCCGATCACTTCTTCTTAATTTCATTTCTATTTCCTATTCCATTTTTATTCAAAAAATCAAAAAGCAAACTAGAAAGCTGGTCGCTGGCGATTCAAAACACTGTTTTGAGATTGTCGATAGAACTGACAAAGTCTGTAATATACCTACATATATACATACGATAAGGCGATGCTACCCTAGTTTGAAGAGATTTTAGAAGAGTATTAATTTTTGTCTTTTACTTATTATACCATATTCACATAAAAAAACGAACATTCTTGTTCTAAAAAATGCTCATTTTTCTTAAATTATTAATCTAAATCTGGTTTATAGAAGGAACGATTGTCCATTGCAAAGATTTTATTGGTCATCTCTCCCTTATCCACCAAAGCCAGAGCTGTTGACATCATCATCATGCTAGCATCCAGATTGTCAATCATATGGATAATCTCTGCTTCCATAATGCGTGGACGGACTGGACTTCCATACTCAAGCAAGCCGTGGTGACTGAGGATGACGTGACGAAGTAAAACGACTTCTTCCTTGGTATCATCGATGCCGAGTTCCATCACTGTTTTAGTAATTTCGCTATCAATCAAAGCAATATGCCCAAGGAGATTGCCTCGCACTGTATACTCAGTCTGGTCTGGTCCCGTCAACTCAATGACTTTCGCCAAATCATGCAACATAATCCCCGCATAAAGCAGGCTCTTATTGAGCTGAGGATAGACCTCGCTAATAGCATCCGCCAAACGCACCATGGTTGCCGTATGATAAGCCAAGCCCGTTTCAAAGGCATGGTGGTTAGTCTTGGCAGCTGGATAGGAGTAAAATTCCTTATCATACTTGGTGTAGAGCTTTCGGACAATCCGTTGCCAAACAGGATTTTCAATTTTAAAAATCATTTGCGACATATAGTCACGGATTTCCTTGACATCAACTGGCGACTTGACCTTGAAATCAGCTGGATCATTGGGTTCACCAGGCTGAGGCAGGCGGAGAGTAATTTGATTGACTTGAGGAGTGTTGTTATAAACTTCTCGGCGTCCTTTCATGTGGACAACCTTACCTGCAGTATAGGCCTCAACGTTATGAGGTTGGGCATCCCAGAGCTTCCCTTCAATCTCGCCACTATCATCTTGGAAGGTAAAGGCTAGGTAGTTTTTCCCAGCTCGAGTTTGCCTCAGGTCAGCTGATTTGATTAGGTAAAAGCCTTCAAATAGCTCATCTTTTTTCATGTGACTAATCTTCATATTCTTCCTCATCTTCTTGGAAATGGAATAGATCAAGCGCAGGCTCACCTTCTGACAACTCAATGTGACGGAGCGTCCGCTCGATAGCTGTAGTGCGACGGTTTAATAATTCATCAATATTGCCAGAGGCATGTTGGAGGTGTTTTTGTGCCTTAACCAGAATGCCACCAAACTTGCCAAACTCGGTCTTGACACTGGCAAGAGTCTTGCTGATATGGTCGGCACTCTTTTGGATATTGAGAGTTTTGAAACCAACTGATAGAGAGTTAAGCAGGGCTGATAGGGTACTTGGACCTGCGACAATAATCTGCTCCTCCCGTCTCAAATCATCAAAGAAGACAGGATTGCGGACGATTTCTGAGTAGAGACCTTCTGTCGGAACAAACAAAACTCCAAAATTGGTCGTCCGAGGCGGTGCTATGTACTTACTCTTGATATCCTTGGCAAAGCGCTTGACGCTTGCTAAAAGCGATTTACGACAACGTTCAATCTCGTCCCTATCACCTGCTTCATAAGCTTCTTCTAGGCGGTAATAATCTGCCAGTGGAAACTTGGAGTCAATCGGTAGGTAGACATATTCTTGGTCGCCTTGGCCAGGTAACTTGATGGCATACTCCACTCGTTCACTGGAGTTTTCAACCGTTGCGTATTCTCGTTCATACTGGGCAGGTGTCATGATGTCTTCGATGATTTGCCCCAGTTGCAATTCTCCCAGAATCCCTCGCGTTTTAGTTCCAGAGAGAACCTTGTTGAGGGCGCCAACATCGCGGGCAACTGTCTGCATTTCTCCAAGGCCACGATTGACAGACTCCAGTTGTTTGGAAACTGTCTCAAAGGAGGCTTGTAAACGCGTCTGCAAGGTCTTTTCTAGTTTTTCCTCTACTGTCTGGCGCATTTGTTCCAAACGTTGCTCATTTGATTCCTGCAAGGCTTGGAGACGTTGGTCAGTCTTATCCCTAGTTTGGAGGAGATTCTCAGTCATTTCTTGACGAACTTGAGTTAAGCCTTGGTGCAATTCGATTCGAACTTCTTGCAAACGGTCGCTGACAGCTACTTCCAAGTCTTTTTGATCTAACTGGCTGGCTTGTCTGGCTTGTTCAAAGCGGTAATCCAACTGGTCTGACAAGTGATCTGCCTGATCCTCCAAGCTCTTGGCTAGATATTTTTCCTGCTTATCCTGCCTCTGCCAAATCAGAAAGAGTCCAGCTAGGTTGGCAATCAATAATAGAACAAGTAAACTTTCCATCCTACCTCCTGTCCTTACTATGTAGCACGACCACATAGCCATCTGGGCAAGTCACCGAAACTTCCCTATCTATATATTCGTTAGAAGCGTACACTTTTTTAAAGAAAAAATTTTCCTCTGTCAACTCATACTTGGCACCAAGAATAGTCAACTGGCTATCCCGAACTGGCATAAAGGCTAGATAGTCGTAGTCTGAACGGGGATGTAGCTGACTAGTCCCTTCTGGACAATAGGCAATCAAGTTTTGCCCATCCTCAATCGCTATCTGACGCATATAGGGCGCCAACTTGGGATTGCTAGGCAGAAAGACATTGGCCAGCATATGATCAATACGCCCCCCTAGGGCACCAAAAATAGTAACCTGAGCCTGAGAATTCTTCTCAAAAATGGTTAAGAGAGCCAATTCCAAATCGGTATCATCTTTTTCTGGTCGGGCTTGGACAAAATGCTGAGCACGTTTTTGAATCACCTGTCGCTCTTCTTCCGTCACAGAATCAAAATCTCCGACTGCTAGAGCAAGAGGCAGCTTTTCTTCCAAGACCCAGAGCGAGCCTCGATCAACACCGACAAAGCTATCAAAGTCCGTCCGGTAATGACCGCGGTCTCCGCCAGCAAAAACAGCAACCCTAGTCCAGTTGTTTTCTGAGAGTTTGTACTCGCTCATTGACATCTCCCTTAAAGACATAGGAACCTGCTACAAAAACAGTCGCACCAGCTTCTTTGGCTTGAGCAATCGTTTTATCATCAATCCCACCATCCACTTCGATTTCAAAGTTCAAACCTTTTTCATCACGAAGGGCAACCAACTCACGAACCTTATCCATGGTCTCTGGTAGAAAGGCTTGTCCACCAAAGCCTGGGTTAACCGTCATGACTAAGACTTGGTCAACTAGGTGAAGAACGTGCTTGACGGCTTCAACTGGTGTGCCAGGATTGATAACGACTGAAGGCTTAACACCGAGTGAACGAATTTTTTGGAGGGCACCATGAATATGATTCGTTGCTTCCACATGGATACTGATGATATCCGCACCTGCACGCGCAAAGTCTTCTAAATGATGCTCTGGATTAGCTACCATCAAGTGGCAGTCAAAGACCATCTTACTATGAGGTCGAAGAGCTTCGACCACACCTGCACCAAAACTGATTTGTGGTACAAAGTGACCATCCATGATATCGATATGGGCATATTCTGCCCCAGTTGCTTCTAGACGTTTGATTTCACGTTCAAAGTTGGCATAATCTGCTGCCAGAATTGACGGAGCAATCTTGTATTGAGACATAGGGTTCTCCTTATTTTGGAATTTTTTTGCTGACTTTTTTATAGGTTTCTCTGCGATTTTCAATCTCACTGAGGAATTGCAGGTAGTTGTCAAAACGGAAGGACGCAATGATACCTTCTTCTACTGCCGGCTTCACTGCACAGGACGGCTCATGGGTATGGGTACAAGTGCGGAATTTGCAGTTTCGGCTGACACTAGCAATCTCTGGGAAGGCCTGATTGAGGTCTTCCGCCGTTGACACTTCATAATCCAGTGATGAAAAACCTGGTGTGTCTGCGATTTTACCTCCATTGAGATTATAAAAACTAACCGCTCGAGTAGTGTGGCGCCCGCGACCCAGACTGTCTGAAATTTCTCCTGTTTCAAGATTGAGGTCTGGTGCGATTTTATTGAGAAGAGTTGATTTTCCAACACCTGTCTGCCCCATAAAGACTGTAACCTTGCCTGTTAACAAAGGCAGGAGTCCCTCTTTACTGGTCACAAAGTCGTAGCCGATATCACCATAAGTCTGTTCATAAAAATCCAGTTCTTCTCTATCTTCCAACAAATCCATTTTGGAAATATAGACGATGGGATGGATGCCCTTATGCTCCAAAAGAACCAAGAACCGATCCAGCAAATTGCTGTTAAAATCAGGTTCCTTGACGGACATGATTACTACAGCTTGATCAATATTAACAATAGGCGGACGGACTAGACTGTTTTTCCGTTCATGAATTTTGAGGATATAGCCTTCTGAATTTTCCTCGGCAGAAAAGTCGACTAAATCCCCAACGTAGGGAGTATGGCCTTTTTTACGGAAATTCCCACGCGCGCGTGTTTGATAAACCTGACCATCACTTTCTACATAGTAGAACCCCGCCAAGGCTTTAATGATTTGTCCCTGCATTTTAAAGTCCTTGCCCTTTAAGTGCATCTGCTAGGCTGGCAAATTCTGCCAAGCTGAGAGCTTCCCCACGTACACTTGGTGACAAACCTGCTTGATCCAAGGCCTTGGTCAGCTTGTCCTTGACTTCCTCAGTCTTGCCAAAGTAACCTGTCAAGTTATTCCACAAGGTCTTGCGGCGATGGGTAAAACTAGCCTTGGAAATCTTAAAGAAGAAGTTCTCATCTTCTACTGCTACGGCTGGTTCTGGACGACGCACCATTTTCAAAATAGCAGAGTCCACGTTTGGCGCTGGCACAAAGACCGTACGAGGCACGATGAAGGCAACCTTGGCAGTCATGTAGTACTGAACCGCAATCGACAAGCTACCATAAGCCTTGGTGTTAGGCTGGGCTGAAATGCGGTCCGCCACTTCTTTCTGCATCATAACGACAAACTCACTAAAAGGAATCCCACTCTCGATTAAGTGCATGAGAATAGGTGTCGTGATGTAGTAAGGCAAGTTGGCTACTACCTTAATTGGCAGGTCAGGATTTTTAAAATTCTGGATATGTTGCGCCAAGTCAACCTTGAGAATGTCCTCATTGACCACGGTCACATTATCAAAATCACGCAAGGTATCTGCCAAAATCGGCACCAAACGATGGTCAATTTCAAAGGCCATGACCTGAGCCGCACGCTCAGCCAGAAACTCCGTTAAGGCACCAATCCCTGGGCCAATTTCAATGACATTAACTTGGTCATCAATCTCAGCCGTATCCACGATTTTTTGTAGGATATTGGTATCCGTCAAGAAGTTTTGCCCGAAAGACTTTTTAAAGGTAAAACCGTGACGCTCCAGCACTGCCTTGGTCACGCTATAATCTGCAATTCTCATCTATTCTCTTTTCTATTATCTGTTACTACTATTGTAACACATTCCCCTTACATTTGGGGTCTGCTTAGCTGTTCTCATAAGATTTCATAGCTTCTTCCACTTCTGCCAAGGTAACCCCAAACAACTCTAGGCGTTTGAGGAGTTGCTTGCCGTTGGAATAGCCGATTCGGAGAGCCTCTCCTAGATATTCTCTGCGCTTACGGCTATCTGCCCCTGCTAGAAAACCAAGGCGAATCAAGTCGCTACGACTGATGTCAAACTGACTCTCATGTTCAAATTGTTCTGTCACCTGAGCTAGAGCCGTTTTCAGGTCTTCATAGTCAGCATGTTCGATTCCCAGAGAACGCCCCTTGGTTTTAGACTTAGGAACAGCTTCATCTCGTTTGAGGAAGGCATGCTGAACTGTTGGAATGGCCGTCATAATCATACGACGAATCCGCTCCCCATTAAAATCTGGGTCTGTAAAGACAATGACTCCATGAAGCTCATGTAGATGCTGAATACGTGCAATATCTTGCTCATTGATGGCAGAACCTCGTGTCTCATAGGTCTCTACATCGAAATAACGTTTGAGATTGGCCGTATCATCGCGACCTTCAACCACGATAACTTGGGAAATTTTCTCTTTCATTACTTGCTGTCCAATCCAAAAATTCGTTCTGCATTTGCAGTCGTTGCTGCCGCTAGCTCTTCTGTCGTCATACCACGCAAGTCGGCGATAAAGTCCACTACATAACGAGTATAGGCTGTTTTATTTTCACGACCTCGTTTAGGAACAGGAGCCAGGTAGGGAGCATCTGTTTCCACTAACATCTTGTCCAAAGGAAGTTCTCTAGCAGCCTCTTGTATATCAGTTGCCTTCTTGAAAGTCACCACTCCTGAGAAGGAAATGGTCATGCCAAGCTCCACAAACTTCTCAGCCCATTCAAGAGTTCCTGAGAATGAGTGCATGATACCACCTCGAGGACCAACGCCCTCACTCTTGATAATTTCATAAGTATCTTCTAGCGCATCACGGGTATGGACAACAAAAGGCAAATCCAAGTCCTTAGATAGCTGAATCTGACGGCGAAAAACCTGCTCCTGCACCTCTTTTGGCGCTGTCATCCAATGGTAGTCCAAACCAATCTCACCCAAGGCAACTACCTTGGGATGCTTGAGCTTGTCAAGCAAGTAGGCTTCAATCTCCTCTGTATAAGTACCAGCTTCTGTCGGATGCCAACCAATAGTTACGTAGAGTTGGTCGTACTTATCCACCAACTCCAAAGCACACTCAATCGTCGGCTGATCAAAACCAACAATATTCATCTGTGTCACACCCATCTCAGTAGCTAAGGCGATTTCTTCTGCCTCACGACCTGCAAATTCTTCTACATTCAAGTGTGTATGTGTATCAAAAATCATCTCTTCTAACCTCGTTTTCTATCTTCTATTATACCAAAAAACTGCCCTCTCTCCTCATCTGTACAAAATATTCTAAAATCCATCGTCGTCTCTTGACGCTATTTTCCCAAAGCAGTATAATAGCACTTATTGAAATTTTCAGAAAAGGAAAATACCATGTTTACAAAATTAAAACAGACTTTTATCGGTCGTCCTCTTAAGTCCTTAACAGAAGGCGAGGGAGGTCTGCTGGGAAAAATGCAGGCCTTGGCCATGTTGTCAAGCGACGCTCTATCTTCCATTGCCTATGGGCCTGAGCAAGTAGTCCTCGTCTTGACTAGTCTCTCTCCTCTTGCGATATGGTGGAGCCTTCCTATCGGCCTCTTTGTCCTCCTGCTCCTAGCTAGCCTGACCGTCTCCTACCGTCAAATCATCCATGCCTACCCTCAAGGGGGAGGGGCCTATATGGTTACTCGAGAAAATCTATCTCCAGAACTTGGCTTGATTGCTGGAGGTAGTCTTCTGGTTGACTATATGCTGACCGTAGCGGTATCTGTTTCATCTGGAGCGGACGCTATCACAGCAGCTCTTCCTGCTCTCCACCCATACAACCTCCACATCTCTATTTTTCTGGTTTGCTTGCTCATGCTCTTGAACTTACGGGGCTTAAAAGAATCTGCCAGTTCACTGATGATTCCTGTCTATCTCTTTATCATCAGTACTGTCTTTCTCTTGCTCTATGGAATCTTTCAACTAGTGACAGGTTCTCTCAGCTATCAGGCAACTTCACCTATTGGGCATGCTATTCCGAACCTATCTATCGTTCTCATTCTAAGAGCTTTTACCAGCGGATCTGCCTCTCTGACAGGGGTCGAAGCTATTTCAAATGCCGTTCCCTTTTTCAAGGCTCCAAAAGAAAAGAATGCCGCTCAAACCTTGACCATCATGTCACTGATTTTAGGTTTTCTTTTTGCTGGTATCACCCTTCTAAACTACTGGATGGGGATTCTGCCTCAACACGGAGAAACTATTCTTTCACAGATGGCTCAAGGCATCCTTGGTAATTCCTTCATAGGCCACCTTGGGTATTATCTCTTCCAATTCTCCACAGCCTTGATTTTAGCCGTAGCTGCAAATACTGGCTTTTCAGCCTTTCCTATGCTGGCTTACAATATGGCTAAAAACAAATACATGCCCCATCTCTTTATGGAAAAAGGAGACCGCCTAGGCTACTCTAATGGAATTTTAACTCTGGCATTTGGGGCTATGATTCTTCTTCTCATTTTTAATGGCAATACCGAACGTTTGATTCCCCTTTATACTATCGGGGTCTTCGTGCCCTTTGCCCTTTCTCAGACTGGGATGATTCGTCATTGGAAAAAAGAAAAAGGGGCAAATTTCTTAAAACCTGCCCTTGCCAATATCCTTGGAGCCATCATTTGCTACGCTATCGTGCTGATCCTGCTCTTTTTCCGTCTCAGTGATATCTGGCCTTTCTTCCCCATTATTCTCGTACTCACCCTACTCTTCTTGGCGATTCACAGTCATTACCAAAAAGTAGCCCAACAACTGCGACTCTATGAAGGAATCCAAAAACGTACCTACGATGGCAATCTTGTCCTCGTCCTAGTAGGAAATGTCACCCGAGTTAGCATCGGAGCCATTAACTACGCTCAAAGTATAGGTGATGAAGTCTTAGCCATGCACATTTCTACTAAGGAAACAGCAGAGAAAGACCAAGAAATTCTCCAAGAATTTGCCGATTACTTCCCAACCATTACTCTGAAAAATATCAAGACCAGCTATCGCGACATCATCACCCCTACTGTCAAGTATGTCAAACGGATTTCCGAGGAAGCTCAGAAGAAGAACTATACAGTCACTGTTCTCGTCCCCCAGTTTATCCCTAATAAACCTTGGCAAAATATCCTGCACAATCAGATGAGTCTCAAACTCAAATATGCCCTTCGTTGGCACCAAGACGTCGTTGTCGCTAGCTACTCTTATCACTTAAAAGAATAAAGAAAAGGCCCTACCAGAACCGAGAAGCGTCTGGTGAGGCCTTTTTTCTGAATCCAGTCACTATGCCTGTACTCAATGAAAATCAAAGAGCAAACTAGGAAGCTAGCCGCATGCTGCTCAAAGCACTGCTTTGAGGTCGTAGATGAAACTGACGAAGTCAGCTCAAAACACTGTTTTGAGGTTGCAGATAGAACTGACGAAGTCAGTAACATACCTACGGTAAGGCAACGCTGACGTGGTTTGAAGAGATTTTCGAAGAGTATTAACCGAAAAGCATGACTAGGAATATCATTGAATGTGGTTAACTAAATCTTCCTGAGCTTTTTTATTTGACTCAGCTTTTTCTTTTAGCCATTTTTCGTAGAGTTCTTGGTACTGTTTAGCAGTTACTGGCTCTTTTTGCAATTCAACATATTTGTAGTTGTCCGCATTTCCCTTATGACCAACGAATGAGAATGGTCCTGTAAACGGTACAGTCTTACGGAAGATTGGATTAGCTCCACCACTTTGAACCGGTAGGAACAAGGCGCTATCTGTCA
The DNA here is from genome assembly GCF_041154385.1 of Streptococcus sp. SN-1. NCBI lineage: Bacteria > Bacillati > Bacillota > Bacilli > Lactobacillales > Streptococcaceae > Streptococcus > Streptococcus sp. SN-1. The sequence goes on from NZ_AP028929.1 coordinate 1,825,778, forward strand.
ACCAAGCTTGGGCTTCAGCATATTTTTCATAGCGGGCTTGAGTATCTTTAATTTCTGCGTCTGCCTGATCCAAGAGTTTCTTGTAGTCAGCAAGACCAATCTTGTCCTTAACTTCCTTGTCTTTTCCTTCAGACAAGCCCATGTTTTTCAACTGAGAACCTGTCTCTGGATCAAGGATCGCTAGGTAAGTCTTAGGATCTGAGTAATCTCCACCCCATCCTGAGATGTCGATATCGTAGTCTTTTTGTTCTGCTGTATCTGCAAAGTAGGTTGCCTGATCTTTTTCATCTGGAGAAAGTTGGATAACATCAATGACTACATTATCCTTACCAAGAGTTTCTTCCACTGTTTGTTTGAACGATCCAGCCTGTTGCACATCCAACTTAGCAGTCTGGTCAACTGGCATATCCAAATGAATTGGGAAAGTTACTCCCTGTGCTTGCAGACTTTCTTTGGCCTTGGCAAACTTCTCTTTGGCCTTTTCAGGATTCAAGAAGGCTTGCTTACCATCGTTTAGGTTGATATTTACCCAATCTTTACCGTAGTTGACAATTTTTTCATTGACAATATCACCAAAGTTCTTATCCCCAACTTGGACAAAGTTACTTGGTGTAACTGTGTTACGCAAGATACGGTCTGCTCCATCTTCACCATTTGTCTGTGCTGCATAAGCATGACGGTCAAAGGCAAAGTTGATAGCCTGACGGAAATCTTTATTCTGCATAGCTGCGCGTGAATCTGTCTTTTCCTTATCAGACTGTTTCATCGTCTGCTTGTAGCTTTGACGATTAACGTTGAAAAGATAATAGAAAGTCACTGAGTTTTGTGGTGTGTAGGTAATCTTGTCCTCATTGCCCTTCTTGAGTTCAGCAAATACTGAACTTGTTGGGAAGATACGGCCATCAGTATAGTTACCATCCAAGAAACCTCTAGCAATGCTGTCTTGGTCAGAACCGTCAAAGAAAGAGAGTTTCACTTTCTCGATTTTAACATTATCCTTATCCCAGTAATTAGGGTTTTTGTCAAGTTCAATCAAAGATTTGGATGTGAAGGATTTAAACAAGTAAGGACCATTTGACAAGATACTTGATGGTGTCACACTTCCAAAGTCATCTCCCTGAGACTTCAAGAAGGCTTCATTTACAGGACTAAGGATACTTGCTGTTGTTTTAGAGTTCCAATAAGTTTCAGGTTGGTTGAGAGTGTATTGTAGAGTGTAATCATCCACTGCCTTAACACCAACAGTACCAAAATCAGATGATTTCCCTTCAACATAATCTGCTAGACCCTTGATAGAGTCTTGTACCAAGTACAAGTTTTCAGCCTTTTTATCAGCCGCATACTTAAGACCTGTCACAAAGTCATGAGCGGTTACATCTGCATACTCTTCTCCTTCAGAAGTGTACCATTTAGCCCCCTGACGGATTTTATAAGTGTAGGTCAATCCATCTTTTGACACCGTCCATGACTCAGCCATAGAGGGAATGAGATTGCCATACTGGTCGTTTTCCAACAAACCATCAATCAAGTTGGTTGTGATACTAGATGTAGAGTCTCGTGTAGAGGTAATATAATCCAAGGTATCTGGGTTATTGACAAAGATATAAGAGTAAGTCTTGTCTGCATTACTTGATTGAGATGATCCACACGCTGCTAAAGCTAGACCTGCTGTCAAAGCCATAGCTCCAAACAGCATCACTTTTGATTTCTTCATGATTATTCTCCATTTTTACAGTATGTGAAATATTATACACTATTCGAGCAAAAATATAAAGCTTTTTGTACTTTTTTACAAAAATAAAAATCAGTAGACTCGAGTTCCTACTGATTTTTGATAGAATTCGTTTGGATTATGCAGCCAAAACTTTGCGTCCTTTACGACGACGAGCTGCCAATACGCGACGACCGTTTTTAGTTGACATACGGTTACGGAATCCGTGTTTGCGCGCACGACGAAGTTTACTTGGTTGATAAGTACGTTTCACGATGAATACCTCCTCATAGATTTTGTATTCGTTTAGCCGGCTATAAAGTGATCAGTTACTAAACATACTTTACTATTCTATCTGATTCTTTTACTTTTGTCAATAGCTCAAGGCAAATGTTTCCAGCTTTTTCGAATGTAAGCCCTATCTACGATACTGTTTCAAGAAACGAGTCATCTTTTCTTGGATTTGGGCTAGTTCATCAACACGAGGAAGGTAAACAATACGGAAGTGGTCTGGTTCCTGCCAGTTAAAGCCTCGACCATGAACCAAGAGAACCTTTTCCTGCTTCAAGAAATCAAGGACAAACTGCTCATCATCATCGATACGGTACATATTGCGATCGATTTTAGGGAAGATATAGAGTCCAGCCTTGGGTTTAACCGCAGACAAACCTGGAATATCTTGAATGGCATTGTAAATGAAATTTCTTTGCTCATAAATTCGTCCACCAGGAAGGAGCAATTCATCGACCGACTGGTGACCACCCAAGGAAGTTTGTACGACTTGTTGGGCCAAAACGTTAGAGCAAAGGCGCATATTGGATAGCATATTGAGCCCTTCGATATAGCCCTTGACATGAGTCTTAGGTCCAGACAAGACCATCCAACCCACACGGAAACCAGCGATACGATGGGATTTTGACAGACCATTCATGCTGACACAGAAGACATCTGGTGCCAAGCTAGCCACAGGCGTATGCACATGTCCATCCATGACCATGCGGTCGTAGATTTCATCCGCAAAGATAATCAAATCGTTTTGACGGGCAATCTCAATAATCTCCAACAAGAGTTCCTTAGGATAAAGGGCTCCAGTTGGATTATTTGGATTGATAAGGACGATTGCCTTGGTATTGGAAGTAATTTTTGACTTGATATCGTCAATATCTGGGTACCATTCTGCAGCTTCATCACAGATATAGTGAACGGCATTTCCCCCAGCTAGGCTGACAGCGGCTGTCCAGAGAGGATAGTCTGGCATTGGCACCAAGACCTCATCCCCATTGTCCAAAAGCCCCTGCATAGACATGACAATCAACTCACTAACACCATTTCCAAGGTAAATATCATCAATATCTACGTTTGGGAATTTCTTCAATTGGCAATACTGCATGATGGCCTTACGGGCTGAGAAAATCCCTTTGGAGTCAGAATAACCTTCACTATCACGCGCATTCATAATCAAGTCATGAATGACCTCGTCTGGCGCTGTAAAGCCAAATTCTGCTGGATTTCCTGTATTCAGACGTAAAATCTTTTCTCCGTTTGCTCGCATTCGCATGGCTTCTTCCAAAACAGGACCACGGATATCATAAGCAACATGCTCTAACTTACTAGACTTGTTATATTCTTTCATCTTGTTTCCTCAATTCATCAGGATAGTAACATTATACCACTAGAAAGAAAATGCGACAAGTTTACTGAATTGTGTTACTAAGTTCGTATAGAAGAAAAACCTCGCTAAAAGCGAGGTCAAGACAGGGGAGATAGCAGGTATTTTGCCAAAGAAAGATCACATACCAAAAGATAAAACTAGAAAAAGCAAGCCTAAAAAGGAGTCATAAAGAAGATTGAACATGAGGAAAAGTCCCCATATCATCAAGTAATCCCAACGCCCACTTCGTTTTGCAACTAGGAATAAGATTAGATGGTAGAGTACATGAAAGACTAAAAAACCAATAAAACCTGGATAAAGAAACGGTACCAGACTCTCTAATTGCCAGATCATGATAACTTCTACCAAGACTGAAACTAGGATGATTCCATAATAAAGGAAATTTGATTTTTGAAAAGAGTTTTTCATCATTCTCCCTCCCTTCACTTCTTTCCTGCTATCCTTTCTTTTATTTTATCATATATTTATATAGATTTTAAGCGCTAACATTCTTTTGAAAAATACTTTTTTTGCTTTACTTCTATAGTGAAAAGGTTTACAATAATAGTAAGAAAATTTCAGGAGGTTTCATTATGGCACAACGTTACCAAAATATCATGGTCGCAATCGATGGTTCTAAAGAAGCGGACTTGGCTTTTGTCAAAGGAGTTCATTCTGCTCTACGAAACGACGCTAAACTCACCATCGCACATGTCATTGACACACGCGCTCTCCAAAGCGTATCCACCTTTGATGCTGAAGTTTACGAAGAACTCCAAGTCGACGCTGAAAGTCTGATGAAAGAGTACGAAAAACGTGCTAAAGATGCTGGGGTGGCAGATGTTCATATTGTCATTGAAATGGGAAATCCAAAGACCCTACTAGCACGTACTATTCCCGATGCTGAGGAAGTGGACCTCATCCTCGTTGGCGCAACTGGTCTCAACGCCTTTGAACGCCTCTTGGTTGGCTCTTCATCTGAATACATTCTCCGCCATGCTAAGGTCGATTTGCTGGTTGTGAGAGAACAAGAAAAAACCTTATAATTACAACGAAAAGGAGCCCAGAGCTCCTTTTTCTTTACTGTTTATTTCTCTCTTTATGGCGTTCATAAGCCTTGAGCTGGCGCTGCAGTTCCTTTTTAATCGCGGGTTCTGGAGCATATTTTTCTTCCCAATCATCTGGTTTTAAGATTTTGTGGGTCACTGGATCAAAATGAGCCTTGCCATCTGGGAAAATTTTCCCCATATTAGCCTGATGGACAATATCAAAAATACGTTCTGGGTCCACCCCCATCAAGACAAAACTACCATAGGTAAAGTAAAGCGTATCAATCAAGGCATCTACCTGACCTATCAAATCTTGCTGAGCAGGCGTCTTCTTGGCTACTTTATCTGCTGCCTTATCAAGAGCTTGATGAAGTTGCGATAGAGCTTGACCAAAGTCCTCTTCAGAAGGACTGGCAGCTCGAACAAACTCCACCAATTCTTCTATTTTAAAACCAGCCCTGTGGGTTGCACCTTCTAAATTCCAAGCTCGAGGTTCTTCTTGAGTTCGTTCATCCATCATGTGGTGGAAGGTCTTGACCTTATTGAAATGGTAGTCACGGCTGACAAAGACTTTTTCTGAAGCCAAAACACCAAAATGTTCTAATGCCTTGTGAATTCCGTCTTGCTGATTGCTGGTAGTGATATGCTTGGCAACTTCTTTGACACTGCTACTACCATTTCCCATAGCGACCGACATACCGACACCTGCAAGCATTTCTAGGTCGTTATCTGAGTCACCGAAGGCCATCACTTGGTTGAGGTCAAAGCCATATTCTTTCCCAACTCGGCGAATACCTTCCAATTTAGAATTCCCTTGATTAATGACATCCGCTGCAAATGGATTGCTACGTGTCAATTTCAAGTCTTCAAAATCAGCTGCTGCCTTCTCAGATTCTTCCGGTGTCATCAGCATCAAAACTTGGTAGATAGGCTGATTCATCAGATGAAGCAGGTCTTCTTCCTTTTGGGGCACAACCTTGCTAACCATACGATTAAAGGAATGACTCACCGTCCGAGTTAAAACAGAAGGAACGAAGCGACTGATTCGTTGGGAAAAAGACCCCAGACCAAAGGACATGATTTTAGAACCCAGCATGGCATCCTTGGTCCCTAGGGCAATCTCCTTGCCCTCTTTTTTAGCATACGCAATGAGCTGGCGCAAATGTAACTTGGAAATTGGGCTCGTGAACAAGACTCTTTCTTTATTAAAGATATACTGGCCATTGTAGGTTACCGCAAAATCCAGATCCAAATCGTCCATCAATTCCTTAACAAAAAAAGGTCCTCGCCCTGTCGCTACACCAACTAGCACCCCTTGTTCTTTGACAATTTTAATCGCGTCCTTAGTGGATTTCAAAACACTCTTGCGATCGTTGACCAAGGTTCCATCGATATCAAAAAAAACAGCTTTGACTTCCATCCTATCCCAATCTCCCCTTTTGTGATACAATGATTATACCACATTTCAGAAAGAGTGAGTAAATCATGCCTAAGAAAATCCTTGTTTTACATACGGGTGGAACTATTTCCATGCAGGCCGATGCTTCTGGCGCTGTTGTGACGAGTTCAGATAATCCCATGAACCATGTGTCCAACCCACTTGAAGGAATCCAAGTCCACACCTTGGACTTTTTTAACCTGCCAAGCCCCCATATTAAACCCAAGCATATGCTGGCCCTCTACCAAAAAATCAAAGAAGAAGCGGCTAACTACGATGGAGTGGTAATCACACACGGGACCGATACTCTAGAGGAAACAGCCTATTTCCTTGATACCATGGAAGTTCCCCATATGCCTATCGTTCTAACAGGGGCCATGCGCAGCTCCAACGAACTCGGCAGTGACGGTGTTTATAATTATCTGAGTGCTTTGCGGGTAGCTAGCGATAACAGGGCTGCTGACAAAGGAGTTTTGGTTGTTATGAACGATGAAATCCACGCTGCCAAGTATGTTACCAAAACACATACGACCAACGTCAGCACCTTCCAGACTCCAACGCACGGGCCACTTGGTCTGATCATGAAACAGGAAATCCTCTACTTCAAAACAGCTGAACCCCGTGTCCGCTTTGACCTTGATCACATACAAGGATTAGTCCCTATCATCTCTGCTTATGCTGGTATGACAGATGAGCTGATTGATATGCTGGATTTGGAACAATTGGACGGTTTGATTATCCAAGCCTTCGGAGCTGGTAATATTCCCAAAGAAACGTCTCAAAAGTTAGAAAGCCTTCTGCAAAAAGGAATCCCAGTCGCCCTGGTTTCGCGATGCTTTAACGGTATCGCTGAGCCTGTCTATGCCTACCAAGGTGGAGGCGTGCAGTTGCAAAAATCTGGTGTCTTCTTTGTTAAAGAACTCAACGCCCAAAAAGCCCGCTTGAAACTCCTCATTGCCCTCAATGCCGGACTAACAGGACAGGCTTTGAAAGACTATATGGAAGGGTAAGTCTCTTAGAAAATCTCTTCAAACCGCGTCAACGTCGCCTTACCGTATGTATGGTTACTGACTTCGTCAGTTCTATCTACAACCTTAAAGCTGTACTTTGAGCAATCTGCTGCTAGCTTCCTAATTTGCACTTTGATTTTCATTGAGTATAATTCTCTCCTCTAAAAACAAATCAGGAAATCTTCACGATTCCCTGATTTTTTCTATTTACGTTTTCGTGTTGAGCGACGTTCTGTCAAACCATGAGGTAAGAGAACTTCACGTTCTTCCAACTCTTCCTTGTGCATAATCTTAGTCAACATACGCATACTAATAGCACCAAGGTCATAAAGAGGTTGGGCAATAGTTGTCAAGTTTGGACGGGTAAAGCGTGAGATTTGTGAATCATCACTAGTAATGATTTCAAACTCTTCTGGCACAGACACACCCTTATCAGCAAGGCCGTTCAAGACACCTGCTGCCAATTCATCACCTGTTACAACTGCTGCAGTTGCATTTGATGAAATCAAGCGTTCTGCCAAGGCATAACCGTCTTCATAAGTGTACTTAGATTCAAATACCAATCCTTCGCTATAAGAAATACCTGCTTTTTTCAAGGCTTCCTTGTAGCCAACCAAACGAACCTTACCATTGATGTCATCCACTAGTGGACCGCTAACAAAAGCGATGCGCTCATTTTCTTTAGCAAGGTAGGTTACTGCATCAATCGTTGCTTGTTTGTAGTCAATATTGACACTTGGAAGCTGATGTTCTACATCCACAGTTCCTGCAAGAACAACTGGTGTCCGAGAACGAGAAAACTCTGAACGAATTTTTTCAGTCAAGTGGTACCCCATAAAGATGATACCATCCACTTGCTTAGAAAACAGGGTATTGACAACTGAAACTTCCTTGTCATCATCCTCATCACTATTAGCAAGGACAATATTATACTTGTACATTTCAGCGATATCGTCAATCCCTTTAGCAAGCGTTGAGAAATAGCCATTGGTAATATTTGGGATCACCACACCGACAGTGGTTGTCTTTTTACTTGCAAGACCACGCGCCACAGCATTTGGACGGTAATCTAAACGATCAATCACCTCAAGCACTTTTTTACGGGTGTTCTCTTTTACATTCTTATTGCCATTGACTACACGGCTAACCGTCGCCATTGAAACTCCTGCTTCACGGGCGACATCATAAATCGTTACTGTATCGTCTGTATTCATTCCATTTCCTTTCTATATCATACCTCACGAGACTCCAAAAAAGAGACGGTATGAAAATTTCGTTTTCATGATTCTACTTATTCCATTTTATCACTATTTGTAAACACTTTCAAGTATTTTTTGAAGATTGTTTGAAAAAAATTTCATAGAAAGCTATGTTTATGAAGAAAAAATCACCTTTTCTTGATTTTTAATCCTATTTGCTGTATGATAAGGGAAAAGAAAGGGGGAAGAAATATGGCTTTTACCAATACCCACATGCGGTCAGCTAGTTTTGGCATTGTTACCAGCTTGCCTGATGACGTTATTGACTCTTTTTGGTATATCATCGACCACTTCTTAAAAAATGTCTTTGAATTGGAGGAGGAACTCGAGTTTCAATTGCTTAATAACCAAGGAAAAATTACCTTCCACTTCTCAAGTCAACACCTCCCTACAGCCATTGATTTTGACTTCAACCACCCTTTCGACCCTCTTTATCCCCCCAGAGTCCTAGTTTTAGACATGGACGGTAGAGAGACTATCCTCCTCCCAGAAGAAAATGACCTATTTTAAAAACTCTAGCCTTCAGTTATAAACTACTGAAAACTAGAGTTTTTTTATTTTTTCAAAGCATTATACAAGTTACGGACAGGTTGCTTTAATGTAGGATGGATAAAATGAGGCGCAATTTCCTGTAAGGATTCAAGGACAAAAAGGCGTTCCGCTAGGTAAGGATGAGGCAAGATAAGATCATCTGTATAAAGGATCTGATCCTCCACAAAGAGCAAGTCCAAATCAATCAAACGAGGCCCCCAATGTACTTCTCTCACCCGTCCCATCTCTGACTCAATGGCTAACAAGGTCTCTAATATCACTGGAGCCGGCAACCAGGTTTCAACCTCAACCACTTGATTAGCAAAGCTATCCTGCTCCACACCACCCCAAGGCTCCGTCGTCAAGAAACTGGACTCTTTGAGAATATGGATGCCACGATTTCGCATTTTCTCAATGGCTTGTTTCAAGTTTTCTCGCTTATCCCCCATATTGCTTCCTAGGGCGATAAAGGCCCGTTGCTTACGGCGATGGATGGTTACTGAGCAAGTATCTAGTGGCAAATGCACTGGCGCCCAAGGTTTTTTCAGTTCCAGCTTGATTTCTTGGACAAGAGAATAGGTCTCAAAAGTACGTTCTACCAATTTGTAAGCTACCGTTTCAATCAAGTCCTCAGTGGTTTCCTGAAACCAAGTCGTCCACTGCTGACACAGTTCTCCGTAATGGACAGAGGCTGTTAAATCCAAGTCTGTAGCCGCCTTGGTCATATCATAGGATAGGATTGCGGAAATAACAAACTTCTGCCCCAATTCTTTCTCACTAGGGAACATACCATGATAGGCAAAAATTTCCAAATCCTTAATCTGCAGTTGATCCATAACTAGTCCTTTCTAGAAAAATCCGCCCAAAGCGGATTCTTTTTATACTCAATGAAAATCAAAGTGCAAACTAGGAAGCTAGCCGCAGGCTGCTCAAAACACTGTTTTGAGGTTGCAGATAGAAGCTGACGTGGTTTGAATTTGATTTTCGAAGAGTATTATAGTCCCATTAAACGATAAGCCTGATCTCGGAGGTCCTTATCTGTTTCAAATAGACCACGAGCTACTGTCGTCAAGGTTGCAGTGCCTGGTTTTCTGACACCACGCATGCTCATACACATATGTTCCGCCTCAATGACAACAAAGGCTCCTTTAGCACCTAGATACTCCATCAAGGCATCGGCTACTTCGATATTCAATCGTTCTTGAATTTGTGGTTTTTTCGAATAAACTTCAACCGTACGGGCTAGCTTAGACAAACCTGCTACACGACCATCTGGAATGTAGGCAATATGCGCTCTACCATAAAATGGCAAGAAGTGATGTTCACACATGGTATGGAAAAAAATATCCTTTTCTACCACCATATTATCGTCAATAATCTCAAAGGATTTTGACAAATGTTCCTCCGCTGTTTGACCAAGCCCTGAAAAAATCTCTTGGTACATACGGGCCACACGAGCAGGTGTTTCCTGCAAGCCCTCGCGGTTAGCGTCCTCTCCCACAGCCTCGATAATCATTTTTACAGCTGTTTCAATCTTTTGTGTATCCATTTTCATTCTTCCTCTCCATCAGATAGGCCCTCACTTGGCTCAAGAAATACAAGGAACCCGTGACAATCCTAACTGTTTTTTTCTCTTCTTTTTTATCTGTCAATTTCTGCTCTAGAAAATCCTGCCAACCTTGGTAGCTGAGATTTCTAGACTTAGCTGCCTCTTTCAGCACGCTTTCATCAGTCGCCCGACTATCGTCAAAATGTGTCAGAGTAAGCTCGGTATCTGGCATGGCCCCCAGCAAGTCCAACATATCCTCCAAGGCCTTGGTTTTGATACAAGTAAAGAGGATTTCCTTACGATAATCCGCAAAGCGTTCTTGCAAGGTTGCCAATAAAGCTTTGATAGCATGGGGATTGTGGGCCCCGTCCAAGATCATCAAGGGGTTCCTTGACACGACCTCCAGACGCCCCGGCCATCTTGTTTCTTCTAGTGCTTGAGCAAGCAAGTGATTGCTTGCTAGTTCTCGGTCATCCTCCTGACAAAAAGCATCAAGTAAAGCTATAGCCATCCCAGCATTCTCTATCTGGTGCAAACCAAGCAGGCCAGTCTGGAAGCGACCTTGTCTGACAGCACTTGTATAGTCAAAGACTTCACCCGTTACCACACTCTCTTGGTGACTGACATGATAATCTGCCCCGTAGGCAAGTCTCGGCGCATTTTTATCTTTCGCAATAGCGTCAATGACAGCCAAAGCTTCTGGAGCGATACGACCTGTCACCAAGGGAATACCTTGTTTGATAATACCAGCTTTCTGCTCTGCTATGGCTTCCAAGGTGTCACCAAGTAGGGCTACATGGTCCAATCCAATGGTCGTAATGCCTGTTAGAATAGGCTGGCAAACATTGGTACTATCCAAGAGTCCACCCATGCCCACTTCCATGATAGCCACATCTACTTGCTCTGAGGCAAAGTAGTCATAGGCTATGGCTGTGATAATCTCAAACTCGGTTGTCCCCTGCAAATTGGTAGCCGATTCCCCTTCCAGCAAAGTCTGATAGTCTGACATGAGGGATTCTAGCCTCGCTTCTGGGATAGATTCCCCATTGATGCTAATCTGGTCTGTATAATGAATGAGATAGGGCGAGCTAAACACGCCAACTCTCAGCCCTAGCTTTTCTAGCATATTTTTCAAAAAAGCAATGGTCGAACCCTTGCCATTGGTCCCTCCGATATGGATGACCTTGAGTTTGAGATGGGGATTGCCTCGCAGAGCTAGGAGTTCTACCATTCGTTCCAAACCGAAATGCGGTTGGTCCGTCCGGTAGTTAGCAATCCACTGATTGTTTTCGATTTCTTTCATCTTATTTATATTGTTTTAAATCTAGATTTTCCGCTTCATCAGCCAGACGAATAGCGGAGGCAATTTCAACTGCCATCTTATGACTAGCTACGTCATGCACGCGCACCACTTCTACACCCTGTCTCGCAGCAATACTGGTTACATGGGCTGAAGCTGTGTCCCGATTGCGGAAACCAAGTTCTGTCTCAGGATCGACTTCAAAGCCACTTTCTTCAAGGATATTGATGACAAACCGCTTGCGCGACACTCCAAGAAAGATTGGATAGCCTTTCTGATGTAGTTTATCCAGATCCCGTAAAAGAAGCAGATTTTCTTTCTTAGTCAGACCAAAGCCAATTCCTGGATCCAACAGGATATTCTCTTGTGCAATCCCAGCTTCCTCTGCTCTCGCTAAGGCTCTGTCAAAGAAAGTCTCCATCAACTCTTCGATTGGCAATGTTTCAAAGTCAGCTAACTCTTCCCCTGTAAAAGCTTGATTAAATCCAAAATGAGGGAAGATGAGCGAGCTAGGGTGCTGAGGTCGCGCCATGACTGGATTAAACATAATGACTACTTTCGCACCAGCCTTAGCAACCACATGGGCCATTTTTTCATCACCCATGAGACCAGTGATATCATTGACTAGATTGGCACCAGCAGCCAAAGCAGCTTCTGCTACTTGACTTTTCCAAGTATCAATGGAGATGAGAACATCACTTTCCTTGCGAATAGCTTTAATCACTGGAACAACACGCTGGATCTCCTCTTCTATCTCAACATAGCTACTTCCCGGCCGAGTCGATTCTCCGCCGATATCTAGCATACTAGCCCCTTCTGCTATCAATTTACGAGCCTGCTGGAGCGCCTGCTCAAGAGCAAAAAATTGACCACCGTCCGAAAAGGAGTCTGGGGTTACATTGATAATTCCGCAAATAGCTGTCTTTGCATGATTTGCTTTAGTTGACATATCGGTCACTCCCTCAAGGCTTTTCACCATATTATTTCTCTATTTTACCATAAAAAGAAAAAGATGGACACGATTGCATTCATCTTTTTCCCAGTAGAAACAAGTAAGCAATTGTCAAAAATCTTAAACAGAAATCCCTAATGTCCGACTCATGATCACCACAAGAGCCAACAAGCAGAAGGCCACCCCGTTAACAATCATGTGAAGTAAGATAGACATTTCCAAACGTTGGGTCTTGTAAGCCGTCCAAGATAGAACGATCGACATACCTCCATAAATCAATAAAGAAGGTAAATTACTTGGTTGATGCAATAAAGCAAACACAATCGTACCGACTACAAATCCCAAGTTCTCCTTGCCTCTGAAAATCTTTTTAGGAACAATCCCACGGCACAAGATTTCCTCACAAATTGGAGCAAGCAAGGTCAGCAAGAAAAAGCTAGAAATCAACGAACTATTCTGAACCATATCGTTAATCTGAGACTGGTTAGCTGTTGTCGTCTCATTTGACAGTTGCAACAAGATAGAACCAAGTATATTTGACCCGATAATAACTAAATAACTTAATCCCAATCGTGCCAAATCCTTAGCTCTAAAAAAAGAAAAATTAAAACTAGCTAATTGGGTTTTACGAGCTCCAAAAATAAATAGTGCTAAAACAACAATCGAAATACCAGCAACTATCAGTCCTGACTGTAACAATGGTACTGCATTTAAAGTTAAAATAGCAGTAACCCCTATAGGAATCTGATATAAAATTGTCGCTAGCAGAAAGATTAACAGCCAGCCTGCACGATTCAACAATTCTTTCCACATACTTTTCTCTTCCATCATTCATCTCCTAGACTTTGTATTAAAAAAAGGGGGAAAATTCCCCTGGGTTATCCTATTATAAGGCCATGCTGATATAGTTAAGGATAAACAAGGCATCCAAAATCCAAATCATGACATGAACATCTTTAGCTTGACCTTTGACAAGCTTAGTCAAAGTGTAAGTCAAGAAACCAACTGCAATCCCTTGAGTAATAGAGTAGCTGAATCCCATAAAGATAGATGTGAAGAAAGCAGGAACCGCTTCAGACATATCGTCCCAATGGATATTTTTCAAGCTAGCCAACATCATAATCCCAACGATAATCAAGATTGGAGCTGTAGCGGCTGTTGGTACAATCGCTAGAAGTGGACTAAAGAAGCTTGAAATTGCAAAACAGATTGCTACAACCAAGGCTGTCAAACCAGTACGTCCACCTGCACCGATACCAGCAGCAGACTCAACATAAGTCGTTACGTTTGAAGTACCAGCGATGGCACCAATTGAAGTACCAATCAAGTCAGAGTAAAGAGCCTTGTCCAACTTAGCTGATTGGTGATTTTCACCATTTGTCGCTACGATACCAACTTTTTCACCTGTACCGATCAAGGTACCAATCGTGTCAAAAATATCTGTCAATGAGAAGGCAAGAATGGCCATCAGAGTTTCAGGCAAGCGAGCTGTATCTGAAATCAAAGCTCCCAAACCTTCTGAACCAAGAGCTGCACCAAAAACTGTCTTCAAGTCTTCAAAGGCTGCACCAACATGATTATTAGCAAAATCGATACTAGACAAATCTACCAAACCAACTGCAATAGCAAGAACAGTTGTTGTCAAGATAGAGAGGATAATTCCCCCTTTAATTCCTTTGATAACAAAGAAAATTGTGATAGCAAGTCCTGCAAGAGCCACCAAAACAGCTGGATTATTAAAGCTGACCAATCCTGGAACTGCTGAAGAGTTTGCTGTAATCGCTGCTTGGGCCTTGTCAGCTCCTTCTCCTGCAACCGTATAATTGCCTGGATCGATAGAGAATTTCAAAAGTCCAGCATTCTTAATTCCCACGTAGGCAAGGAAGACACCGATACCAGCTGAAATAGCTGAACGAAGGGCATTCGGAATCGATTCAATGATCATTTTACGAACATTTGTCAAGGTAATAATCAATGAGATAATTCCACAGATGAAGACCATAGCCAAGGCTTCTTGCCATGAATAACCAAGCCCGAATACAACTGTAAATGTAAAGAAGGCGTTAAGACCCATACCTGGTGCTTGAGCATATGGCAAGTTGGCGTAGAAAGCCATCATCAAGGTACCAGCTACTGCACCGATAATCGTTGCAAGAAACACACCCTGAGCAGGCATTCCTGTTTGCGAAAGAATTTGTGGGTTTACAAAGAGAATATAGCTCATTGCAAAGAAAGTTGTTAAACCAGCGAGAACCTCTGTACGAACGTCTGTACCGTTCTCTTTTAGTTTAAATAATTTGTCCATTATCAATCTCCTTTTAATTTTTACGAACAATAATAGAATTATATCATTTATCATTCACTTTTTCAATATCTTTGTTTGATTTATTTAAGAATTTGATGAAATTTCTTTTTTGGTTTCGAATCTGCTTTTCTGCCTGCTTTTTGTTATAATAGTAGACATCTTATCTGGAAAGACACTAGAAAGGTTTATATGACGAAAAAAATTATTGCAGTTGACCTAGATGGAACCCTGCTCAACTCAGACAGTCAGATTTCTGACTTTACCAAAGAAACTATTAAAAAAGTTACTGAAAAAGGGCATCAGGTTATTATTACGACAGGTCGCCCTTACCGTATGTCAAAAGATTTTTACCGTGAACTAGGCTTAAACACTCCTATGATTAATTTCAACGGTTCCCTCACTCATTTACCAGACCAAGTTTGGGACTTTGAAAAGTGTTTGACCGTAGACAAAAAATATCTGTTAGACATGGTTCAACGTTCAGAGGACATTCAAGCTGATTTTATCGCTGGAGAATATCGTAAAAAATTCTACATCACAAATCCCAATGAAGAAATTGCCAATCCCAAACTATTTGGCGTAGAAGCTTTCCAGCCTGAAGATCAATTCAATCCTGAATTGGTGACCAAGGACCCTAACTGTATTCTCTTGCAGACCAGAGCCAGTGACAAATATGCCTTGGCAAAAGAAATGAATGCCTTCTACCAGCATCAACTGTCTATCAACACTTGGGGTGGTCCGCTCAATATCCTTGAATGTACCCCAAAAGGTGTCAACAAGGCCTTTGCTTTGGACTACTTGCTCAAGGTAATGAACCGCGATAAAAAAGATTTGATTGCTTTTGGAGATGAGCACAATGATACCGAAATGCTTGCTTTTGCTGGGAAAGGTTATGCAATGAAAAATGCCAACCCAGAGCTACTCCCCTATGCAGATGAGCAAATTGCCCTAACCAATGACCAAGATGGGGTTGCCAAAACCCTGCAAGACTTATTCTTATAGTCCATACTGACCAGCTTGCGAGCTGGTCTTTGTGCTCTTTTCACAGTCTCATCAACCAGTTAATCGATTGTTCTACTTTTTGCCTCCAAAACCTTGGAAAAGGCTTTCTTTTGTGATATAATTCACATATAAATACAAGAGAGCTCGTCATACTCGACTCTGTTGACACAAAATCAATCCAGTCCCGTTATCCCTGTTCTCGGTCAATATCAAGGAGGATAGCTATGAAAGCTGTTGTTGTTAATCCAGAAAGCACTGGTGTTGCTGTTGAAGAAAAAGTACTCCGTCCACTTGAAACTGGGGAAGCACTTGTAGAAATTGAATACTGTGGTGTTTGCCACACTGACCTCCACGTTGCCCATGGCGACTTCGGTCAGGTACCAGGACGTGTCCTAGGTCACGAAGGTGTTGGTATCGTTAAAGAAATTGCACCAGATGTTAAAAGTCTTAAAGTCGGCGACCGCGTCAGCGTTGCTTGGTTCTTTGAAGGATGTGGTACTTGCGAATACTGTACAACTGGCCGTGAAACTCTTTGCCGTACAGTAAAAAATGCCGGCTACTCAGTAGACGGTGGTATGGCTGAACAATGTATCGTAACAGCAGACTATGCTGTTAAAGTTCCTGACGGACTTGATCCAGCCCAAGCCTCTTCTATCACATGTGCTGGTGTAACAACCTATAAAGCTATTAAAGAGGCCAAAGTTGAACCAGGCCAATGGGTTGTTCTTTACGGTGCTGGTGGCCTTGGTAACCTAGCTGTTCAATACGCTAAAAAAGTATTCAATGCTCATGTCATCGCAGTTGATATCAATAACGACAAACTTGCCCTTGCAAAAGAAGTAGGCGCTGACATTGTTATTAACGGCCTCGAAATTGAAGATGTACCAGGACTCATCAAGGAAAAAACTGATGGTGGAGCTCATTCAGCTGTCGTAACTGCTGTATCTAAAGTTGCCTTCAACCAGGCTGTTGACTCAGTTCGTGCTGGTGGTCGCGTTGTCGCTGTCGGCCTTCCTTCTGAAATGATGGAACTAAGTATCGTAAAAACCGTTCTAGATGGAATCCAAGTCATCGGTTCTCTTGTAGGAACTCGTAAAGACTTGGAAGAAGCCTTCCAATTCGGTGCAGAAGGTTTAGTAGTTCCAGTTGTTCAAAAACGTCCAATAGAAGATGCCGTAGCCATTTTCGACGAAATGGAAAAAGGTCAAATCCAAGGACGTATGGTACTCGACTTCACCCACTAATCTATTAGAAACCTATTTTAAAAGTTGGAATGCGCTTCCAACTTTTTTATATTAAATTTTTTAATAAGGATTCAAAAAAACTTCTCTAAAACTCAATATATCAATATTTTCAGATGTAATATTTTTAATTATTTTATGATAAATAGTTGATTTTTAGATGAAAACGGTTTATACTTAAAAAGTCTTAAAGTTTTCTTAAACGAAAACTAAAACAAAAAAGGAGGAATGACAATAATGAGTATCGGAATCATTATTGCGAGCCACGGCGAATTTGCTGCGGGTATTCATCAGTCAGGATCTATGATCTTTGGTGAACAAGAAAAGGTTCAAGTTGTAACCTTTATGCCAAACGAAGGTCCTGACGATCTATACGCTAAGTTTAATAACGCTGTTGCTGCATTTGACGCAGAAGATGAGGTTCTAGTTTTGGCTGACCTTTGGAGTGGATCTCCATTTAACCAAGCTAGCCGCGTGATGGGAGAAAATCCTGAGCGTAAGTTTGCCATCATCACAGGACTGAACTTACCGATGTTAATTCAAGCCTACACAGAGCGCCTCATGGACGCTGCTGCAGGTGTAGAAAAAGTCGCTGCGAATATTATCAAAGAAGCCAAAGATGGCATCAAGGCTCTTCCAGAAGAGCTCAATCCAGTTGAGGAAGTAGCAAGCGCTGCAGCTGCTCCAGTTGCCCAAGCTGCTATTCCAGAAGGAACTGTCATCGGAGACGGTAAACTCAAAATCAACCTTGCCCGTCTAGACACTCGTTTACTTCACGGTCAGGTTGCAACTGCTTGGACTCCAGATTCAAAAGCAGACCGTATCATCGTTGCTTCAGATAACGTAGCTAAAGACGAATTACGTAAAGAATTGATTAAACAAGCAGCTCCAGGTAAAGTGAAAGCAAACGTTGTTCCTATCCAAAAACTAATCGACGTTGCAAAAGATCCTCGCTTCGGAGGAACACATGCCCTTATCTTGTTTGAAACACCTCAAGATGCTCTTCGTGCTATCGAAGGTGGCGTGCCAATCAAAACTCTTAATGTTGGATCAATGGCTCACTCAACTGGTAAAACAATGGTTAACAACGTTTTGTCTATGGATAAAGAAGACGTTGCCACATTTGAAAAAATGCGTGACCTTGGTGTTGAATTTGATGTACGTAAAGTACCAAACGACACGAAAAAAGATTTGTTTGACTTGATCAACAAAGCAAACGTGCAATAATCGATTTTATGAAAGGATTTTAAAGATGTCTATTATTTCTATGGTTTTAGTAGTCGTTGTAGCCTTCCTAGCAGGTCTTGAAGGTATCCTCGACCAGTTCCAATTCCATCAACCAATCGTAGCTTGTACCCTTATCGGTCTTGTTACTGGTAACCTTGAAGCAGGGATTATCCTTGGTGGTTCTCTTCAAATGATCGCCCTTGGTTGGGCTAACATCGGAGCTGCCGTAGCTCCTGACGCTGCTCTTGCTTCTGTTGCTGCTGCCATTATCATGGTTCTTGGTGGCGACTTTACTAAGACAGGTATCGGTGTTGCCCAAGCGGTTGCTATCCCTCTTGCAGTTGCTGGTCTATTCTTGACTATGATTGTCCGTACACTCTCTGTCGGATTGGTTCACACTGCTGATGCTTCTGCTAAAAAAGGTGACTTTAAAGCAGTTGAACGCGCTCACTTTGTCGCACTTCTTCTTCAAGGTCTTCGTATTGCAGTCCCTGCAGCACTCCTTCTAATGGTACCAACTGAAACCGTACAAAGCATTCTAAATACTATGCCTGATTGGCTTAAAGACGGTATGGCTATCGGTGGTGGTATGGTCGTTGCCGTTGGTTACGCTATGGTTATCAACATGATGGCAACTCGTGAAGTATGGCCATTCTTCGCTATCGGTTTCGTGCTTGCTGCCGTGTCAGATATTACTCTAATCGGATTTGGTGCTATCGGTGTTGCTATCGCTCTTATCTACCTTCACCTTTCTAAAACTGGTGGAAATGGTGGCGGAGGAGCCGCAACTTCTAACGACCCAATCGGCGATATCCTAGAAGACTACTAAGATAAGAAAGGACTGAAAACATCATGACTGAAAAACTTCAATTAACTAAATCAGATCGTAAAAAAGTTTGGTGGCGTTCAACTTTCTTACAAGGTTCTTGGAACTATGAACGTATGCAAAACTTGGGTTGGGCTTACTCATTAATTCCAGCTCTTAAAAAACTCTACACTAAAAAAGAAGATCAAATCGCTGCTCTTGAACGCCATCTTGAATTCTTCAACACTCACCCATACGTAGCCGCTCCAATCATGGGGGTTACTCTTGCACTTGAAGAAGAACGTGCTAACGGTGTTGAAATCGACGACGCTGCTATCCAAGGGGTTAAAATCGGTATGATGGGACCTCTTGCTGGTATCGGTGACCCAGTATTCTGGTTTACAGTACGCCCAATCCTTGGATCACTCGGTGCTTCACTTGCCCTTACTGGTAATATCTTAGGTCCAATCCTCTTTTTCGTTCTTTGGAACTTGATTCGTATGTCATTCTTGTGGTATACACAAGAGATTGGATACAAGGCTGGATCAGAAATCACTAAAGATATGTCTGGCGGTATCCTTCAAGACATCACTAAAGGAGCTTCTATCCTTGGTATGTTCATTCTTGCTGTCCTTGTTCAACGTTGGGTAAATATTAAATTTGCTTTCGATGTTGCCAAAGTTCAACTAGATGAAAAGGCTTATATCCATTGGGATAAATTGCCAGAAGGATCTAAAGGTATCCAAGAAGCATTCGCACAAGTAGGACAAGGATTGTCTCAAACACCTGAAAAAGTTACTACTTTCCAACAAAACTTGGATATGTTGATTCCTGGACTATCAGGACTACTCCTTACTTTACTTTGCATGTACTTGCTTAAGAAAAAAGTATCTCCAATCACTATTATCCTTGCCCTTTTCGCAGTGGGTATTGTGGCACATGTTCTTCACATCATGTAATCAAGCAACTTAAAAGGAATCAGGTTCTAAAATCTGATTCCTTTTTTCTATGTTTTTATTCAGCCAAAGCTCCCATTGGATCCCATGGTGCGAGTACAATTGGTTCTGCTTCATAGGCTGCTTGTTCTTCTGCTGTCAGCAATTCCTTACGGACAACGATTTGGTAAGTGTATTCGTCCATCCAAGCGTCTGAGGCAACAAAGTAACCATCTGCACCAACCTTGTCTCCCCATGAGTTTTCAACCTTCCACTTGGTTGATTTACCATTTTCGTCCAAGTCAACACCTGTCAAGACCATGGCGTGGGTCATCAAGCTTTCGCTATAGTCCAAACGTCCAGCCTTGTCTTGAGTAAGTTTAATGTCCATGCTTGATTCAAAGTCATAAATATCTGTCGCAAGAATTCCAGCTTTGCGGTTGCTGAGCTGGCCGACATCAGAACCAAACCAAACAGTCTCACCTGCTTGCATTTGGGCAATCGCCAATTCTTTCAAGCGCTCCATTGGAACATTGATGTAACGAACTGCACGGCTACCAACGACATTTCCTAACATCTCAACTGTGTAAGATTGGCCATAAGGCTTGTCTACAGTTGGAGCATTGATAACAGAAACATAGTCTTCTAGAGGAAGATTGACATATTTCTTGTAAAATTCCTGTGGCGTGATACCCTTTTCGCTTTGGTAGTTGTTATCCTTATCACGATAAGCAAAGTCAAATCTACGAGGTGGAAGTCCTAAAGACATAGCAAGGAAATTAAAGATTTCTTGCAAGAGGTCTTCTTTCTTAGCTTGGACAGTCGCTTGATCTGCACCAGAAGCAAGCAAGTCACGCAAGATTTGAGCATCTTGGCGAAGCAATTTGTTAAGGATTGCATTTAGCTCACGGCTACTGCTAGATGAAACGGACTCAGGATAAACTGACTTAGGCACGACACCGTATTTCTCAAAGAGGGCAACGACCATATCCCACTGACCACCGTCTTGTTGAGGTGTTTGAAGTAGGAATTTAACCTTGCGGCTCGTCAAGTCTTGGTCTGCAGTTGCAATGACTTGCTCCAAGAACCAGTTTGATTTCTCATACTTGTCCCAGAAGAATGTGTGGGCCTGTGACAACTCAAAATTTTCCAGTTTGTATTGTGAGATGAGCTTGTGGCGGAAGGTGTTGAGAGCCGCAAACATCCAGCAACGACCAGACGCTTTCTGGTTAGTAACCTTGTCCTTGGTCAAATCCAATGAGAAAACAGGGGTGTTGTCTACATGGCTTTGGCGACGTTCTAGAGCTGCAAAAATTCCGTTGTGGCTGGCAGCATTTTCAATCGCTTGGTATTTTACATTTGCTTCATAGTTGGCAAATAGTTTATCAGTAAATGATTCTTGAATCGCGTTCATAGATTCCTCCTTTTATTCTACAGTCTATTATAACTCTTTTCACAAAGGAAGCAACTAAAAAACATAAAAGGCGAGGACATTCTCCCTCACCTTTTTCGAATATAAACCAAATTAAGCAATACTAGCAAGAAGATTTTCCAATTCCTCCTTGGTCAAGCGACGCCATTCCCCTCGTTCTAAGTTCTCATCCAATACTAGCGTTCCCATAGTCAAGCGTTGCAAGTCTACTACTTCCTTGCCACAGTAGGCCACCATACGCTTGACCTGATGAAACTTCCCTTCTGCAATAGTCACACGGATTTGGCTTTGATTCTTTTCTGTATCTATGGACACAAGCTCCAACTTAGCTGGCTGGCAGGTAAAATCCTTGAGCGGAATGCCCTTGGCGAATGTATCCACATCTTCTTGGATCATAATTCCCTTGACCAGAGCCAGATACGTCTTGTCCACATGACGCTTGGGCGAAAGAAGAGCATGGGCCAGCTGACCATCATTGGTCAAGAGCAAAAGACCATGCGTGTCAATATCCAAGCGTCCTACTGGGAAAACTTCCTTGCTCCGAGCAATATCATCCAGCAAGTCCAGAACGGTTCTGTGCTTAGGATCCTCAGTCGCTGAGATAACTCCTTGGGGCTTGTTCATCATGTAGTAGACAAACTCTTCATACTCCAACACTTGCCCATCAAAGCGAATCTCATCTCTTTCTTCATCAATCTGCAATTTAGCTGACTTTTCTTTTTTACCATTTACCGTCACGCGCCCAGCCTTGAGTAAGTTTTTGACCTCTGTCCGACTCCCCACAGCGCAGGCAACTAAAAATTTATCCAATCTCATAGAACTATTATATCATGGAAATTGCTGAACTATTATCAATTTTATGGTATAGTATAAATATACTTCGTTTAAAAGGAAACATCCATATGTGGTTAATCTATTTATTTCTTATTTTTGTAGTAATAGCTTTATTTTTAAAGATTCTTCCATTTATTCTAATTGCACTTTGCTTATTCCTCATTTATGGTATATCTTTACATATTAGAAAAATAAGATATTTTAAAAGTCCAGGTTTTCTAGAACAAAAACAAAAAATTGCAGATACTATTATTGAGTTTAATGAGATTTCAGAATATGTAAAAGATATCCCAAATAAAAATCAATTTATTGTAAAGGATATTACAGGGAAACATGCACATTTAGCTCACTTTGAAAATACTAGCCAACATGACTATAAGCGAGATAAACATAAAAAAACTTTAAATCAAAGTAACGTTTATTCAACTTCCCTACAAGTTGTGCGACGTGCATCTGAAGAACCTATACATTATCTCTGTAAGTATTTCGGAATAACTGCAACCGAAGAAAGCTTGAAACAGCTTGAAGAAATCGGAGAGAATATCTCTCGAATGGAAAACACAATTGATAATCTTTATCAACGAGAGGAACAAATAAAAAACGACTTTAATCCTCCAAAATTTATTTTAAAATACTTTTCTAAAGATTTAATGAAAGAGTTAGATATCCACCTACCAGACATAAAGGTTGATTACACTTCTTATATTTTTGAATACGTGAGTGCAGGAGGCAATAGTTCTCAGAAAACGACAATTCTGTTTAACGGTGAAACTGTTGAAGCAACAGCAGAGTATATTGCAAAGAAAATAAAATCAAAACAAACTGCTCAAGCTCAACGATCACTGATGACAAACAAACTTCGAACTCAAATAAAAGAAAGAGATCACTATACTTGTCAAATCTGTGCTGCCTCTACAGCTGAACAATCTCTCCTGTTACTTGAGATAGACCATATTGTCCCTGTATCAAAAGGAGGACTTTCCACACCTGACAATCTTCAAACTCTCTGTTGGAAATGTAATCGTTCAAAATCTAATAAAATCTTATAAATAAATATCCCAAAAGCATACTTACAATTCAATTTGCTTTTGGGATATTTTTGTTAATTTGCCCAATCTCCGTTACGGAAGAGTGGTACACGTGTCCCATCCTCACGGATACCATCGATATCCATTTGGTTAGAACCAATCATAAAGTCTACATGAACATCTGAACGGTTAAGCCCCGCAGCTTCAAGCTCCTCTTCGCTCATCTCCGCTCCACCAACTACGCTAGTTGCATAGGCTGCACCGATAGCCAAGTGGTTTGAGGCATTCTCATCGAAAAGGGTGTTAAAGAAGGTAATGCCTGACTGAGAAATTGGGCTTGGATCTGGTACCAAGGCACATTCACCCAAGGCACGCGCACCCGCATTTTCAAAGACAAGGTCTTTCATGACTTGATCGCCCTTCTCAGCAGTGATGTCAACGATTTGTCCATCCTTAAAGGTTACCTTAATACCTTCGATGATATTTCCGTTATAGCTAAGCGGTTTTGTAGAAGTGACATAACCATCTGCACGACGGAAGTCAGGCGCTGTGAAGACTTCCTCTGTCGGCATATTTGGCCAAAATCCTTCGTCCTGTGCATTGATAGCACCAGCTGATTCCCAGACATGATTTTTCGGCAAGACAAGTGCCAAATCTGTTCCTGGCGCTGTGTAGTGAATGGATGAAAATTGCTCTTTATTAATACTCAATTATCATATAAAATGTTAAATAATTTATATAGCATCTCAAAGAAGAGTGTGGTTGAAAATTAACGATTTTCTCTAGCTTTTGGGGTATACTTCAACATTTCTTTT
Source organism: Streptococcus sp. SN-1 (assembly GCF_041154385.1). NCBI lineage: Bacteria > Bacillati > Bacillota > Bacilli > Lactobacillales > Streptococcaceae > Streptococcus > Streptococcus sp. SN-1. The sequence continues at coordinate 1,849,852 of NZ_AP028929.1, forward strand.
ATAATATAATTTAATCTTTACAAATCAGTAACAAATTCCAATCTCGCTATGAAATATCTTTAAATTTATATTGACATTCTTTTTCGAAGTATTGATCTATTCCAAATATTTCAACTATAAAATGAGGAAATGCTGATAATATAACAACTTTATTATGTGGATTAATAAACTTTGTATATTGATTTAAAAATATTGCACTAGAATTTGAAATTTCATTTTTATCTTCAACCAAACACAATGAACAATATATAAAGTATTTAACTAGCTTTTCAATCTTCAATTTATTATATAACGGATTATTATACATGTCCGAAGTTACATTTTTATATTTATCTTTAAACTTTGTCTTACCTCTCCTTTTAACATCATAAATATCAAATAGGTGTAGTAAGACATCACAACTACCTAAACAATCATCATTAAAACATTTAATTGCTTCAAACATTGGATAACTAATTAATAACTTGCCTTTGTTAGTTGATTCATTAAAAATGGACAAAAGTTTATTAATCTTCTTATAAACCAAATCATTTCGTTCATCTTTCTTATAATAGTGGTGCGCATCTAAGTCGAAAAAAAGAAAAATATCAGAAAACTTCTCGTAATCTTCTAATTTAGAATTATATTCTATTTTTTTTGATTTTAATATGTCTAGTAAAAGAGGAATCGTTTCAAATTCATCCTCTTCCTGACTCTCAGAGATTTTTTTATATAAATCATATATTAACGTTCCATAACTCTGAACAATAATTGGAATAACACTATTCCCATTTTTTATCATACATTCTTGGTGATATTTGATAAATTGTTCCATATATTTTGGCTCATCTACCTTACCTTCAACAATAAATAAAATATTACTCATTATCAAAACTACCTGCTCGATACATTTTTTCTATATTTTGTGCTTGACGAATTTCACGACCGGAACGATCTGCTATATTAGCAATTTTATTATGCGAAATAGTAAAATAACTATCAGGTCTTAAAATTGTATTAGACATATTGGCTGTATTATGTGTAGTTAAAATAATTTGACTAGAAGATTCTTTAAGTTTTTTAATCAATTTTCTGGAAACTTCATGATGGAAATAGGAATCAAACTCATCTATAAACATAAAATTAATACCATCCACCATTTGCATATACCACATATAAAATAGAGATAAAGCTGCTGTTCCTTTCGACATAATACTAAAAAAATTAGCTTCTCTTCCAGAAGGAAATTTCACAAATATATATTTACTATCGTCAATCTCCTTTTCAAACAAGTTATATTTAATACCCAAATCAGATAGAAATTCTTGATAATCTTTTATTTTATTTTTTTCAATAATTGTTGTTGCGATATCACCACTACCTGTCGTATACCCTTGATAATGATTTCCATATATTGAATCAAAAGATAACATCGAATCAACAAATTCTATAAATTTATTAAAAATATCATCCTTTGATTCTTCAACATTGTCTATACCTGTTGAATAAATATAAGCAAGTTTCACTAGTGATTGATCGTTTCGTAATTTATCAAAGTTAATTTCATTACCATTTTTTAAATTAATAGTCTTGATTTGTTCATTCTTGTCATACAAGATAAGCAAATCACCATCTATATATAATTCTTCATATAAAATGTCATCGTAACTTTTTTTACAATATTTATATTGGACAATGTGATTACTAATGTTAAACGTATATTCAAACTCAGCGAACTTAGGCATAGTTTCTAAATTCAAGAAATGTTTTTTATAATCCTTACTATTTTTTTCATTATCTGTTAGATGAGTTATAATATCCATAATAGCTAAACCCAAGTTTGATTTTCCTGAGGCATTATCTCCATATATAACTGCAGTAGTAAGAATATTGTTTTTTACAATACTATCATTAAACGAATAATTTCCAGCTGTTAAATCAAACTCAATTTGTGATGCAAAATTTTTAAAACCTTTTACCTTAAATTTTTGTAACATACTAGCCCTCCTTTGACCGTAAGAAAATTACGATTAACTTAATTATACGATAAATATTAACTCAGTGCAAGAATAAAAAATATTACTTTAAAATAAAAACACCCCAAAAGTTAGATTTTTTCTGTCTAACTTTTGGGGTGCAGTTCAACCAGTTCCAACCTCTCTTTATTTTTAATCATAAACAAGCTTTTTAATCGAAACTTAGCTTCCTCTTTCCCAGAAGATAGCTAGTAAAATCATGGCTCCTAGAACTGATGGGATAATGGCTGTACCGTTTAGGTTTGGCCCCCATGAACCAAATAGTAATTGTCCTATAAAGGCACCAATCCATCCGAGAAACATTTTTCCAAAACATCCCATGCGTTCTCCACGATTGGTCAGAGTACCTGCTAAAAATCCCACTAGGAGACCAACGAACATGCTTCCTAACATATTATCTCCTTAATTTGCCCAATCTCCGTTACGGAAGAGTGGTACACGTGTCCCATCCTCACGGATACCATCGATATCCATTTGGTTAGAACCAATCATAAAGTCTACGTGAACATCTGAACGGTTAAGCCCCGCAGCTTCAAGCTCCTCTTCGCTCATCTCCGCTCCACCAACAACGCTAGTTGCATAGGCTGCACCGATAGCCAAGTGATTTGACGCATTTTCATCGAAAAGGGTGTTAAAGAAGGTAATACCTGACTGAGAAATTGGGCTTGGATCTGGTACCAAGGCACATTCACCTAAGGCACGCGCACCCGCATTTTCAAAGACAAGGTCTTTCATGACTTGATCGCCCTTCTCAGCAGTGATGTCAACGATTTGTCCATCCTTAAAGGTTACCTTAATACCTTCGATGATATTTCCATTATAGCTAAGCGGTTTTGTAGAAGTGACATAACCATCTGCGCGACGGAAGTCAGGCGCTGTGAAGACTTCCTCTGTCGGCATATTTGGCAAGAATCCTTCGCCCTGTGCATTGATAGCCCCAGCTGATTCCCAAACGTGGTTCTTCGGCAAACCAAGTGTTAAATCTGTCCCTGGCGCTGTGTAGTGAAGGGCTGAAAATTGTTCTTTATTAAGCATATCTGCCTTACTCTTAAGGATAGCTGCATGCTCTTCCCAAGCCTTAACAGGATCTTCTTCATAGACACGGCAAGTTTTGAAAATTTGGTCCCAAAGGAGATCGACTGCTTCTTCGTCGCTCGCAGCATTTGGAAAGACTTTCTTAGCCCACTCAAGTCCAGCAGCAGCTGCTACAGTCCAGCTAACCTTGTTGGATTGCGTTGCGATGCGCATTGGCTTCATAGCAAGTCCCATAGCTTTAGCAGAAGCTGAAAGCTTATCAGCATCCACTCCGTTCAAGGCACCTGGATCAGATGAACGAACCCCAAGACGGCTAGCTTTGTTCTCCAAGAGATAGTTCATCTCAGCAATCTTGTATTCTGGTACATTGTCCAGACGCTCCATCGGCGCATGGAGGAATTTCTCACGGTTAATGACATCATCTGTCCACTGAACGATGACCTCATGCGCACCCAAGGCATAAGCTTCTTTGACAATTAAGTGAGCCAACTCACGTTGCTCCACATCGATAGAGAGAGCCAAAGTGTGACCAGGTTGCACATTAATTCCGTTCGCAACCAATAATTTCGCATATTTTTCTAGATTTTCTTTAAAATTTGGTAAAACCATGTTGTTTTCTCTTTTCTATTTTTATTTTTCTTTCAAAGCAGAGAATAATCCTGCTAAAGCAATAGCACCTGACAAGAGTGCTGTTGATAGAAGGATTGTCTGGTCAGCAAGTTCTAATTGATATTCAAATACCTTCTCAGCCGGCTTATCTTCCGCAAAAATTCTTAGTTTCATGAGAACCACCTTAAAATTTATTAAAACAAATCACTATGACTGCCTGTCCTCAGCAAATTTAAAATCAATTCTTCCTTGTCTACTTTATAAACCAAAAGCCAATCTGGCTGGATATGGCATTCACGAACTCCTTGAAAATGCTTGGATGCCGTCAATTGATGATCACGATATCTAGCAGGAAGTTCTTTTTCTTGAACAAGAAAATTTAAAACTTCTTCTAATAATTCTACCTTCAAACCACGCTTCATAGCCAACTTAAAATCTTTTTTAAACTGTTTATGATAACGAATCTTAAGCACGCAAATCCTCCATCAAGTCAGAGATTGATTCAAAGGATTGGCTCATATTACGATTTTGGTCTAAATCCGTTAATACCTCAAGCAAGTTCCGACTCTCGTCTAGTCTAACATCGAAAGGTAAACCCTGATATTGAATAGCTTGACGAAGGAAAATATTGATAGCTGTTGTCATATCCATTCCCAGGTTATTAAACACCTGTTGGGCCTGCTCCTTAACCTCACTATCCAAACGGATACTCATGCTCGTCTTTGACATACTCTCACCCTCTTTCTATAGACTATTTTAACAAAAAAGAAGGCTAATGTAAATCTATTGGATATACATTAGCCTCTTTGGATAGATGATTAAACAATTTTTTTAAAACAACTCATCAAACAAACTGAGCTGGTTATCCTCTGGCATATTGCCGAGAATCCCCATCTCATCCATCTTTTCAACCAATGTTGATGAGAGCCCACCACGCTTGCGCAATTCTGTTTTAGAGAGGAATTCTCCCTCTTCACGCGCTCGCACTAACTGCTTGGCAACGTTCTCTCCCAGACCATCCATTGCTACAAATGGCGGAATGAGGGTATCCCCATCGATGAGGAACTCTGTCGCCTGACTACGGTAGAGATCGAGTTTCCCAAACTTGAAACCACGCTCCCACATCTCATTGACAATCTCAAGAGTTGTATAGAGATCGATTTCCACATTAGAGGCGTCATTGTTCTTCCGTTTTTCAGAGATTTCTTCCATTCTGCGCTTGATGGCATCCAAGCCCGCCCCCATAGTCTTGATATCAAAGGCCTTGGCGCGGATAGAGAAGTAAGCACAGTAATAATAAATCGGATGGTGAACCTTGAAGTAGGCTACACGTAAGGCCATCATAACATAGGCTGCCGCATGGGCTTTCGGGAACATGTACTTAATTTTCCCACAGGACTCGATATACCACTCTGGCACCTTATTGGCCTTCATGGCTTCAATATAGCCATTTCGCTCCTCTTCGGAAATCTTTAGCCACAAGCCCTTACGTACTCGTTCCATGATGGTAAAGGCCATCTTAGGTTCGAGACCAGCATGCATGAGGTAAACCATGATGTCGTCCCGACAACCGATAACAGTCGATAGGTCTGCTATTCCTTGCTTAATCAGATCTTGAGCATTACCCAACCAAACATCGGTACCGTGGGATAGACCTGAAAGCTGAAGCAACTCCGCAAAAGTCGTCGGATGGGTTTCATCGACCATTCCACGTACGAAATTTGTTCCAAACTCTGGAATCCCCAGCATGCCCGTAGGCGTTCCGATTTGCTCAGGTGTCACCCCTAACACATCAGTCCCAGAAAAGAGAGCCATCACGCCTTCGTCATCCATAGGAATTTCATTAGGGTCAATACCAGACAAGTCCTGAAGTTTCCGAATCATTGTTGGATCATCGTGTCCCAGTACATCAAGCTTGAGGACATTCTCATCGATATCATGGAAGTTAAAGTGAGTTGTCTGCCATTCAGCCGTCACGTCATCCGCTGGATACTGGACAGGTGTGAAATCATAGACATCCATGTAGTTCGGAATAACAACGATTCCCCCCGGGTGTTGTCCTGTTGTCCGCTTAACACCAGCCGCACCTTGAGCGAGGCGTTCTACCTCTGCATCACGATAAAACTTCCCATAGTCTCGCTCATAGCCCTTGACAAAACCATAAGCGGTCTTGGCAGCCACCGTACCAACCGTTCCTGCACGGAAAGCATATTCCTCACCAAAGATATCACGCACATCCAAATGGGCACTAGGTTGGTCTTCTCCCGAAAAGTTCAAGTCAATATCGGGAACCTTGTCCCCATCAAAACCAAGGAAGGTCTCGAAAGGAATATCTTGCCCATTTTTACTGAGTTTGTGACCACATTTAGGACAGTCCTTATTGGGCATATCAAATCCAGAACCGTAAGAACCATCTGTGATAAACTCACTATACTGACACTGACCACAGACATAGTGAGGAGAGAGAGGATTGACCTCTGTAATCCCAATCATGGTCGCAACGAAACTGGAGCCAACAGACCCACGAGAACCCACCAAGTAACCCCGCTCATTGGAACGTTGCACTAGCATCTGAGAAGCCAGATAAATCACGGCAAATCCATTCCCCAGAATAGACGTTAATTCTTTTTCAATCCGCAAATCAACAATATCTGGTAGCGGATTTCCATAAATTTCAAAAGCTTTCTTATAGGTCAACTCAGCAACCGTTTCTTCAGCCTTGTCAATAAAAGGTGTATAGAGATCACCCTTAACAACCTCAACGGGTTCAAAGATTTCTGCCAAGGCATTGGTGTTTTCAATAACCAATTTACGAGCCAGTTCCTCTCCCAAGAAGGCAAATTCATCCAACATCTCATTAGTCGTTCTAAAATGAGCCTTTGGAAGTGGTGCTGGTTGAGCATGTTCCCCATGACCGATGGTTCGGTTAATTATAGCCCCCTGGCCCAAACTACGGACGATAATTTCACGGTAAATCTCTTCTTCCGGTTCGATATAGTGAACATTGCCGGTAGCCAGAACAGGTTTGCCAAGGCGGTCCCCCACTTCTATCAAACTCTTAATAATAGTCTGGAGTTCCTCCATATCCTTGACTTGCTCCTTGGCAATCAATGGCGCATAAATAGCTGGTGGCATGACCTCGATAAAGTCATAATACTTGGCCACCTCAACCGCCGCATCCACACCTTGGGAAACGACCGCATCAAAAACTTCACCCTCAGAGCAAGCTGATCCTAAAATCAAACCCTCCCGATGGGCATCTAAAACCGTTCTCGGAATCCGTGGCACCCCTTCAAAATACTTGGTATTAGACAAGGAAACCAGTTTAAAGATATTCTTCAGCCCCACTTGATTCTTAACATAAATCGTCGCATGTTTGATCCGAGCTTTTTTATAAGAATCTGGACTAATCAAATCAATGTTAAGTCTAGCTAGATCGGTCACACCATGTTTTTCTGCTACTTCTTTGATAAAAATAAAGAGCAGACGACCAGTAGCTTCCGCATCGTAGTTGGCCATGTGATGATGTTCTAGAGCCACACCAAAACGCTTGGTCAACGGTCCCAAACCATGACGTTTATACTCAGGATAGAGGTTTCTAGCAAACTCCAGCGTATCAATAACTGGCTGACTAATTTTAGGCAGACCGTAACGCTCATAGTTGGCATTCATAAAACCAACGTCAAAGGTCGCATTGTGGGCAACTAAGACTGTATCCTTGCAAAATTCTTGGAATTCCTGTAAAACTTGTTCTAGTGGTTTGGCATTTTTGACATGGTCATCTGTAATTCCAGTCAACTCAGTAGTAAAAGCTGACAAGGGATGCCCAGGGTTAATAAATTCATCGAATTCAGCAATGACATTCCCCTTGTACATCTTAGAAGCCGCAACCTGAATCAAGTCATTATAGATAGCTGAAAGCCCCGTCGTTTCCACGTCAAAGACCACGTAGGTCGCTTCCGACAAGTCCATCTCCACTTCGTTATAGACGATAGGGACACGGTCCTCCACGATATTGGCTTCCATTCCATAGATTAGCTGGATTCCCGCTTTCTTGGCCGCCTTATAGCCGTGTGGGAAGGACTGGACATTCCCATGGTCTGTGATGGCAACCGCCTTGTGTCCCCATTTAGCAGCTGTCGCAACGATTTCTTCAACCTCTGGCAGAGCATCCATGGTCGACATGTTAGTATGAGCGTGAAACTCAACCCGACGCTCACCTTCTGGCATCAAATCCTTGCGCTCATAGTGAACAACTTCCTGCACATCCTGCACGTTCATAGTCAAATCGCGTGTGAAGTTATTCATCTCTACATTCCCACGCACTCGGAGCCAAGAATTCTTCTTAATTAGGTCAAACTTCTGAGCCTCTTCTTCGTTCTTAACCCACTTTTGCATAGAAAAACTTGAAGTATAGTCCGTCATTTTAAAATTGATTAAAACACGCCCTGTTCTGGTCACTTTTTGCTCTACATCAAAAACAAGCCCTTCAAAGACCAGACGATTTTCCTCAGTCGTCACTTCGATCATAGGAGTAATCTCTGCCTTATCCAGCTTGGGTTTAGCTGCAGCTTTTTTCGTTTGAAAATCAAAGGCTGGTTTCTCTTCCGCTGGAGGAGGTGCCATCTGTTCCAGTTGTTCCATAGCACGGAGAGCTTCCTCATTGGCCGCTTGAACAATCTGCTTATTTTCAGCATGAAATGCCTCTTCCTGCTCTTGGGTCAGGATATCATTCTTCTCAACTTGACAATTAAAAGTTGGAAAACCAAACTTTTCAAGTTGTTTAGCTAAATTAGGAAGATGATTCTTCTTAAAGTGTTCCTTATCAATCGCCTCGGAACCTTCAATAAAGAGTTGGTTCCCCTCCGCACGAACTTGCAAATTTTGATAAAGTGACTTAAAACCTTGACTAGCACATGGCCCCTCAGAAAAAGCCTCTCTATAATAGGCCTGCAAGAGTTGATTTGAAAATTCTTGAGACAGAGCCTTGATTTCGAAAACAGCTTTATTTCCTGTCTTAGAAAATTCTTCGCTCAAACCTTTCTTTAATTCTAAAAAGATTTCAATCGGTAAAATATTAGAAAATACGAAATGAAACTCCCATACCTTACTAATTTTATGAACCACAACTCGCTCAATATCAGCCTGTGCTAAAGCAGGAGCCTGTCTCATTTCAGAAGGCATCCCCAGTTGATTCATCAAAATTTCAAAACTGTTTGACATTCATTTTCCTCACATTATTCTCCTACTATTTTACCATATTTAGAGGTAATTTCTAAAGACAAAAGGAAGCCACTAAGTGACTTCCTTCTAGAGTGAGGACAGATTAGTCTTCACCTTTGTTTTTCTTAATGATTTCTTCTTGTACTGACTTAGGTACATCTTCGTAGTGGTCAAATACCATCATGAATGTACCACGTCCTTGAGATGCAGAACGAAGAACTGTTGCGTAACCGAACATTTCAGCAAGTGGAACGTAAGCACGAACGATTTGGCTGTTACCGTGTGCTTCCATACCATCTACACGTCCACGACGAGCAGTTACGTGCCCCATAACATCACCAAGGTTTTCTTCTGGAACAGTGATTGTTACAAGCATCATTGGCTCAAGGATAGCTGGTTGTGCTGATTTAGCAGCTTCTTTAAGGGCAAGTGAAGCCGCGATCTTGAAGGCAGTTTCAGATGAGTCGACATCGTGGTATGAACCATCGTAAAGCTTAGCTTTAACGTCAACCATTGGGTAGCCTGCAAGAACACCGTTAGCCATAGATTCTACCAAACCTTTTTCAACCGCTGGGATAAATTCACGAGGAACCACACCACCGACGATTGCGTTTTCGAATTCGAATCCTTTACCTTCTTCGTTTGGAGTAAATTCAATCCATACATCACCGAATTGACCTTTACCACCAGACTGACGTTTGAAGAATCCACGTGCTTGAGTAGAAGCGCGGAATGTTTCACGGTAAGATACTTGAGGAGCACCTACGTTCGCTTCAACTTTGAACTCACGACGCATACGGTCAACAAGGACGTCAAGGTGAAGTTCACCCATACCTGAGATAACTGTTTCACCAGTTTCAACGTTTGTTTCAACGCGGAATGTTGGATCTTCTTCAGCCAATTTTTGAAGAGCGATACCCATCTTGTCTTGGTCAGCTTTAGATTTAGGCTCAACCATCAATTGGATAACTGGTTCTGGAACGTTGATTGATTCAAGGATGATTTTAGCTTTTTCATCTGTCAATGAGTCACCAGTTGTAGTATCTTTCAAACCAACAGCAGCAGCGATATCACCTGAGTAAACAGTGTCAATTTCTTGACGGCTGTTAGCGTGCATTTGAAGGATACGTCCGATACGTTCACGTTTACCTTTAGAAGTGTTCAATACGTATGAACCTGATTGAAGAACACCTGAGTAAACACGGAAGAATGTCAAACGACCTACAAATGGGTCAGTCATGATCTTGAAGGCAAGAGCTGCAAATGGCTCTTCGTCAGATGCTGGACGAGTTTCTTCTTCGTCTGTATCTGGGTTAACACCTTTGATCGCTGGAATATCAAGTGGGCTTGGAAGGTAGTCAATAACCGCATCAAGCATCAATTGAACACCTTTGTTCTTGAAGGCAGAACCACACAATACTGGGAAAAATTCAACGTTGATAGTCGCTTTACGGATACCAGCTTTCAATTCTTCGTTAGTGATTTCTTCACCTTCGAGGTATTTCATCATCAATTCTTCGTCAGTTTCAGCAACTGCTTCGATCAATTTTTCACGGTATTCTTGAGCTTGGTCAAGGTATTCAGCTGGGATGTCTTCTTCAAGGATATCTGTACCAAGGTCATTCGTATAGATTTCAGCTTTCATCTTGATCAAGTCGATGATACCACGGAAGTCATCTTCAGAACCGATTGGCAATTGGATTGGGTGTGCATTTGCTTGAAGACGATCGTGAAGTGTGCTTACAGAGTAAAGGAAGTCAGCACCGATTTTGTCCATTTTGTTGGCAAATACGATACGTGGAACTCCATACTCAGTTGCTTGACGCCAAACTGTTTCAGTTTGAGGCTCAACACCTGATTGTGAGTCAAGAACGGTAACCGCACCATCCAATACACGAAGAGAGCGTTGTACTTCGATTGTGAAGTCCACGTGTCCTGGTGTGTCGATGATGTTTACGCGGTGGTTGTTCCATTGAGCTGTTGTCGCAGCAGATGTGATAGTGATACCACGCTCTTGCTCTTGCTCCATCCAGTCCATTTGTGACGCACCTTCGTGAGTTTCACCGATTTTGTGGATTTTACCAGTGTAGTAAAGAATACGCTCAGTAGTTGTTGTTTTACCAGCATCGACGTGAGCCATGATACCGATATTACGAGTTTTTTCAAGTGAAAATTCGCGTGCCATGAGGTTTGTTTCTCCTATTTATTTTTGATTTCTATTCTATTATAACACGATTTTAATAAAAACGGATAGGCAGGACCTACCCGTTCTCAATGTTTTCATGCTATTGTTGGTTTCAACTTGTAGATTTACAAGTTGAATTGAACTCGGGCTAAAGTTAATTAGCCGATTTGAGCCGGAACGGGATGCTGTGTGAAAAAGATAAACTTCCTTGTATTCGTCGAATACTGCGTCAGTTTCCTATTTTCACCTTGCATCCTTACCGTTCCTAGCATCATGATCTAGTTGAGCTCAAGCTAAAAGTCTGGAGAAAATGATGAATCTCATTGGTTGCAATCGCAACCTGCTTCGATTCCCTATTTTCTCTGGGACTTTCTTAACGCTTTCGCATCCTATATTACCAACGGAAGTGTGCGAATGCACGGTTAGCTTCAGCCATACGGTGAGTGTCTTCACGTTTCTTAACAGCTGCACCAGTATTGTTAGCAGCGTCCAAGATTTCTTTTGCAAGACGGTCTTGCATTGTGTGTTCACCACGAAGACGAGCGATTGTTACCAACCAACGAAGTCCAAGTGTTGTACGACGTTCTGGACGAACTTCAACTGGGACTTGGTAGTTAGAACCACCAACACGACGTGCACGTACTTCAAGTACAGGCATGATGTTTTCCATAGCTGTTTCAAATACTTCAAGTGCATCGTTTCCAGTAGCTTCTTTGATTTGTTCAAAGGCACCGTAAACGATTGAAGCAGCTGTACCACGTTTACCATCAAGCATAACGCGGTTGATAAGACGAGTAACTAGTTGTGAATTGTAAAGCGGATCTGGCAATACGTCACGTTTTGGAGCTCTATTTTTACGACTCATTTCTCTTTATCCCCTTTCCTTATGCTTTTGGACGTTTAGTACCGTATTTAGAACGGCCTTGTTTACGATCGTTAACACCTGCAGTATCAAGTGCACCACGGACGATATGGTAACGTACCCCTGGAAGGTCTTTTACACGTCCACCACGAAGAAGCACCACGCTGTGCTCTTGCAAGTTGTGTCCGATACCTGGGATGTAGGCAGTAACTTCGATAAGGTTGCTCAAACGTACACGAGCGAATTTACGAAGGGCTGAGTTAGGTTTTTTAGGTGTCATTGTTCCAACACGAGTTGCAACACCACGTTTTTGTGGTGAAGAAACGTTTGTTTGAACTTTTTTATGACTGTTATAACCAACGTTCAAAGCTGGTGATTTAGATTTTTCTACTTTTGATTTACGCGGTTTGCGAACCAATTGGTTAATTGTAGGCATCTACATTCTCCTGTGTTTTTTTATTTTTGGTGATGATACACTTGGTGACAGCTATCATCTGTGTGTACTTTTGCAACATTTGTCAGCACGTCCCTGTACACTCTTGAGAGACCAAAAGTAAAAAGTACCGTCTATTATTGTAACAAAATTTTTCCTTGCTTGTCAAGATATTTTTCTTTTTTATCGTTAATTTTAGCTCCTCCGTAACTTCTCAAAGTAACTTCCATCTCTCTCCCAAAACTGGAAGTTACTCTCAGACGACGAATTATGCTAGAATTAAGTCTGAGACTTTTCGTGAGGAGGTACCTCATGCCGAAAAAACAAAAACATCTCACTCTAGAAGACCGTATTGACATCCAAACTTGAATCGGTCAACAAGAAACTTTCCGTTCCATCGCTGAGAAGATGGGAAAAGACCCGTCAACGATTTCAAAGTAAATCAAGCGCAATCGCATCATGCATCCAATATCCGTCAAATCTGATTGCACGGATTGCCCTCTTCTCAAAAAAGCTCCTTATGTCTGTAACAACTGTCCAAAAAAGAGGAAGGATTGTGGGTTTAACCGCTATCTTTACTACGCGAAAAAGGCACAGGAACAGTACGAGACTATGTTGAGGGAATCCAGACAGGGCATCCCCCTAAACAAGGAAAGTTTTTATCAGATGGATAAGGTCTTAACCCAAGGCATCCAGAAGAAACAAAGCATCTACCATATCATTCAGACACATAACCTACCTGTGTCGAAAGCTACGGTGTATCGGCATGCCAAGCTGGGATATCTGACAGCCAAGCCCATTGATTTTCCTCGGATGGTCAAGTTCAAGGAACGCAGAAAATCCAGAAAAGTAGCTATTCCCAAAGAGCTAAAAATTGGGCGAACCTACCAAGATTTCCAAGAGTTACGAGAAACAGATGATTTCTTCAAATGGTTGGAAATGGACACGGTCATCGGCAGACCTGGTGGAAAGGTGCTACTCACCTTCAACGTTTCCTTCTGCAACTTCCTCTTCGCCTTGCTTTTGAACAACAAGACCGCTCTGGAGGTCGCCACTAAATTCGCAGCTTTGAAAGAAAGAGTCATGGACGGAGGGGTTGCGTTCCATCAGCTGTTCCCTGTCATTCTCACGGACAACGGATCTGAGTTCTCCTATGTGGAGGAGCTTGAGCGAGACATTGATGGGAAGTCTCACCTCTACTTCTGCGACCCTAGCCGTCCTGACCAGAAGGGGCGGATTGAGAAGAACCATACAGTTTTGCGAGCCATTCTTCCCAAGGGCACTTCCTTTGACCAGCTGACTCAGAAAGACGTCAATCTAGTCATTTCCCATGTCAATTCCTTGAAACGAGAAGAGTTTCAAGGAAAATCTGCTTACGACGTCTTCACCTTCAACTTTGGCGAGGACATCGCTGCTCTTCTGGGGTGCCAATTTGTCAAACCAGAAGACACACACTTATCACCTGATTTATTGAAATAAAGGGAATTTTCCCCTCTAACTACACATCTTATCACCATCGAAAAGTCTCACACTAAATGCTAGCAACTGGAAGTTACTCTAAGACGACTCTGTTTTAAGGCTATTTGTCGTACACTTTTTTCTGAGTCTTTTCGCTTTTGAACCCTTATATATCAAGAAAAAGAAAACCAGCGGAAGTTAGTCTAAGACGGATTTCCACTGATTTTTCACGCGTTTTTCTTATACTAAAAGCTAGGTTGTGGGAAACTGGAATTTACTCTCAGACGACGAATTATGCTAGAATTAAGTCTGAGACTTTTCGTGAGGAGGCACCTCATGACAAAAAAACAAAAACATCTCACTCTAGAAGACCGGATTGACATCCAAACCGGAATCAGCCAACAAGAGACTTTCCGTTCCATCGCTGAGAAGATGGGAAAAGACCCATCAACGATTTCAAAGGAAATCAAGCGCAATCGCATCACGCATCCAACATCCGTCAAATCTGATTGCACGGATTGCCCTCTTCTCAAAAAAGCTCCTTATGTCTGTAACAACTGTCAAAAAAAGAGGACGGATTGTGGGTTTAACCGCTATCTTTACTACGCGAAAAAGGCGCAGGAACAGTACGAGACTATGTTGAGGGAATCCAGACAGGGCATCCCCCTAAACAAGGAAAGTTTTTATCAGATGGATAAGGTCTTAACCCAAGGCATCCAGAAGAAACAAAGCATCTACCATATCATTCAGACACATAACCTACCTGTGTCGAAAGCTACGGTGTATCGGCATGCCAAGCTGGGATATCTGACAGCCAAGCCCATTGATTTTCCTCGGATGGTCAAGTTCAAGGAACGCAGAAAATCCAGAAAAGTAGCTATTCCCAAAGAGCTAAAAATTGGGCGGACCTACCAAGATTTCCAAGAGTTACGAGAAACAGATGATTTCTTCAAATGGTTGGAAATGGACACGGTCATCGGCAGACCTGGTGGAAAGCTACTGCTCACCTTCAACGTTTCCTTCTGCAACTTCCTCTTCGCCTTGCTTTTGGACAACAAGACCGCTCTGGAGGTCACCACTAAATTCGCAGCTTTGAAAGAAAGAGTCATGGACGGAGGGGTTGCGTTCCATCAGCAGTTCCCTGTCATTCTCACGGACAACGGATCTGAGTTCTCCTATGTGGAAGAGCTTGAGCGAGACATTGA
This sequence comes from Streptococcus sp. SN-1, assembly GCF_041154385.1. NCBI lineage: Bacteria > Bacillati > Bacillota > Bacilli > Lactobacillales > Streptococcaceae > Streptococcus > Streptococcus sp. SN-1. Next base: position 1,864,877 of record NZ_AP028929.1, read on the forward strand.
TGGGAAGTCTCACCTCTACTTCTGCGACCCTAGCCGTCCTGACCAGAAGGGGCGAATTGAGAAGAACCATACAGTTTTGCGAGCCATTCTTCCCAAGAGCACTTCCTTTGACCAGCTGACTCAGAAAGACGTCAATCTAGTCATTTCCCATGTCAATTCCTTGAAACGAGAAGAGTTTCAAGGAAAATCTGCTTACGACGTCTTCACCTTCACCTTTGGCGAGGACATCGCCGCTCTTCTGGGTTGCCAATTTGTCAAACCAGAAGACACACACTTATCACTTGATTTATTGAAATAAAGGGAATTTTCCCCTCTAACTACACATCTTATCACCATCGAAAAGTCTCAAACTAAACGCTAGCAACTGGAAGTTACTCTAAGACGACTCTGTTTTAGGGCTATTTGTCGTGCACTTTTTTCTGTGTCTTTTCGCTTTTGAACCCTTATATATCAAGAAAAAGAAAACCAGCGGAAGTTAGTCTAAGACGGATTTCCACTGATTTTTCACGCGTTTTTCACGCGTTTTTCACGCGTTTTTCGTATACTAAAAGCTAGGTTGTGGGAAACTGGAAGTTAGTTTTAGAAGTTACCATTTTAGCTCTTTTGTAGTGCTCCCCCAAAAAAGAAAAAGGAGGAATCCCACCCTCCTAAAGTTAGTATTGTTCCATTCAATCCCATCAATTTTAGCACATAATGGTTTTCGAGTTATGATAGTATCACAACCAACCAGATTCTTTCGCGATATTAGCTGCCTCTGTTCGATTACCTGCATCTAGTTTTGAAAGAATATTGGTGACATAGTTTCGGACTGTTCCGTTGGATAGATAAAGTTTGTCTGCAATTTCTTGGTTAGAGAAGCCCTGAGCGATTCCCTTTAAAACTGCGATTTCTTGCTCTGTTAATGGATTGGGATGCGTCATCACCACTTCCATCAATTCAGGCGAATACTCCTTGCCTCCTTCGAGGACAGTGTGCAAGGTATGCATGAGGTCTGCAATGCTTCTTTCTTTTAATACATAAGCATCTACTCCAGCCTTGACTGCACGTTCAAAGTAACCAGGGCGCTTGAAGGTCGTCACCACAACCACCTTTGTTTCTAAATTTTCTGCTCGTATCCACTCCAAAACTTCAAGACCTGTCTTAACAGGCATTTCTACGTCAAGGATGGCGATATCTACTGATTCCTTTTCTAATAGCTGGATTGCTTCTTGCCCATTCTTGGCTTGAAGGACAGACTCCACGTCCGATTGAAGCGTGAGCAATTGACACATAGCATCTCGCAACATACTTTGATCTTCTGCGACTAATACTTTCATCTACATTCTCTCCTTATAAGCTAGTCGAACCTGAACTTCTGTCGGTTGTTTTTGACTAATCACATTTACCTCTCCCGAAAATGGAAGGACACGATCTCGAACTGTATGGAGCTCATTCCCTTTTATAGAAGTAAAACCACAACCATCATCTCTTACTATTAAAAGTAGTTCTTTCTCTGTCCGATCTAATCTTAAGTAAGCTTTAGACGCTTTAGCATGCTTGATGATATTGGTTGCCAATTCTAACAAAATCATAGCAGCCGTGGACTCCATATCCTGGGTCAAGCTAGCCTTGTCCAACTGATTGTCAACTTGAACCTCAATGCCAGCAATTTCTAGCATCTTTTTGACAGTTTCAAGTTCTGAAGCTAAGGTCCGTGACTTCAGATTTTCCACGATGGTTCGTACTTCATTCATGGAATCCTTGCTTATCTGCTGTATTTCTCTTAATTCCTTTTCCACCTGTGGATAAGCCTGTATTTGAAATAACTGCAAGGCTAAATCTGTCTTGACACTGAGCATAGCAAAAGTGTGTCCCAGACTATCATGCAAATCTTGACCGATACGACTACGTTCATTTTCAGCAAGCAATAGATTTATCTGGGCATTTTGCTTAGCCTGAGCTTCTTTCAAATCCTCCACAATCCTAATCCGAACCAAACCAAAAGTCATTAAATCGACAAAAGCAAGAATTACAAGTAGATAGAATAGAAACTCAACTTCGATTCTCTGAAAAATCAACAGTTGGCCCACAACAAGGACTTGAGCAAGAAGAAAAGTCCAGACATGTAAAGACTTTAAACCACCTAAGCTGAAATGATAACTTAAGAGATTGGATAGGAAAAAGAAAAACCAGATATAATTAACAGCAACAAAGGCAGTATTCCCAACTACATAAGTCAGCATGATCCCCCAGAAAAGCCAAGATAGGCGCTGGCTCTTAGTTGTTAAAATACCCAAATACGCCACTACAAATAGAATATCAATCAATAAATGCCAGGCAGAAAGCCACCCAGTCACTACAGGTAGGATGGGGAAAATCATAAAAATTAAACTGACCCAGAACATATAATGTATGCTTTTCAGTCTTTCAAGCATTAAGTATTCTCCTTATGACCTTGAAGGTAAATGGTCAAACCAAACAAAATTGCTGAAAAAACAAGTAGATAAACTGTGGCTGATAGATTGATGCCACCCTCATTTAAGAATGTCTTGATCAATTCCATCAACTGATAGCTTGGTAGACGCTTCCCGATTGCTTGCATCCAGTCTGGAAATAAAGAGACGGGCATCCAGAGTCCGCCTAAAACAGCCAAGCCAAAGTAAAGAAGATTACCCACGACAGACATCAGCTGACTAGAAGGCAAGAGTGTCAAGGTCAAGCCAAGTGCTACAAATGCAATACTTCCCAAAATCAGCAAGAGCGCCGCCCCAATCCAATTTCCAAGAGACATGTCCACACCTCTTACAAAGTGCCCAACTGAGAAAACCACCAAGATTGAAGCCAAATAATCAACCAGCATACTTGTTATCTTTGATAGATAATATTCTACCATATTTACAGGGCTATGACGTAATGTTTTCTGCCAGTTGTTGATTTTATCGGTATGTAAAACAACTGGGAATGAGAAGATAGCTGTCGACATCATGGAAAAGGCTGTCATGGAGATGAGGTAATCACGCATAAAATTAGCTGGTCCACCAGGTGTGTTCTGGTACATGCCTGAAAAGAATAAATAGAAGGCTGTCGGCATTCCTACGGATAATAGATAATAGACTGATTGCCGTTTGGTCAATAGAAATTCTATCTTATTTAATGCGATCCATCGTTTCATCTTAGTCATCTCCCTTTTGTGTTTCTTCAAAGATTGTATCCAGCAAACTGCGGTTATTAACTTCAATTTCTTGTATGCTACATCCTGCTTGAACTAACAGTTGCCAGAAAGCATTTGCCTCTCGTGTGACTACTTGTAGAGCATCCTGTTTTTGTGCCCAGTTGTCAACCAAGTTTGACTGCTCAACGACTTCCTTGTAAGCCAAAGGAAGGATAAAATGCTTTTCAATCTCCTCACTACGCATGGCTAGAGGCGTCGTATCACGAATCAACTCTCCCTTATTCAAGACCAAAATCCGGTCAGCTGTATGCTCTACCTCTTCGATATAATGGGACGAATAGAGAATAGTGACTCCCTGCGCTTTTAGGTCCTGAACAATTTCCCAAAAACGTTGACGGGTAGAGGTATCCATGGCAGCAGTCGGTTCATCTAAAAAGACAAGCTTTGGTCGCCCAATCAAGGTCAAGACAAAAGAGAAGAGACGCTTTTGCCCACCTGACAATTTTTCTGCAAATTGCTCTTTTTGTTGCTTGTCAAACTGCAATAGTTGATCGATCTCCTGGTTGCTCAAGGGATTTGGATAAATACTTTGAAAGAAAGCAATCAACTCTTTGACCTTTAATTTCTGAACGATGACATTTTCTTGAGGGAGATAGGATCTTGTGTAGTCTAACTGAGAACTCGTCACTGGCAAGCCTTGGATGGATACTTGACCGCTTGTGACCAGTTTATCTCCAAGCAAACAGTCCAAGAGTGTGGTCTTCCCAGCACCATTGGGACCAATCAAGGCGACGCATTCACCTTCTGTTACCTCAAAGGAAATATCCTTCAAAATAGCCTTGCCCTTGATGTTTTTATTTAGGCTTTCTACCTTAATCATGTTCATCATATTCTCCTTTCAGCCACTCCTTTCCCATCGGAAAGGCGATAAAAATCATAAATCCTAGACCCCAGGCACCGCGAATGGCTTGGTGAAGGAAGGCTTGATCAAACCAACCTGTAAACATTTCTACCAACCATACCACTAGTGATAGTCCAATAAAAAGATAGAGAAACGCTTTTTTCATTTTTCAAACTCCTTTTTCACATCTGAGACTAATTTCAAACCTTCTCGGATAAGCCAGGACATCATTCCAAATCCTGCAAATAGCTCCCAAGGAAAATGATAGAAACCTTCATCCAATCCTGAGAACATGAGATAAGTCATGACTCCTGCTGCTACTAAACTCATTGCGACAATTACTTTATGTTTCATTTTTTCTTCCTCCCTTTCATACTTCAATTATAGTCTTTTGAAGTTAGCGGAGCTAGATGCTTCTGTCACAAGGAAATATGACAAATGTCATAAAAGATTCTGTTCAAAACAAGCAAGATACACTATACAATAAAACACAAGTAGAAAAATCTAAGGCAGCTTCCTTAAAAGAAATATCAAACCCAATTCACACTATATTGAAAACCAATACTTATTTAAAATCAAAAGAGCGGAAATTTTTATCGCACAAAACACATATATTATAGGCGGAGCAAAAAAACTCTTCAATTACTTTCTTAAAAGTTTGTAAGAATTATACAATCTGTTAAATTTTAATTTATGTACCTAAACTACTGTATTCATTGAACAAATCAGGAAACAAAAAAGTATACGCGATCAAAATGAATTACTGAAATTAAAAAGAGAGAAGCAAACTGATTCTCTCTTAATGTATATAATATCTAGTTAAATAAAAAAAGATACGCTTACGTATCTCTGTAATGTATCGGGAAGACAGGATTCGAACCTGCGACACCTTGGTCCCAAACCAAGTACTCTACCAAGCTGAGCTACTTCCCGAGTTAAATAGAAAAATGCACCCTAGAGGAGTCGAACCTCTAACCGCCTGATTCGTAGTCAGGTACTCTATCCAGTTGAGCTAAGGGTGCTCATTATATTATGCCGAGGACCGGAATCGAACCGGTACGATCGTTACCAA